>CAYSPJ010000003.1:7916-47493 GCA_964432875.1 uncultured Phaeodactylibacter sp. | reverse complement strand
GGCTCTGCCTCAATATTCAAACTCCATCTGCTCCGCCGGATAACCGAACAGGCAGCGCTCCTTGATCAGGCTGGCGACTGGCGCGGGCACCATGCTCTCCCAGTCCTGTTCGCCATTTTGCAAAAGGTGGAGCACCTCCTTGGAGAAGATGTGCAACACGTTGTGGTCAAAGCCCTGCACATCCACGATCTGCTGGTTGTCCAAAAGATGCTTGTACAAAAACTTGACCCCTTCCGGGATGGGGGCATTCTGGGCGTTGATCAGCTCACCGCTGCCTTCCTGCAGGGCAGGGTAGATATAGAATTTGACGTTGTGCGTAAACAATTCGCCAAAGGCAGCCAGCAGGCGGCCATCCATGTTTTGGTAATACTTATTGTTGATCAAATCAAGCAGTTCCCTTACACCCAGCACGATGCCGAGGCGCTGTACCCGATAATCGGACAGGTAGGCGGTCATTTTCTGGTATTCCTGGCAATCGGAGACCACTACTGTATAACCGAGTGTATTGAGCAGCTCAGCCCGGTCGAGGAAGTCCTGCTCATCCAGTTCGCCCTCGGCGCGCAGGTTGTCCAAGGTGATTTCGGTGAGCAGATAAACCAGTCGGGGGTCGGCCTCCGGCTCGGTGCGAAACTGCTGGAAGCTGGACTTGAGCATATCCAGGTTGACCAGGGTGGCCGGGCGGAAACTGCCCCGCACCAACATGACGTCCTTTTTATAAAGGAACTCCGAGGCGTGCATATTCTGGCGGTCTGGCCCGAAGATGGCCACGTCACTCAGGCGGTTTTTGACAATCCAGAGGCTGAGCAGGCGGTTGTCCAGGTTTTTAAAATCCGGGCCGGTGAGGCGCACCATGTCAATCTTGACCCGGCCGTGGAGGCTGTCCATGAGCGATTGCAACATGAGCTCCGGATTTTGATTGTAGCGGTAGCAGGCGTAAATGAGGTTGACGCCCAGGATGCCGATGGCCTGCTGCTGGAGATGGTTGTCGTTGTCGAGCATACGCACGTGCAGCACCAGGTCATTGGGGGTGCCATTGGGCTGTAGTTGGAAACGGATGCCCAGCCAGCCGTTGCCCCTGATCGTGCGTTGATAGTTGACCGCAGCTACGGTATCCGCAAAGACGAAAAAGTTATTATCCGGCCGTTCATTAGCCAGCCGGGTCTCCATCAAGCTGTATTCGTGATCCAGCATCTTGTAGAGGCGGGTTTCACAAACGTAGCGGTTACTGGGCTCAGGCCCGTAAATCTGGTCGGAGTAGGTCTTATCATAAGCCGACATCGTTTTAGCGATGGTGCCGGCTGCCGCGCCGGCCTGGAAAAAGTAGCGCGCCACTTCCTGGCCAGCCCCAATCTCGGCGAAAGTGCCATAGATATAGGGGTCAAGATTAATTTCCAGCGCTTTTTGGTCGGTTTCGAGCAACTGCCGAAGCATGTTTCGATAGTTTAGATTATTTGAAGACGGCAAGGATGGCAGTTTGGAAAGCTTGGGCGCAGCAGCCTCAAAGCAGCGCCATTATCCCCCTCTATACCTCCTGGCAATACCTTCCTGTTCGTCTAGCATCTGATTGACATCGGCACGCATACCCTCATACTCCTGTTCAATGCGCTCATAGTCGCGCAGGATAAACTGATAGTCCGCCAGGATACTGTCTTTAGGGTATTCCTTGACCGCGTGGCGGGCCAGGAGGCCTTCGTGGATGGCAATGGCCTTGGGATGCTCCGCACGCAAAGCCTGGTGGTTGAGGATGAGGCCGTCGTGGAACTCGAAGTAAGATAAGGGCAGGGAGTCTATCTTGCCGCCCGAGGCTGCTTCAAATTCCTGGCGCATTTGCTGGTAAAGCTTCATCCTGGTGTCATATTCGGCCGACGACGCCTGGTACCGATCTTGTTTGCTCTCGTGCTCCAGCTTAAACTGATTGTATTCAGCCTTAAAGCCATCGCTACAAGCCGCCAGGATGACCAGGACAGCTATAATCGTGATTTGCTTCATAGATTAATTGCTTTTTGCTGCAAAGATAGGCAAAGGGAGATGGGGAAACAAACTTGAGCGGCTCAATTCCCCCTTGCGGTTTCCTCACAGTTCTTTCCGCAGCCGCGCCACGGGCAGGTTGAGCTGCTCCCGGTACTTGGCCACCGTGCGGCGGGCGATGTTGTAGCCGCGCTTTTCCAGTATCTCCTGTAGCTTCTGGTCAGAAAGCGGCTTGCGTTTGTCTTCCTGGGTGATGACCTCTTCCAGGATATTTTTCACCTCTTGGGTGGAAACTTCCTCGCCTTCCTGGGTGGACATCCCCTCGGAGAAAAACTCCTTGAGCCGTTTAACCCCAAACTCGGTTTGCACAAACTTGCTGTTGGCCACCCGGGAAACGGTGGAAATATCCAGCCCGGTCAGGTCGGCAATATCTTTGAGGATCATGGGGCGCAGCTTGCGCGTATCGCCGGTGAGCAAGAAATCGTACTGATATTGCATGATGGCGTACATCACCTTGAGCATGGTCTCCTGGCGCTGCCGGATGGCGTCGATAAACCATTTAGCCGAGTCGATTTTCGATTTGATGAACAAGACGGCTTCCTTTTCTTTCTTATTGGCCCGCCGGCCTTCAGTATTGCGCTTGTAAGCGCGCAGCATGTCGCGGTATTGATCATTGATACGCAAATCGGGGGCATTGCGGGCATTGAGGCTCAGCTCCAGCTCGCCATCGCGGTTGATGATGATAAAATCCGGGATGATGTACTGGTTGGACCGGCTGCTGCCAATGGCGTATCCGCTGGCGGGCTTGGGGTTCAGGCGGATGATTTCTTCGACCGCGCCTTTCAAGTCCTCCTCAGAGACTTCCAGTTTGCGCGCCAGCTTGTCGTAGTGTTTTTTGGTAAACTCCTCGAAGCTATTTTTGATGATTTCAATGGCCAGGTCCAGGTTAGCCCGTTCGTGGAAATCGAGGAAGTCCTCCTCATCGTCCTGCTCGGCTTTAGCCAACAGCTGGATGAGCAGGCACTCCTGCAGATCACGCGCGCCGATGCCCGGCGGGTCAAAGCGTTGGATGCTTTTGAGCACGTTGAGGATTTCCTCTTCCGAGGTGAAGATATTTTGCGAGAACATCAAATCGTCAAGGATAGCAGAAGGCTCGCGGCGCAGATAACCATCGTCGTCGATACTGCCGATAATCTGATGGGCGATGGCCAGTTGCGTTTCATCATCCAAGTCCAGCAAGCTCAATTGTTGCTCCAGATACTCGTGAAAGGAACGCTCTACCGGGATGGGGATGGTCTTTTCCTCCTCGTCGGGCGAATAGTTGCTAGCCTGGAGCTTGTAGGCGGCCGGGTCATCATCCATATACTCGTTGAGGTAGTCGTCGTCCAGGCTATAGCGGTCTTCCCGGTATTCCTCGCCGGCGCTTTCATCAGCGAAATTTTCTTCCGCAAAGCGGTCCTCCTCTTTGTCCTCAAACTCGCCGAGTTCGTCCTGGGCATCAGCCTCCTCCAGGGCGGGGTTGGCCTCCAGTTCTTCTTTGATGCGTTGCTCCAGTGCAGCCGTGGGCACCTGCAGCAGCTTCATGAGCTGAATCTGCTGCGGAGATAGCTTCTGGAGCATTTTCTGGCTTAGGCTCTGCTTCAACATAGCTGCTTCAATTTAACTGCACCGTTATTGGCCGGTAAAAATAATTCAAAAGCATATTGCATTTCACGCTACTATTTACACAAATTTTATAACTTTTGCAAAAAAAAATCGCTTGTCGGCTAAGGGGAGGAGGCAAGCAAAGGCAAAAATAAGCTTTCCTGACAAATAACGCCAATAAATATGTTAAAAAACTATAATACAAATCCCGTCCGAGAACGCCTCGCGGGCTTGCGCCGCGAAATGGAGGCTGCCGGGATAGACGCCTACATCATCCCCAGCCACGATCCGCACCAGAGCGAGTATGTGGCGGCTCATTGGGAGGCACGCGCCTGGCTGACGGGCTTCACGGGCTCTGCCGGGGTAGCCGTAGTCACGGCGGCACATGCCGGGTTATGGACCGACTCCCGCTACTTCCTGCAAGCAGAAGCCCAGTTGGCCGATAGTGGTTTCACCCTACATCGCCTGGCAGTGCCCCACATGCCCGAATACATCAACTGGCTGCGGGACAACCTGGCAGCTGGCAGCGTGCTGGGGTTCGATGGCCAAGTCTTTTCCGTGAGCCAAGCCCAGCACCTCGATCGCCAACTGGAATCAAAAAAAATCGAGCTGGTTTATGGCGCCGACCTGGTGGGTGAAATCTGGAGTGGCCGCCCGGCCTTACCCCAGGGTGAAGCCTTTGAGCTGGGGCTGGAGTACGCCGGACAGAGCCGGGCCGATAAGCTCGCCATTATCCGCAAGGGGATGAATGGCCAGCCATTTTACCTGGCTACCGCGCTAGATGATATCGCCTGGACGCTCAATATCCGCGGCTCTGATGTGGAATGTAATCCGGTCTGCATTAGCTATCTCCTCATCGGGCAGGAGAAAGCTTACTGGTTTGTGCAGGAACAAAAAGTGCCCCCTGCTCTGCGCCAGGCGCTCCGCCAGGATGGCGTGGAGGTGCGCCCGTACCGCCAG
This sequence comes from uncultured Phaeodactylibacter sp., assembly GCA_964432875.1. Taxonomy (GTDB): domain Bacteria; phylum Bacteroidota; class Bacteroidia; order Chitinophagales; family Saprospiraceae; genus JACJYE01. Next base: position 42,921 of record CAYSPJ010000003.1, on the reverse strand, counting down.
CTGGAAAGCTTCCTGGAGGACCTGCCCGGCTCACCAGCCGTGCTGTACGACCCAGCCAGCACTAGTATACTCATGTACGAATGCCTGGCAGCAGAGCAATGGAGAAAAAGCAAAAACCTGATCGCCCCGCTCAAAGCCATCAAAAACGCAGTTGAAATCGCGAATATCCGCAAAGCCATGCGCAAGGATGGCGTTGCGCTGTTGCGGCTCTACCGCTGGCTGGAAGCAGAACTGGCCGCGGGCCGGCGCCCTAGTGAATACGGCCTGGCTCAGCAGTTGGCATCCTTCCGCCGCGAGCAAGGCAATTACCTGGGCGAGAGCTTTGCGGCAATTGTCGGCTATGGGGCCAATGGGGCCATTGTGCATTACAAACCAGAGGAAGGCACCTGCGCGAAAATCCGCCCCGAAGGTATTTTGTTGCTCGATTCCGGCGGCCAATACCTGGAAGGCACTACCGATATCACCCGCACCACGGCATTGAGCGAGCCCGATGCCGAGCAGAAGCGCCACTATACCCTGGTATTGAAAGGCAATATCGCCTTGTCGCGAGCGAAATTCCCCCTGGGCACTGCCGGTGTACAGCTCGATATCCTGGCGCGGATGCACCTCTGGCAAGCCGGCCTCAACTACGGCCATGGCACCGGCCATGGGGTGGGCTACTTCCTCAATGTGCATGAGGGGCCCCAGGGCATCACGCCTAACCCTATCGGCGAGCGCGGCACCACGCCTTTCCAGGCAGGCATGCTCACCTCCAACGAACCTGGCTTCTACCAAGATGGCGCCTACGGCATCCGCATCGAAAACCTGGAATTGTGCCTGCCGGCAGCAACGGAAAACAGCATGGGCTTCCTGTGCTTCGAGCCCGTCACCCTTTTCCCGATCGACTTGAAGCTGGCAGACCTGAGCCTGCTCGATGGCGAAGAACGGGCCTGGCTCAACGATTATCACCGCCGCGTGTTTGATGAATTGGCACCTTTGCTGGACGAAGAAGAACGCCAGTGGCTTGCCAGGCAATGCCAGCCGGTGGGAAGTGAGCGCTGATTGGCGCCAATATGGTTGGGTTTCAAACTAGTGCGCCAATCGCATTTTTAATTAATTTTGCAGTATGAATGCAACGATAAGTACCAAAAAAGATATTCGCCTGCTCAGCTTTACTGAGTTGGAAGAGGTGTTTAAGGGCCTGGGCGAGCCAAAGTTCCGCACCCGGCAGGTTTATGAATGGCTGTGGAAAAAGAGCGCCCATTCCTTTGCAGAAATGACCAGCCTCTCGAAAACGTTGCGGCAAAACCTCGATGAGCAATTTGCCATCAATGCCATCGCTTTAGATAAGGTACAGCACAGCCTCGACGGCACGATCAAGAGCCGCTTCCGCTTACACGACGGGCACCTCATCGAGTCGGTGCTCATCCCGGTGCCAGCCGAAAACCGCTATACCGCCTGCGTTTCTTCTCAGGTGGGCTGTAGCCTCACCTGCACCTTCTGTGCCACCGGGCGCATGAAACGCGTGCGCAACCTCGACGCAGCAGAGATTTACGACCAAGTAGTGCTCGTCAACCGCCAGGCAGAGGAAACCTTTGGGCACCCGCTGACGAATATCGTCTATATGGGCATGGGCGAGCCTTTGCTGGCCTACAAAAACGTGCTGCAAAGTATTGAGTACCTGACTTCGCCGGAAGGCCTCAATATGTCGCCCCGACGCATCACCATCAGCACGGCAGGCATCGCCAAGATGATCCGTTCCCTCGCTGACGACCAATCCAAGGTCAACCTGGCCCTCTCGCTCCATGCTGCCGATGATGAGAAGCGCAACCAAATTATGCCCATCAACGAACAAAATAACCTGGAGACTTTGATGGAGGCGCTGGAGTACTACTACCGCCAAACGCGCAACCGCATCAGCTACGAATATATCGCTTTCCAAAATTTCAATGATAGCCTCGAAGATGCCGCCCGCCTGGCCCGCCTGTGCCAACGTTTCCCCGTGAGGATCAACATCATCGAGTACAACCCCATCGATGGGGCGCCGTTCCTGAAATCATCAGAACACCGCATTGACGACTTCGCCCGCTACCTCCTCGAACGCAATATCATGGTAACGGTGCGCCGCAGCCGCGGCAAAGATATTGATGCTGCCTGCGGGCAGTTGGCGAATAAGGATTAAAGGGGAAATCAAGCTCTTAGGGGCTTTCCACATAAAAAATGCCGGGCGGAGAATCTCACGCCCGGCATTTTTTATCCACTTTCCCCTGGAGAAGATTATCCTTTCAACAGGCTCTTATAGCGCGCCTCGTCCCGGAGCAGCTTCTTAGCCTCTTCGATTTCCAAATCATTGCGCAGGCCCATCTGGATTTTGCCCTTCTGGTAGTAGTAACGGCCCGCGATCTCCCGCTCGATGAGCTTGATGATAATTTCTTTGTTCTGCAGGAGCTCGCCTTTTTTAGACGCGTCGATCTGGGCATCCAACTCCTTGATTTTAGCATCCATGGCGAAGCCCTCTTCGGCGCTCTTTTTCTGCAGCTCTTTCAGCAGTTTTTCACTTTCCGTATCGTATTCAAACTTTTGAGCCTCCACAAATTTCAGGAAATCATCAAAATCAGTAAACTGAAAATCTTCGATGGCGGCGATGCTATCGTTTTTAAGCGAAAATTCCGTCACGTAGTGGAAGATCAAATCTTGTTCAACTAAGCTCTGGACGATGGGCTTGTTGGCCAATTCGTCAATCAGGATATCGGGTGAAACGCCCCCGCCGTCGAGTACAGTACGGCCGTTGCGCGTCTTGAAAGGCGTGCGCTTTTCGTCGGCAATATCAATTGGCTCGCCATCTTTGTACTCCACGCTCTGGATGCAGCGGCCGCTGGGGATGTAGTATTTAGCGGTAGTCAGTTTCACCTTGGAGTTGTAGCCGATATCGCGGGTATTCTGCACCAGGCCTTTGCCATAGGAACGCTGCCCGATGAGCAGCCCCCGGTCGTAGTCCTGCACCACCCCGCTGACGATTTCAGAGGCGGAGGCAGAGCCTTTGTTGATTAGTACTACCAAGGGGATTTCCGTGTCGGTAGCCTGGCCCATAGTGCTGAAGCCCCGATCCCAATCTTTGACTTTGCCCTTGGTCGTCACCACCAATTCGCCCCGCGGGATGAAGATGTTGGATACATTGACCGCCTCGTTCAACAAGCCGCCGCCGTTGCCGCGCAGGTCGAAGACAATCCCTTTCAGGTTGGGGTTTTGATCCTTTAGCTCTTTAATGGCGGCGGCGACATTCGCGCCGGCATCGCGGGTAAAAGTTGTCAGCGCAACATAGCCGATATCATCGCCGATCATGCCATGGTAAGGCACATTAGCTACTTGTACTTCGCCGCGGACGATGGAGGTCTTGAAGTCTCCTTCCTGCCCCGGCCGCCGGATGGTCAGTTCTACTGAAGTGCCGGGGAAGCCGCGCAGGATGTTATTCAGCGCCTCGGGGTCTTTGTCCACTGCATCTCTACCATCAATGGCGATAATCTGGTCGCCGGGTTTCAGCCCGGCCTTATCAGCGGCTTGGCCTTCATACAATTCGGTGATGGTGACATAACTGCCAATCTTCTTGCTCACGGCACCGATGCCATTATATTTGCCCTCGGTCATGAAACGATAGCCTTCGATATCCGTCTCGGAGATATAGTTGGTAAAGGGGTCTAGAGAGCCCATCATGGCATCGATGCCGGTGCGCATCAGCAAGCTGGGGTCCACCTCATCGACGTAAAAAGTATTGATTTCTTTATAGAGGTTGGTGAATATCTCGATGTTCTTGATGATTTCAAAGTACTTATTGTTGGGGGTGATTGCGGCGGCGGTACCGATGAGTACGGCACCCAGGATGATGATATTGCGCAGGATATGCTTCATGAGTTCACGTTTTTTCAGGCTTTGCCTGTTTTATTTAACCAATTTATCGTCAAAACAGTATAATAACGCCGTTTCTTATCAAATCGGATGAATGAGGTCATTTTTTTGTTTGGCGGTATCCGAAAGCTGGTTAGCCCTGGCAATCGGCTGGCAATAGATTCGTTTATAGGTAAGCGTTTCGAACCGGGATACTTCGGCTCAGCTCCGTGCCGATAAAAATGGGAGGATACGAACAATATCAGGGATGAACGAACGTCGATGGCGGCACCTACTAATAGCGATTTTTTTCCTGGCTGGGGCAGAGTTTGCCCTGGGCCAGACGCGCCTGCACATTGCCCCCTTAGATACCACAGAGGCTTTTGTCGCGCAACAACTCAAGCCGCCGGCCTCCTTTACCGACTCTACTGCGCTGGGGCAGTACCTGAACGAGGCATTGCAGGAGCTGCGGCTTGCCGCCTTCCTGGAAGCTTCCATTGACAGCCTGGCCTGGCAAGCGCAAGACAGCACCTACATCACCTGGCTGCACTTGGGCCCATTTTACCAATGGTTAGAATTGGAGCCAGGCAATGTGGAAGGGCCAGCCCTCGATGCATCAGGCTTCCGCGAGCGTTTGTACCGCGGCCGTCCTTTCCGCTACGAGCAGGTGCGCCGCCTTCAGGAGCGCCTGTTAGACTACTTCGGAAACCACGGCTATCCCTTTGCCGCAGTATGGCTCGACAGCATTAGCGTAGGACAGGGGCAGGCGCGGGCGCAGCTCCGGGTAGATCGCGGGCCGCTCATCCTGATCAAGGCGCTGAAGGCCGAAGGCGAGGCCAAAATCAGCCCGGCCTTCCTGGGCAGCTACCTGGGCATCAAGCCGGGGGCAGCCTATGACAACGGCAAGGTGCTCCGCATCCGCAACCGCTTGCGGGAGCTGCCTTTCCTCAACCTGGCCCAAGACCCCACCGTCAATTTCCTGGATGGCAAGGCCACCATCAACCTCAAACTCGATAAACGGCAGGCCAGCCGCTTTGATTTCGTCATCGGCGTACTGCCCCAAAACCCCGCCGGGCGGGAAGAAAACAACCGCAATTTGTTGGTTACCGGCACCTTTAATGCAGAATTGCAAAACCAATTTGGGCTGGGCGAGCGCATCTTTGCCAAATTTGAACAACTGCGGCCAGAAACGCAGCAGCTCCAACTGGAGTTTAACTACCCCTACGTGCTGGGCTTCCCCTTTGGCACCGACCTCCGCTTCAGCCTCTACAAACGCGATACTTCCTTTCTGGATTTAGACCTGGATGTGGGACTCCAATACCTCTTTGAAGGCGGCAACTACCTCAAAGCTTTCTGGAACAACCGCTCCTCCACCCTGCTCACTATCAACGAAAGACAGCTGCAACAAGGCATCCTGCCTCCCTCCCTGGATGTGCAAAACGCTTCGTTTGGGTTAGAATATGCCTTGCAGCGGCTCGATTACCGCTTCAACCCCCGCAAGGGCTGGGCCGCTTTCGTGCGGGGCAGCGCAGGCCTGCGGCGCATCGAGCGCAACAACCGCGTCGTGGAGCTGGGCTACGGTCAGCTATATGATTCCCTGGAGCTGCGCAGCTTTCAGTACAAGCTCGGTGCCAGGCTAGAGGGCTACCTGCCTTTGTTCAGCCGCAGCACCCTCAAGGGCGGCCTGCAGGGCAATGCCATTTTCAGCGCCGTGCCCGTCTATTTCAATGAGCAGTCCCGCATCGGCGGCAACCGCCTGCTGCGCGGCTTTGACGAAGAGTCTATCTTCGCCACCCGCTACGCCCTGGCCACCCTGGAATACCGCCTGCTCATCGGTCAAAATTCCTATCTCTATGCTTTTGCCGATTACGCCTACGTGGAGGACAAAACAGCGGTCCGCGATATTACCGACCGCCCCTACGGTTTCGGCGCCGGCATCACTTTCGAGACAGGCGCCGGCCTGTTTGGCGTCAGCCTCGCCTATGGCAAACAGCTCGACAACCCGCTTGATTTCAGCGCGCCGAAAGTGCATTTTGGTTATGTGAGCTTGTTTAATTAAAGGGAGCTGGAAGAAGCACGTGTGGGGGGGGTAGGAGATTGGTAGCGGTTGGCGGCGTTATTGTGTGGTAACGGTTTGCATATGCGGCGTGGCGGCGATTAGCCTCCATGGTCGTTGTATGCGTTGTCCTCATCAGTAATTTCTCCTATGCAAAATGCTTTGGAGCATTCTTTAGCCCGCATTTTTCTAGAGTTTTAATCAACTTTTCTTTTGACATCGGAGGATTTTTCAACGATGCCAATTGATTTTCAAAAGCTTGTTTTACAATCGACGGGTTCTACCTGTTCAACAAATTTACGAATTCATCAGGGGAATAAACTTCAATGTCATATTGTTCCAGGTCCTCTCTTGGAAAATCTTTAGTAATATGCAGCCTTCCGCTCCTCAAGAGAGCACCTTTTGACCCAAACCAGCCGAGGCTTGTCACTCAAGGCAAGCTCCGCTCTTTCGTTTCAACAGATCTAACCCCAATTGCTGGCCAGTCAAGGGCAGCGTCAAACCAGGTGGATTGAGGGGATGGGGCGTTGGTTGCGAACCCTGCCCTTCACCGCCACGGCTTATTCCGGTCCAACAGCGCGAACCAGCGGGAATTATACTTCCACACCCGTGAGTAGGGCACCTGCCGCGCCCCGAACTGGCGGCGGATGGCCTCGATCTGCGGTGCCATGCTGCCCTCGAAGTCGAAGGTGGGCAAGCCGAGCACTTCATGGGTATAGCGGATGGCCTCGCGGATGAGTAAGATGCTGGCGCCGCTGTGGCGCAGCGCCGGGTCGTCGCCGGCCAGGTGGTAGTAGCTGGATTGCCGGTCCCAGCTCAGGTAGGCGGCGGCATGCAGCCGGCCCTGGGCGTCTTGCGCGGCAAAGGCTTGGCAGGCCTGGTGCGCCGCCAGGGCATCGTGGTGCTTCAGAAAGAGTGCCCGGGGGAAAGGGGTGGTTAGCGCCTGCCGGTCGAAGCTCATCTTGGACATGCCGTAAACCTGCTCGGGCGAGATATTGGAATGGACCTGCAGCTCTGCCTCCGCTTTTTTCAGGTTGCGCCGCATATTGCGGTTAAAGCCGTCATAGACGGCGTCCAGGCCGGGGCGGAGGTCGAGCTGATAGGTATAGCGGGTCGTCTGGCGGAAGCCCTGCCAGTGGAACGGCAGCCAGTTTGCCGCCGCAGGGTGCAGGTCCTGCTTAATGGCATGTACGGCGGGCAATTGGCGGATCAGCTCCTCATAGAGCTTGTGCTCGAACTTCAAAGCGCGGTACTCGGGCAGCAGATAGGGCCCCAGGTGTTTCACAAAGTGCGGCATAGCCAGGTAGCGGAAAGGCCCCTTGCGCTTGAGGAAGTAGGGCAAGGCCGCTACCGCCTGCCCGTCTTGCTGCACGACCGCCGCGCCCCACTGCCCGCCTTCGCAGACCGCATCGAGGTACCAGGGCTGGGCCGAGACGGGCAAGTCCGGCAGCTGCTGGCAAAATTCGCGGTATAGGGCTTGCGTCTCCATCTTACCGTTTGCGGGCGATGAGCAGCCCGTCGCGGATGGGCAGCATGATATTGTCCACCCGGGGGTCCTGCTGCACCTTTTGGTTGAACTGGTGGATGGCAGCCGCATCGGCATCCTGCTCGCGCAGAGCTGGGTCGAGGGGCTTGCCGCTCCACAACACATTATCGGCGATGATGAGGCCGCCCGGCGCGACCCGCTCGATGACGAGGTCGTAAAACAAGGGGTATTCCAGCTTGCCCGCATCAATGAACACCAGGTCGAAGGGGGCTTCCAGGGTAGGGATGATGTGCTGCGCCTCCCCGATGTGCAGCACCACCTGCTCCTCAAGGCCCGCGCGTTGCAGGTAGCCCCGGATGAGGTACTCCAGCTCCGGGTTAGCCTCGATGGTGTGCAGCCGCCCGCCCGCTGCCAGCCCCTGGGCCAGGCAAATCGCCGAATAGCCAGTAAAAGTGCCAATCTCCAGGATGGCCTGCGGCCTCAACAAGCTGCTGAGCAGGCTCAGGAAGTGCCCCTGTAAATGCCCGGAGAGCATCTGTGGCGCCAGCGTCTTGAGGTGGGTCTCCCGCTCCAGCGCTTGCAATACCTCGGATTGTGGGCTGGTGTGCGCCTCGCAGTATTGGTGCAGGAGGTTGAAGTAGTCGTTGGTTGCTGTTAGCATAAGTCGTTGTTCAGGCGGAGTAAGTGTTGATAATCATTGATCCCAATGCCCCAAAACCAGGATTTTCCCACCAGGGGCGGCGAGCCCTCCGCGCTGAACTCGCTGACACCTCGGCGGTTGGTTCTCTTCTTATGGGTCATAATATCCCTTGCTAATGATTGTCTTTTGAAGTGCTTTTGGGGGGCTTCCCCAACAAAAGTACTCCTGTAAATGGAGCTAGAAGCCTCTTCAAGGCGAAAGGCAAAGATATCTGCCCTGCTGCTCCAAAGCGCTTTGTACTACGCCTTGCAAAAACAAGCCCTGCCCTCGGAATGTCCAAGCGACCTTTTCGGCGTATTGCCGTCCATGCTATATCCCCAGCCACTCCTCCACATCCAAATCCCCCACCGTATTCACCACCAGGTCGGGGTAGAAGGCGTAGTTTTTCAGGTTTTCGCGCTTGGAGACGCCCGAGAGGGTGAGGACGGTGCGGTAGCCGACCTGGATGCCGCCGAGGATGTCGGTATCCATGGTATCGCCGATTATCGTGGTTTCGCTGGTTTCCAGGCCCAGTTTTTTGCGGGCCACCCGCATCATCACCGGGCTGGGCTTGCCCACCGAGAAGGCTTTGATACCTGTGGCTTCCTCGATCATGGCCACCACCGCTTTGATGCCGAGGTTGATCCAGCCTTTTTTCTTAGGCGAGGGGTCGAGGTTGGTCGCCACCAACTTGGCGCCGTCCAGGATCATGTCCACGGCGTGGTTGACCATTTCGAGGGTAAAGTTGCGCCCTTCTCCCACCACCACGAAGTCCGGGTTTTGGGAGACTAGAGTGTAGCCGTTTTCGTGCAGGCTGGTCAATAACCCGCCTTCGCCGAGCACATAAGCAGCCCCGTTGGGCTTCTGCCGGGCGAGGAACCAGCCCGTAGCCATAGCGCTGGTAAACACGTCCTTCTCTTCAGCTTCGATGCCGATGCCGGCCAGCTTGTTAACCACGTCGCGCGGGGTGCGCTGGCTGTTATTGGTCAAAAACAAAAAGGGGATATCTCGCTTCTTGAGCGCGGTAATGAAGGTATCGGCGCCGGGGATGAGCTCGTTCCCGCTGTAAATGACGCCATCCATATCGATGAGGAATCCTTTGGGCATGGTTTTGGTATTGATGGTTGTTTGGTATCAATTGGTTTAATCAGTTGCAAATACCAACGTGCAAAGCAATGGAAGGTTGGCAAAAAGCTGAACTCATTATCGAAATAGCCCCCGCCTCTACCGCCAAATCCCCTTCAGCCGATACGCCTCTCCGCCAATTAGTTTCGCCCGTCCGCCTTCCGCAAACAGCTTCACCACACTGAAATCTTCGCTCGGAAAAAAGACATCGGTGAGCGCCACCGATCCACCGTCGGCGAACAGCTCGGCGGAGGAACTGTCGAAGAAGAGGTGCAGGCGCACGGTATCGCCCGTCAAAAGCCGGGACGCGTAATGGACGCTGGGGGCGAATTTTTCAGAGAAAGAACTATCTCCAGCCTGAGTGCGATCGCTGAAGAAGCGGTTTTCCGCCTCGTCGTAGCCCACCCGATAGCGCTCGCCCAGACTATTGGACAGCTCTACCCCGAAGGCCGCAGGGGCGCCTGCCAGCAGTTCAAATTCGAGCACCATCTCCGCCAGGCGAGGCGAAAAGCCGATTTTTTCGGTCAAATCGAGCGTACCTGCATAGGTATTTTCTGCTAATATGCTCTTTTGAGAGCGCAGTTCCTCCAGCTCATTCACCGGCTGGGAAAACAGGCGATAACCCGCTTCCGTCTTTTTTAAGGCCAGGGTGCGGGGCAGCGTCATCGCGCTGCGCCAGGGGTGCGTAGGCACCGCCTGCCCGTAGTCCCAGTTGGACATCCAGCCGATGAAAAGGCGGCGGCCATCCTCGGCGGGCACATCCGACCAGGTAACGCCGGCGTAGTTGTCGCGCCCCCAGTCGAGCCAGACAGCTTTTTCTTCCTGTACATCTTCTGCGAAGGCCGGATCAAGGGTAAAGGTTTTGCCGTCAAAATCGCCGACGAAGTATTGCGTGGCCGAGCCGCCATTGGGCCCGCCGGGGTTGATGCTCAGCAGCAGCGCCCATTTTTGGGTGCCGTCGTCCGCGTCCAGCGGGAAGAGGTCGGGGCATTCCCAGACGCCGCCGTGCGAGCCGTATTCCCGGCCGAAGTCGCTGAGGTGCGTCCAGTTGATCAAGTCGGGTGAACCATACAGTTTCACCTGATTCATGGCGGCGAAGACCATGATCCACTGCTGGGTGCCCTCGTGCCAGATCACCTTCGGGTCGCGGAAGTCGCGGATGCCGGGGTTGGGCACCACCGGATTGCCCGCATACATCGCCCAAGTGCGGCCACGGTCGTTGCTATAGGCGATACTCTGGTACTGGAAATCCTGCCGCCCGGCGCGCTCCAGCGGGGCGTTGTGGTGGGTAAAGATGGCGATGAGGGGCGGCTGGTCATCCTGCCCCAGCCCGCTGGTATTCTTCCAGTCCACCACCGCGCTGCCGGAGAAAATCCAGCCCAGCGAATCGGGGTAAAGGGCGATGGGCAAGTGCTCCCAATGCACCATATCTTTGCTCACCGCATGGCCCCAGTGCATGGGGCCCCAGACGGTACTGTCCGGGTAGTATTGATAAAACAAATGGTACTCGCCCGCGTAATAGACCATGCCATTAGGGTCGTTCATCCACTTCTCTTGGGGCGAGAAATGGAACTGCGGGCGGTGCGGCTCGGAGTAATAACCTTCTTCCATGGCGGTAGGTGGTTGGCAGGAGAAAAGGAGGCTGCCCGCCAAGAATATAGCGAGCAGCGACAGCAGTGAACATTGCGGTGTAGAAAGCATCTTTACTTAGTTTTTTCGCGGATAAATCCATCAATGATAGCAATATCGAGTACTGGTGTAGCCCCTTTTTGAGTCGCCACAAAAGCCCCTGCCGCGCAGGCGAACTCCAGGCAGCGGGCCGGGGGCGCCCCGGCAAGCATCTGGCTCAGGAAGCCGCCCAGGAAGGCGTCGCCGCTGCCGATGGTATCCTGCACCTGCACCGTGAAACCGCCGTGGGCGAAGAAGCCGTCGGCGTTTAGCAATACCGCCCCGTTGGGGCCCCGCGTCACCAGCAGGGCATTCAGGGCGTAGTGTTTTTTCAGGAAAGCCATCTTCGCCTCTTCATCGCCGGACTGGCTATGCCAGGCGGCGATGGCCTCCAGCTCCTCGTCGTTCATCTTCACGAGGGAAGCTTTGGCCAGCAGCTCGTCTAGCAATCCTTGGGAGTAGAACGGCGGGCGCAGGTTGACGTCGAACACCCGGTACGGAGCAGCCTCAATAAGCTGTAAAAGCGCCTTTTTAGTCTGCTCTGTGCGGCAGGCGAGGCTGCCGAAGACCAGCGCGCCGGCATTGCCCACGTCGCTTTGCGCTGCCATTTGCAACTCGATAAAGTCCCAGGCGACGGGCTGCACGATCTCGTATGCGGGCGAACCCTTTGCATCCAAGGTCACTTTCACCACGCCAGTCGGATGCTCGGCATCCATCTGGATCAGTTCGGTCGGGATGTGCTTGGCGACCAGGAAGGCCAGCAATTCCCGCCCCAGCTCGTCAGCGCCCACCCGGCTGATGATCTTGGCGGGCAGGCCAAAATTATTGGCGTGGTAGGCGACGTTCATGGGCGCCCCCCCGGCGGCTTTGCCGCTCGGCAGCAGATCCCAGAGCACTTCTCCGAAACAGACGATGGTTGGGTGGGTCATGGCTGGTGGTTGTTGGTTTTTTGTTGTTCGTTGTTCGTTGGTGTTGGGGGGGGGGTAGAGAAAATTCGTGAATTTTCTCTACGGGTTGATTAATTGTTTCTCCAAATCTTCCAGCGAGACGCCCTTGGTCTCCGGCATCATCCTCCACACGAACAGCAGCTGGAAGGCCATCATCAGGGCGAAAAAGGCGAAGATGGGGCCGCCGCCGAACTTGCTGGCGAAGAAGGGGAAATTCCCCGCGATGAGCGCGGCGAAGACCCAGTGGGTACCACTGCCCAGCGAGTTGCCCCAGGAGCGTACTTCGTTCGGGAAAATCTCCGAGATGAACACCCAGATGACCGCACCCTGCCCGATGGCGTGGGAAGCGATGAACACGAAGAGCAGGATGGGTACCAGAAGGCTATTCGCAGCCGCGCCGGTGAAAAAGGCAATGGCAACAGTAGATAAGGAGACGATATATCCGAATGAGCCGATATACATCAGGAAGCGCCGCCCCATACGGTCAATCAGTGCCAGGCCGACCATGGTGAAGACCAGGTTCACCAGCCCGATGCCCACCGAGGAGAGCAGCGCGGCGCTTTGCCCCATACCCGTTTCGGCAAAGATGCGCGGAGCATAATAAATCACAGCATTGATGCCCGAAACCTGGTTGAAAAAGGCGAATAAGAAGGCCAAGATAATGGGCAAATTGTAGCGCCCCGAGAAAAAATGCCGCAGGCTGGAGCCCGTGCTGGCGGCATTCGAAGCGTGAATGGCCGCCAGGTGTTCTTCTACCGTGGCGGGATTGATGATCGTGAGCACCTTGCGCGCCTCGTCCACCAGGCCGCGCTTGACGATGAGCCAGCGGGGGCTGCGCGGCACGAACAAGATGAGGATGACGAAAGCCAGAGCGGGCACCGCCTCTACCCCTAGCATCCAGCGCCAGTTGCCATTGCCCCCGCCGCCGATGAGCCAGTTGGAGAAGTAGGCGATGAGGATGCCCAACACGATATTGAACTGGAACATGGCGGTGAGCTGCCCCCGCCGCTCGCGCGGGGCGATTTCAGAAATATACATCGGTGCCGCCACCGAGGATGCCCCCACACCCAGCCCGCCGATGAAGCGGAAGAACATCAGCCAATAGACGTCGGGCGACAAGGCCGAGCCGACGGCAGAAATCAGGTAAAGCACGGCAATCCAGAAAAGTGTGGTTTTACGCCCGAAACGATCCGCCGGGATGCCCCCAAAGAGCGCTCCGATGATGGTGCCGTAAAGCGCCATGGCCACCATCTGCCCGATCATGGCGTCGCTCAGCCCCCAAAGCTGCTGGATGGCCTGCTCGCCGCCAGAGATCACGGCGGTATCGAAACCAAAGAGAAAACCGCCCAGGGCGACGGTGATGGACCATAAGAGTACTTTGCGGTGATTCATACTAGCCGTTTTAGATGCGGTAAAGATAGTTTTTTTGTGACTATTCAGGTAGCTGAGAGCTGAGAGCTTGTAGCCGCGAGTTCAGACCCTGACAAAAAGAAGCTGCCGAGGCTCGACAAACCCACGCCTTCTCATGAAGCTGCGCCGGGCCGCCAGCCACCCTACACTGGCCGACCCTCAAGCGGGCTTCACCCGTGGCCCCAAGCTGGAGCTATTCGAAGAAGTGGTGGATGAACTGCGGGAGGGGCCTGAAAGAAAAGGGAAATAGCCTTAGAAAGCTGCTGCCTTTCGGCTAACGATAAGCGATTAGTTCTAAATGCGCCCCAAAAGGGGATGCACTGATAATTCAAAACAAGCTTAGCTAGTGATGAAAGTCTTCACTCTCTTGACTCAAGGATGCCTTGGGCTGTAAATGAAGGATTAGAGAGGGTGCCAGATCCGGCGATATAGGTCTCGCCATTCTCCGTTTTAAAAAGGCGGAAGTAGGCATCCTGGGAGTTGCGCTGGCCGTCCAGGTTGACGCTGGCCTTGAGCAAGGCAAACTCCGGGCTGGGTAAACAGCCGGGATTGCTAGCCGAGAGCACCCGCAGGTTCTCGAAGAAGCGGATTTTATTCACGGGCACTTCGTCATCGAGCTTACGCAGGCATTCGTCTTTGTAGAGCGCCAGTGCTGGCAGCGGCCGGGTGCCGTTGAGCTGCCCGATGTCGAGTTGTTTGTAGAGGCTGGTGATATTGATTTCGCCCAAGTCGTTGTGCGTATTTTTATTCTTCAGGGTTGCTATTTTACGGGCGGTGGTGTATCCGGGCTTATACGCATAAAAATAGACCGGGCCGTTTGCCCGGATGTTGATGACCGACTGGAAGTTCCCGTTGCCTGATACATCGAGGCTTGGCATCTCTTCGTAGTTGTGGCTATTTGCATCTTGAGTGTATCTGATCGTGACTGCTGCGGCTTCGCCATGCGTAGCTAAGACCTTGCCGGCAACAAGATACGACTCCATATTAGGGTGCCAAGACGAGCAAATCACCCATGCCAATGCGCAAGCAAAAAAAACGTAGGGAAACAATCTTAAACGCATGATAACTCGTGTTTTAGGGTTTTCAGTGAAACAACTTGGCTTTGGGGTTGGTGGAAGACCTTAGGCTGAAGCCCTATTAAACTTTAAAACAAAAAAATAACTCCAAAAATAAGCATTTACGTATTACAGCGCAAGGCCTTAACCAAAAATAATTACCTATCTCGCTCAATTTGAGGGTTCTGCCTGCATGGTAAAATACTGTAAAGTATCGCCCAAAGCAGCGTCAAGGGGTATGGGATGGGCTTTAGAACGGTCGATGTAACCTTCCTTCGAAAAAGAAAGTTCCACCGTGGCAGAGTCGGGATGCGCCTGAAAACGGAGTAAAAACAAGCCTCGCTCGTCGGTATATACAATTGGCACCAAGCGCCCGACGATGCTGACGCGTGCGGAGTCCAGTGGCGCTGCAGTCTGTTCATCCGAAACCCATCCGCGAATTTGGCGAGGCTGCAACTGCTTGCCAGGGTCGAGCCAATCCCGGCCTTGCCGGAGGGCATCAGGCCCGATGGTCAATGCGGCAAAAATCAGGAATAGCACTACGATAGCTTGGGCCAGGCGCTGCGTCACGATCTTGTAGACCTCTTCTGACACATCGCGATGGAGCTTGCGCAGAACAGCTACAGTGCTCTGCCCTTGACGCATGGCCCAATCGAGGCATTTTTTCAGTATGTTCATAACATTCGTAGCAAGCCGCCCGCAACACTCTGGGGCGCGCCATCTGCCCTATCGCAGGCGCGCTGGAAACGGAAGCTAGTTGGGTCAAAGTGAATTTGCCAGTCAACCGGGCAACTTTCGGTAGGCTCGGTTCCAGCATCATGCAACAAATATAAGCATCTGCTCGAAACCTTGCAAGCGGCAAGTGACGCAAAATCCCCTCTTTCGCTTGCGAAGCTGGGGGCAATGCGCATCTTGCAAACTTACCCATCAGCCTGGTTTCGAGGCAAAGAAAAACATCTAGCGTGGCCTTACAATCGGAAAAAGCGCCGCTATCCGCACCAAGCCAATTAACGCTTCGGGAAAACTGCTTTCATCATAGTAGCTGGCCAGGCATGGTTGCCTTATACCTCACGGAAATGCGCCCTTGACCCGCGCTTCACGCTCAAATGGGATTTTCGCATCCGCTTTTGCGCTCATTTTCAGCCAAGCTGGTCAATGATTCTTCAAAAAGCCCCCCAGGCCTCCCCAAACATTTTCACCAGCGCCAGTGAAACCACGCCTACCAATAAGCGGTGAGCCCAGACGCTGCCCTGTGGGTAGCGCGAGGCGTAGTGGGCGGTAAAGTAGCCCCCCACCGTTTGCCCGATGGCCATAAGGCCGCCGATTTTCCAATCAATCAGGTCCTGGTACTGAAAAATGGCGATGGCAAGCAGGGTATTGACGGCCACGACGACCAATTTGATCGCATTGGCTTCGATGATATTGTAGTGGGCGTAGAGCACGGCGACTGCCAGGAAGAAGATGCCCATGCCCATTTGGATGAAGCCGCTGTAGAAGCCCAGTGCCAGGTAGAGAGGCACCGTCAGCCAGAGGCTGGTTTGGCGGCTGGCGTCGGTAGCGCGCAGCCAACGGCTCGGCTTGGCCAGGATGACGATGAGCATAGCCAGCATGAGGAAGCGGAAAACCCCGATGAAAGCCTCGTTGCTGATGCTGACCGCCACGCTCACCCCTGCCAAAGCACCCAGCACGTTCAAAGCGATGATGAGGTGGCTGCGCCGCAAATCTAATTTTCCATTGCGATAGAACGCATAAGTGCCCGCCAGGCTTTGCGTCAGCGCGCCGATGCGGTTGGTGCCGTTAGCCAGATTGCCCGGCAAGCCTAACAGTTCGGTAAGGATAGTCAGCGTGATGGTGGAGCCATTGCCGGCCAGGGTGTTGATACTGCCCGCCAGAGTGCTGCCTAGTATGGCGATCAGGTAGTGGTACCATTCTAGTTCGATCATAGCTTACAGGCTTATGGCACAGCGATTCAACCATTGCTCAATACTTGGACCTGCATGGCCTCTTCGATTTCTTCCGCTTCGATGAGGATATCGGCCATCAAATCAACCGGGCCTTCATCGGTGACGAGGATATCGTTTTCCAGGCGGATGCCGATATTTTCTTGCGGGATGTAGATGCCTGGCTCGCAGGTAAAGACCATACCCGCCTGGATAGGGTCGTAGCGGTGGGCCGAGTCGTGTACATCCAGCCCCAGATGGTGAGAAGTGCCGTGCATGAAGAAACGCTTATAAGCCGGGCGTTTCTCGTCCTGGTTTTTAATATCCGTTTTATCCAACAACTTGAGGCCCAGCAGTTCGCTTTCCATGATTTTGCCTACTTCCTTGTGGTACTCTTCCAGGGTAGCACCCGGCACGAGCATCTGGCGAGCTTGCTTCAATACGCGCAGCACCGCATCATAAACCTCCCGCTGCCGCGCGGTAAACTGGCCGTTGACCGGGATGGTGCGGCTCAAATCGGCGGCATAATTGGCGTATTCCGCACCAAAGTCGAGCAGGAGCAGGCTCCCGCCCTGGCAAATCGCCGCATTTTGGCAGTAGTGCAACACACAGGCATTCTTGCCGCTGGCCACGATAGGCTCATAAGCGTGCCCGCTGGCACCGTTGCGGATGAATTCATGCGTGATTTCCGCCTCCACCTCGTATTCTTTTACGCCCGGGCGGACGAACTCGAGCACCCGGTGGAAGGCTTTGCCGGTAATATTGATGGCATGTTGGATGATCGCACCCTCCAGAGGCGATTTAACCATCAACAATTTCTTGAGGATGGGCTGTGCCCGGTGGTATTTATGCAGGGGGTAGCGCTCCATGAGCTGGCGGGCAAAGCGCATATCCCGGGTCTGGATTTCAGAATGAAAGCGATCGTGCTCATTCAGGTTGAGGTAAACCCGCTTGGAAAGCAGGATGAGCTCGTGCAAAATGGCGTCCATCTCATCCAGCCAAAACACTTTTTCAATCCCGGAGATAGCTCGCGCCTGCTCCCTGGTGTAAGTATCTCCCGACCAGAGCGCTGCTGTTTCGTCCACCCGCTTGATAAAAGCGACCTCCTGGAAGCCGTCTTTAATGCAATCGGGGAAAAGCGCCACCACCGTCTCGGCCTGGTCTAGCCCGCTGAGGTAAAACAGGCCCGAATTTTGGCGGAAAGGGTAGAAGCTATCGCCGCTGCGCGGCATCATATCATTGGAATGGAAGATGGCAATGGAATCGGATTGCATCTGGCGCATAAAGCGCTTGCGGTTTTGGATAAACAAATCCGGATTGATCGGCTCGTATCTCATGGCGGCAGTCTTATTTTGAGCTTGTTCCAAATAAAAGTCGAGCCAAGGTTGCAAAAAAATGCCCAACCAAAGAAGGCCAGCGGGAAAAAGTGACGGAAATTTGGAATGATTCTAGCATAGGAACAGGGCCAAAGGGGGGACTCCTCATCCATCTCATCTCCTGCTCAGCGCTAGAAAAGATTATAGCGGCCAATCCCCGCCTGCTTACAACTGCTGGTCCACCTCCAGCAATTCCTTTTCATCATATTGGCCAAACCAACGGGTGAGCTGCTGGCGGGCATTAGCCCTAACCTCCTCGTTGACATGGCCAGCGATGGCGACCAGGCCGAAGCACAGCACCCCGATATCGTCGGTGTAGCCGATGATGGGCGTCAAGTCGGGCAGGGCGTCGAAGGGGGAGAGGAAGTAGCCCAAGGCCCCAAGGGCGATATTTTTGGCCCAGGCCGGGGTTTCTTTACGGCGGTAAGCATAGAAAAGCAGCAAAGCGGCATACACGACCTTCAAGCCGGCTTGCCGTGCATATCGCTGTAGCTTCTGCCAGAAACCGTTGGCGGAAAACTCGTTGATGTATTTGCGGAAAGATTTTTTCTCTGACATAGCTTAGTTCATTGACCTAAAATAATAATTAGCGGCGCCAATCTGCCGTGAGGAGTTCCTCCACGGGCCCAGCCACTTCCAGGCCGGCATTTCTGCCCGTACCCTCATACAACAACGCATCGCCCTCAAAAAGTTTCACCTCTATGGTTGCTTGCAGGCTTTCGTTCACCTTGCCTACCATGTTGCCGCCAATAGGAGAGGACAGCTCGCCGCTGCCACCGATCTTGTGTCCGATAATCTCCAGGCGGTTGCGGCGGTCTTTGAACGAGAGGAAGACCTCCTTTTCGCCCAGGCGGGCCTGCATATGGGCCCCGGTATAAGTGGCGAAGCGGTAGAGTTTGCCATCCAGCAGAAAGCCGACGATGTAGCCGATGAAGTGGCTGCCAACCCAAGGTATATTAGCCACCGAAGCCATCAGGGAGATGGGCTGTTCGCTATCGAAGTGGTTGCTTTGCAGCCAAATCCAGGAAGAAGGAAAGGAATGCCCCCAGTCTTTCTCGATATAGCCCTTGCCTCCGCTGAAGTTGACGGGCTGGCCGTAAGCCATCAGCTCGCCTTCCAGGCGGTGGTTGAGGCTCACCACCCCGTGATAGCACTCCATGAAAGGCACGAAGGAATACCAGCCCATGATACCCGGCGCGCCCAGCATCTTGGGCCAGGGGGTAATGCCCTGCAGGCGCAGGCTGCCCTGCAATTGTGGCAACTCCAAGGCCAGGTTTTCCCTGGAGAACTGATTATCACCCAGCCTTACCTCAAACCGGTCATTGGCGGGAGCAAAGCTACCCACTGGAAATTCGTAATAGTCCGCCTTGCACCGCTTGCCATCCAACAACTGGATGAAAGCATGCTGCTCACCATTGCTGCCCATCGATATGCCGGGGATGATGGCAAAGGCATACTGTTCGGTAGGGTCCACTATTTTGAAGTACCAGCCTTCAAAGTAGCTCTGACGCCGCCCCCAGCCATGGTAGCGGTCGGGATGCCAGAGGGCGCGCCATCGGTTGAGTAGGTGCTGCATAGTATCTTATGTGTTCAGATTGGCAAAGATAGCCTAAGTTCCGTATCGAGGGGTAGCTTTTCCTCCCCTGCTTTTCCTAAGCTAAAAAGGGGAGCTTAGCACCCTCAGCCGCATTATGTTCCGGAAAAGGATTCCTCTCTATAGGCTAGTGCCCCCATCGCAACAAGCCATACATAAAAAAACCGCTACGCCACATGGGCGACAGCGGTTTTCGGTATATCAAACATTGCAGAAATAACAGCTTTGGCGGCAGGCCAGCTCCTAAGCTGGTAAGCATCCTATCGCATCAGGCACTGACCAGCACGCGATCGCCTACCAGTTCTTCCTCATTGAGTTTGCCGAAGAAATAGCCTTCATTGGCGAAATGCTCCAGTACACGGGGAAGCACATAACGCAGCTTATCCTCGGCCTTGAGGCTGTCATGGAAGACGACGATGGAGCCAGGCTCCACATTATTGACGACATTGGCCAGGCATTGTTCTGGCGACAACTTGGGGTCAAAATCGCCGCTGAGCACGTCCCACATCACAATGCGGTAGTGGCGCTGGAGGAACTGTGCCTGCTTCGGCTTCAGCTTGCCATAAGGCGGGCGGAAAAGCACCGAATGGGCCAAGGTAGCGCAATGGCGCACATTGTGAAAGTAGGGGATGTTCTCCGTCATCCAACCATTGAGGTGGTTGAAGGTGTGATTGCCCACTGCATGGCCGTGCTGCAACACCTGCTCGAAAACCTCGGGATGTTTCTTGATATTGTCTCCTACGCAGAAGAAAGTGGCATGGGCATCGTATTGTTCCAACTGTTCGAGCACCCAAGGCGTTACTTCGGGGATGGGGCCGTCGTCAAAAGTAAGATAGACCACCTTCTCTGATGATGGGATCCGCCAAGTGTAATTGGGGAACAGGTTTTGGATAAATTGAGGCGTTTTGACTAAATACATAGCTCTTTTGAATTTATGTTCATGGATAAAAAAATTAAGGCGACTTCAGCCCCTGTTGGTTCAAAACAGGGTAATGCTACACTTGCATTCATGCTGGCAAGCACGTTAAAAATACGTACCTTTGCATTCCAGCAGACGGCGTTTTTGTTTTGTTGGTAAGCTCAAAAGGGCTTTCCGCGTGGCAAGGGCTGATTTGTTTTAGTTATCAACGCATTAGCTAACGCTTTTGCTGCTAAAAAACTTGTTTTTTTTAAAAAAAATTTCAATTCGTGTAAAATCTGCGGCAAATGGGCTGGTCAAAGTTTTTTTTTGCCGGCTTGCCGCCCAGAAAAACTTGAATTAGGCACCAAATTTCACTGCATGAAAAAAATGAGATTGCGCTTTGCTCCGAGCCCCACCGGGGCCCTCCACATTGGAGGAATCCGCACCGCTTTGTACAACTATTTATTGGCCAAGAAACACGGCGGCGACTTTGTGCTCCGCATTGAAGATACTGATCAGGCGCGCTATGTGCCGGGAGCAGAAGAGTACATCATCGAATCTCTGCGCTGGTTTGGCTTGCTGCCCGACGAAGGCCCCGGCTTTGGTGGCAACTATGGCCCCTACCGGCAATCGGAGCGCAAGCAGCACTATGAGCAGCACACGCAGATGCTGATCAGCAACGGCAATGCTTACTATGCTTTTGATACCCCGGAAGAGCTGGAAGCCGAACGGCACAACAACCCCACTTTTAAATATAGCGCAGCAGTGCGCCAGCAGTTGAACAACAGCTTGGCCCTTCCGGCGGAAGAAACCGCTCGCCGCCTGGCCAGCGGCATGCCCTACGTCATCCGCCTCAAAGTGCCCCCCGTCGAGGAGGTAGTTGTCCAAGACCTCATCCGGGGCGAAGTCCGCTTCCAAGCTGATGAATTGGACGACAAGGTGCTGATGAAGGCCGATGGCATGCCCACCTACCACCTGGCCAATATCGTGGATGACCACCTAATGGAGATCACCCACGTCATCCGGGGTGAAGAATGGCTATCAAGCACCGCGCATCATGTATTGTTATATCGAGCTTTCGGCTGGGAGGATAGCATGCCTGCCTTCGCCCACCTCCCCCTCATCCTGAAGCCAGCCCCAGAGAGTTTCCTCACCAAAGATAGCAGCCCGGCCTTGGCCAGCCGCCTGACCGAGGAGTTCTTTAAAAAACACGCTGAGCTGCCAGAGAGCTATCGCCCAAAGGCTGAGCAGTTTACGCTGCAAATATTCCAGGACAAGGCCAATATCGCGGCGAATCTGAAGGAAAAGGACAAAGACGAAGCGGAAAAAGCCCAGCTCAAGGCCTTCTTAAAGGATTCCCTCTTCGGCAAGCTAAGCAAACGCGATGGCGACCGGCTTGGCTTCCCCGTTTTCCCGCTATCTTGGCATGGCAAAGGGCCCGAGGATTCTTTTGTCGGTTTTCGCGAGTATGGCTTCCTTCCGGAAGCGGGCCTCAATTTCATGGCATTGCAGGGCTGGAGCCCGGGCGGCGAACAGGAGATGTTTACCCTGGAAGAGCTCATCGCCGCTTTCTCCGTGGAGAAAATCGGCAAATCCGGTGCCCGTTTCGATATCGGCAAAGCCCGGTGGTTCAACCAGCAATACATCATGAAGGCAGCGGGCAATTATCTGGCAGAACAAGTGCGGCCCATTATCCAATCGCACGGGCATGAGCCGGGCCAGGAGTTCCTGCTTGGCTTTATCGAGCTGATGCGTGAGCGAGCAGCGGTCTTGCCGGAATTTTGGGATAATGGCTACTTTTTCTTTGAGCGGCCCCGGGTTTATGATGAAAAGACAATCCTGAAGCGCTGGGAAAGCAGCCGACGTGCGCAGTTTGAAGCCCTGGCACAGGCACTGGAAGCTCAGCCTGAGTTCAATGCGGAGGCCATCAAAGAACAAGTGGAAAACTTTATCGATAGCCAGGGGCTGAAACACGGCGAAGTGCTGCCCATGCTGCGCATCGCCGTAGCCGGCATCATGCAGGGGCCTGCCCTATTTGAAATGATGGAGCTGCTGGGGAAGGAAGAATCCCTGGCACGGCTGGCCCAGTCTTTTGCGTTATTTGACCAACTAGTACAACAATAGCGGGATGGCGGGGCAAGCTGCTACTGGTGGGATATTGGAGCGCTCTTGCCCCCAACCCGCATCAACCAAGAAGGTTTTATTATGCCCAAGAAAAAACCCAAACTAGGAAAGCCCGAAGTGCACAAAGACCTCAAGGGCTTCAATATCCGCATCAACGAATTCGGCGAGATCATCACTAATTTCGAGATTGACAAGCTCAATGAATTCCTGGATGAAAACATCGAGGATAAAAAACTCCGCGGGCGAGCCGAGGGAGAAGGCCCGCAGAGCGATGAGGAGGAATAGGCTGTAGCCTGCGCAAAAGTTTTTTTCGCCCAGGTGAAACCTTGAGCGCTCCCTTACGTACCACTATCCGAAGAAGCCCAAATTGGCCTAAAACGGGTAGTTTGACTTTTTTGCCGCAAATTTTGAGGTGCAATCAACTGGATTTTAATATTTTGCAATCCATTTTTTAAACCTTGCCCCTATGCCTGGTGCTGAGGGGAAGTAAGCGGAATACTTTGAGAAAATTACACAACCAAAACCGATTTAGAGTATGTATCCCATGAATTGCTCCAGAGCGCCGTCCGGCAGGCTTGCCGCTTTAAGCGCGCCCACGATTTTCCCCATTGCTTTCATTCATCAAAGTTTGGCCCCCGATTCGTTCTGCCAATAGGCCGCCCTGATCGGCTATGAAGGAATCCCAAAATGATTGTAACATGAACAGACTATTACTTATCCAACTACTCCTGGCCACTGCTTTTCTGGCTCTTTTTACTGGCTTGCAACCGTTGCAGGCGAAAAGCGAACACAATGGCCCATTGAATGGCCCTAAAACAACCCCTGCCGCCGAACGGCGGATAACCCCACCGGATATCCTCAACGTGCCCAATGACACAACCGTGAGCGATATCTGCTCTATCCCTCCCAAGGACAGCCTGGCGGTAGATGACCTGGAGGATGGCATGCTGCCCAAGGTCTTCCCCACCGATACGCCAGACCCTTTGTCAATCGATCCTTGTATGGGGGATACGATCCTCCGCATCTGGCAAGCGATGGACTCTGATGGGAACATAACCCGCGATACGCAAGTCATCATCGTGCTGCCGGATACCCAGGCGCCTACCTTTGGCAATGTCGGCGTGCTGGATACCATCATGTCTTGTGAAAGTGCCCAAAGCGGAGGGTATGCTACCTGGGCCACCAACATCCAGCTCACCCTAAACTCTAGTATCACCGACTGTAGCCAGCCCGTTTTTATCGGCCTGGCGGCACCCTTGCCCATGGCTTTCAACCAAGCTTGCGACACCCTCTTCGTCGCTTTTAATTATGCAGACGACTGCGGTAATACCGGTGTTTACGAAACGATGTTTATCACTACCGATATCAACCCGCCCGTGCTCCTGGGTTTGCCGCCTGACACCATCCAGGCAAGTTGTGATACGCTGGATGTCTATCTGATGAATAACCCGCCGGGCATGGTCAGCGCTATGGATGGCTGCACACCGGGCCTGATGCCGTCTTACACTCAGGATACGATTGCGATCGCTACTACTTGCCCCGATCGCGCTTTCGACTTGCGCCGTACCTGGGCAGTTTCTGATTCCTGTGGCAACCTGACCCAGTCCGTCCACATCGTACAGGTGCGCGACCTGCGCGGGCCCACCTTCAATGAACCTGAAGATTTGACCATTTCCTGTGATGCCGATCTGCTGGACTTGATGATAACCGGCACGGTGCTGGATACCATGGATAATTGCGGCGGGCCCATCAACCTGACTTTTTCGGATGTGATATTTGACGAGGATGTAAATTGCCCGCATAGCTTCAAAATCAACCGCACCTGGATGGCGCGGGACTTGTGCGGCAACGCATCTCTACGCCCTCAAATCATCACGGTTAAAGATACTATCCCCCCCACCTTCCTCGTACCAGCAGATACGACGGTCAACTGCGGGTTGGAAAACGATTTCATGGTGACCGGAGTGCCCACGATGTTGATGGATAATTGCGATGCCAGCCTCGCCTATCAGGAGCAGCCCGTGGAGACGATCATACCCGGCAATTGCCCCAACAACTTTACGATTCAACGCGCTTGGGTAGTCGAAGATTCCTGCGGCAACCGCACCACCCAAATCCAAACGATCACAGTTATTGACACGATCGCACCGATGATTAGCGCAGCGGCTGCCGACCGGATTATCACCTGTATGGCCGGCACGAATATCACCCAGGAGTTTTTCAACTGGATCAATAGCAATGGCAATGCCGTAGCGACGGATGCATGTACCTTGACTGAGGATCTGGAGTGGCGCCGTTATAAAGCGGGGACGGATACCCTGGTGTCGATGCCTGGCCTGATGTGCCCGGCTGCAGGCGATACCATCCTGATGCAGGCAGTTGACTTTGTGGTGCTGGACTTATGCGGCAATTCTGATACGACCCGGGCGGTTTTCATCGTCATCGACAATAGCCCCCCCATCATCAATGAATGCCCGCAGGATGTAGTGGTGGAAACCGACCCTTCAGTTTGTGAAGCGACTTTTGTGTTGCAGCCGCCACTGGTGGAAGAAGAATGTGCGGCTGATATTATTATGGAGAGCATTAGCCTTAGTGCGGTGCTGACGGCGGGCCCCGGCCAGGCGGGCACTACTCCGGTTGATCCGGTAGAGCTAAGCTTTACAGTCTCCAACCCGCTACCGATCAATACCGCTGGCGATGCGACCCTCTCGATCAGCCTGATTAACGCAGATGCAGAGGGCGCTACGGAATTCTTTACCATTTTTGGTGAAGATGGGATTGCCTTGGGCCGTACTGGCCGGGGCCCCGTGCAATGCAGCAATGCTGATACCACCTTTACCATCCCTGCGGCAAAAATCAATACCTGGGCGCTGGATGGCATCATCACCATCCGCCTGGAGCCCAATATCCCCCCGGCTCTTTCCGGAAGCTTTGCCATCAACAACATCTGCCTGCCCAACAGCCAGGTAGAGGCCAACCTGTCTTTCAATGTGCGGGATTTTGCTCAGCTGCGCTACCAGTATAAGGTTAACAACGGGCCGGCCGTAAGCGTGCAGCCCTTTGGCCCGACCACCGTAGTCTTGCCGCTGGGTGAAAACACCATCATGTATTATGTTTCCGACTGCGCTGGCAATCTGGATAGCTGTGTTTACAAAGTACGCGTGGAAGATCGCGAGCCGCCCATCCTGGCTTGCCCAACTGACATCAGTGTAGGCCTGGACCCCGGTACTTGTTCGGCCATGGTCACTTTGCCCTTCCCCAACGGAGTGACCGACAACTGTGGAGTAGCCGAAGTTTTCGAGGCCACCATGCCGCTGGATACTGCCGATGCCTGGCTCGTTTTTCGCGAAGACCCCAACCTGAACGACTATCTGCCTGATGCGAAGACCTATACCTTCCAGGGGGTTGCCGCCAATGCCGTAGGGCCGGTAGACCTTACCCTGGACCTCCGGGGGGATTTCAGTACCACTGGCGCTTTTGTGCGCGTCTTTGGCGATAGCGGCAGCCTATTAGGCAACACGCCGATCGGTACTGCCAACTGCAATGTGCCAGGCCAGGCAATCTTCTCTATCCCCGCCGACACCTTTAATATATGGGCTGCCGACGGGGAGGTGACTTTCGTAATTGAACCCAACCCTATCCTGGTACCCCCTGGTGTTCCAGGGCATGGTATCAACCCTTGCAATCCGGCTGCCGTAAGCACCGATGGCGACGTGGATAGCGTCAGCTACATTTTTGCCATGCTCAGCTACCGGGAAATCACGCCTTTCTACTTTGCCCAAGGCGCTACGGATATCCCCTATACCCAGATGTCTCTCCCCTCTATCAATCCCACTCATGAATTCAATGTGGGCGAAACTCAGGTCTCTTACGTCATTGAGGATCAGCATGGCAATCTGGATACTTGTACCTATAGCGTATTTGTCATTGATAATGAGCCTCCAACGGCCCTATGCCAGGCTACGATTGTGGAAATCAACCCCTCTGGCCTGGAAGTGGATACCGTGAGCGTCATGGAATTTGATGCAGGCAGTTTTGACAACTGCGGTATTGACACGATGTACCTCACCCCCAATACCTTCACCTGCGAGCAAGCTGGCACCACGGTGAACGCCACCTTGACCGTAATTGACGGCTCTGGCAACGTTTCCACCTGTACCCGGCCTATCCGCATCGAAGCTGAAGGGCCCAGCCCCACTTTCAGCCCGGGCATCTGCGGAGGAGACACCCTATACCTATTTGCCAACCCGCCAATAGCACAGGGAGGGGTTGTTTATACCTACCGCTGGTTCAACCCCAACGGCTTACTGGTTTCCACCCAGCAGAACCCGATCATCCCCAACGTATCGGCAGCTGATGCTGGTGCTTATGTCCTCCAAATTACTGGCTTGACGGGCTGTATAGCTCAAGAAGTAGTCAACGTGACGATCACTAACTTGCCGCTGACGCCTTCCATCAATACGAGTCAGAATGTTTGCAGTGAGAATGATATCGTTTTGAACGCTTCTATCGCGCTTAACAATGCCGCCTATCGCTGGTATGAGGGGCTGCCCCCGGGCAACCTGCTGGCTACAACCAACACGCCCCAATTGGTGATACCGGCTCCCCACCAGCCAGGCCCCCGTCAATATTATATGACGATTGAGGCTAACGGTTGTATCTCTGAACCCTCGTTACCGATTACGGTCACGGCTACTAACCGCCCGATCGCGATTATCAATAACAGCCCGGAGATTACCCTTTGTGAAGGCGAGCCAATTACATTAGGGACTTTTGTGACCGGGGTAACGTATGCCTGGAGCGGCCCCAGCGGTTTTGCCTCCAGCAGCCAGTTCCCTACCGTGATCAGCCAATCTACGCTGGCCAATGCAGGGGTTTACCAATTGGTAGTCACTCAAAACGGTTGCAGCTCGCTGCCGGCCAACCTGGTGGTCAACATGCTGCCCAAGCCGGCTCAACCAGCCCTTACGGTGGAATCTGGCTCAATCTGTGAAGGGCAGACGCTGGCCCTCAAAGCAATGCCTAGCGGAGCGGCTACCTACCACTGGGTGCGCCCCAACCTCAATGAATTTACTACTACGACTAATCTCTTTCTGCTGCCCAATGCCACGGATATTTACGAAGGGCCCTGGTACGTCTATACTCGGCAGTTTGGCTGCCGCTCTGACAACTCCAATACGGTTAATGTCATCATCAATGAAGTACCAAATGCCATGGCGAGTGCCGATCCGCCAGCTGTATGCCAAAATACGTCCCTGCAATTGTTTGCTGCGCCTGGCATCCCTGGGGCAACCTATCAGTGGACTGGGCCCAACAACTATACTTCGGTAGCGCAAAACCCCGTAATCAACAATATCAGCTTGGCGGGGCAGGGCAATTACCGGGTGCGCATCACTACTACACAAGGTTGTACGGATACGGCGGTGGTGGCCGTAACCGTGCTGCCCAGCGCCAGGATTGATGCCGTGAGCAATACCGCTCCGGCCTGCCTCTATGGCCCTACGAACATTGCTCTTCAGGCCACCATTTTCCCTCCGGACAACGGTAGCTATACCTATCAATGGAGCGGGCCAGGCACTTATTCCTCAATCGACGCAGTGGCGATTATCCCCAATGCTACCGCCGCTAATAACGGCAATTACCAGTTGGTGGTATTTACGGGTGACGGCTGTCGTTCAGCGCCAGCTTCTACCTTGGTCAATGCCCAAAATGCCCCGCCCATGCCGCCGGTACCTACCCTCAGCACGGCTACGCAGCCTCCTTTCTGCAGCGGCGATGCGCTCACGCTGTCTATCCCGCCCTATTCCGCAAGCGGCGTGATTTACAATTGGGTGACCCCGGCTGGCCCCACGGCTACCAATATGCCGACACTGACCCTGCCTAACCTTTCGCCTGACGACAGCGGCCCTTACCGCCTGTTCGTGACTGCCAATGGCTGTAATTCGGACACCTCCTTTATGCTGCCCGTTACCGTCAACGCCATCCCACAGGCCATTGCACTGAGCAACAGCCCGGTATGTGAAGGCACCCCCTTGCAGTTGACGGCTTCAGCGCCAACAGGTGCCGCTTACCAATGGACCGGGCCATTTACGTCTTCTCTGCCCAGCCCCACGGTCAGTGCTGCCGACCCCGTCTTGCATAGTGGGGTTTATACCCTCTTGGTAACAGTGAATGGCTGTACTTCGGCACCTTCTTCAACTAGCGTCATTGTCAACGAAATGCCCAATACGCCCCTGGCTTCCAATAGCGGGCCAGTGTGCATCAGCGACCTGGGTGCTGCCCTGGCTTTGTCTGTTGCTCCGGGTTCGGCTACATCTGGCGCTACTTATACTTGGTATGGCAACGGCGATAGCCTCGGGATGACCCAAAGCCTGAACTTCTTGCTGTCAGACTTTGCCAATTTCCCGGATGGGGACTACTCCTTCTGGGTTGAAGCTTCGCTCAATAACTGTTATTCCGACCCCTCCTTGCCGACCTTAGCAACGATTAGCGCCATACCCCCTGATACGGCTTTTGCTGGCATCGACCAAGAGGTATGCATTGGTCAGATCCTACAACTTACAGCGTCCACACCGGATCTAAGCCAAGGGCAATGGGCGTTCATTAGCCAGGATACGATAAACGTCAATATCTTGGAACCCAACAGCCCTTCTGCTACAGTGGAGGGGTTGCCGGGTGGCGGGCCCTATGCATTTACCTGGTCATTATCTCGTGGAGCTTGTACTGATTTCAGTGTCGATACGGTATTGGTGAGCATTAATTTACCAGAGCCTGCTTATGCTGGCCCCGACCAGTTGCTGTGTTTTGGCGATACGATAAGGCTGGCAGCTCTGCCAGCCCAGCAAGGCAATGGCGAATGGGTACAGTCGCAGGTGCAAAGCGACTTCAACATCTTCATTGATGATGAGCTCAACCCAGCGACGACAGTCTCCGGCCCAGGTGTTGGCCCAGGCAACGTCTACGTCTTCACCTGGAAGATTTGGAGCGAATGTGGGGTTGAAGAGGATGATGTTTTTATTACCGTCTCCGATAACAACCCTTTTGCGGGCATGGATCAACTAGTATGCAATGACGATGCCATCGCCCAATTGTTGGCTAAAGAGCCAGCTGAAGGTAGCACTGGCAGCTGGTCTTCTCCCGATGGCGCGTTGCTGTTTTCCAACCGCGACGATATCGCCACCGGCCTTTCCAACCTCCGGGTAGGCGATAACATCATCGTCTGGACTTTGGATAATGGTTTCTGCGGCGAATCCTCCCGAGATACCATGATTATCAACTACCAACGCAATCCCCTGGCGGTTGACGATGTAGCTGCTATCGAATTTGCCATCGAGACAACGGTCAATGTACTGATTAATGATGAGGTTCCGCCTAATTCATTTATCCAAATCATCAGTGGGCCCATGCATGGCATGGCACGAGTGATTAGCGACAGCTCCTTCTCCTACCAGCCGGGGATTAACTACATTGGCGAAGACCGACTCATTTATGAGGTATGCAGCGATGGTTGTGAATGCGATCAGGCCGAGGTAATCCTGAGGGTTGGAGAAGATGCGCAGTGCCTGCCCCCCAACATCATCACGCCAAATGGCGATGGTATCAACGACACTTTCACCATCCCATGCTTGCTGAATGAAGGGGACTACCCAAACAGCCAAGTCTCCATCTTCAACCGCTGGGGCGATGAGGTCTATCGTTCGGGCATACCCTACCGAAATACCTGGGATGGCACTTACAACGGAGAGGACCTCCCAGCGGATACTTACTTCTATATCGTAAACCTTGGAGACGGCCAGCCGCCCATGTCCGGCTACTTGCTCATCCAACGATAAACAAAATATGTCGGCGGCGCCTGCGGGTGCCGCCCATTTTCATCCCAAACTAAAAAATCGGTTTCCAATGAAAAATAGCTTTACGCTCATCCTATTCCTTCTGGCAGCCACGCTGGCTTTTGGCCAACAAGATGACCATTTCACGCAGTTTATGCACTACAAGCTGGGCTACAACCCGGCCTATGCCGGCAGCACCGGCGGCACCCGCATCACGGTGATGGGGCGCAACCAATGGTTGGGACTAGAAGGCGCACCGCAATCGCAGCTCATCACCTTCAATATGGCGGCACTGGAAAGCCGCAGGCTGGGCGTTGGCGCCAGCCTCATCCGGCAGACCATCGGCGTCTCGGACCGCTATACCCTGGAGGGAAACTACGCCTACCGCTTCCCCCTTGGCAACGGCTACATGGGCCTGGGCATGTCCGCTTCGGTGCGCATGATACGAGCTGATTTCAGCCGCGCGCGCGCTACCCAGCCCGCGGAAACAGACCCCGCCATCCCTGCGGGCTATCAAAGCCGCTTTGTGCCCAACTTTGGCTTTGGCGCTTTTTACAATACCGAAAATTTCTACTTTGGCTTTTCTTCCCCCCGCCTCCTGTCCAACAGCATAGATTTATCGGATGATGGTGGCGTCCTAACCAAGGAAGTGCCTCACTTTTATGGCATGACTGGGTTTATTATCCCTTTAAAAGGAAACAATGTCAAGCTACAGCCCCACATCCTGCTGAAGTATGTGCAAGGTGCGCCTTTTGATACGGACGTGAATCTGAGCTTCACGTTTATGAACAAATTTACCACAGGGGCTTCCTATCGGGTAGGCGGCTCTAAAACCAGCCCCATCGGCGAGTCTGTATCTTTCCTGATGTCTGCCCAAGTGAGTAAAAATATACTTTTTGGCTTAGCCTATGACTACACCTTGTCAGAGTTGCGCAACTACAACAGCGGCAGCGTAGAGGCTTTCTTCCACTACATCATCGGCGGGGAGCCGGAGGGCGAGATTTTTGAAAATCCACGCTTTTTTGGCAATTCCAGCACGCAGAGATAGTAAAATCTGCAGGATATTGTTATTTTTATAGCCTGCGGAAAAAATGTGATGCTATGCGTTGGTTATATTTAGCTTTGGTGTGGTGCATCCTGCCGGTATTGCTGGCAGCTCAGCCTGGTGCTCGCTCGCGCCTGCAAAAGGCTACGGAGCTCAACAAGGCCGTAGCAGTGCGCAACTTATCGGACGTGAATACGGAAGCGCTGGAATTCTCTCCAGCTTTTTATGCCAATGGCATCGTTTTCGTCTCCTCGCGCCGCAAAAGCGGCCCGATAGATGCCCAAATTGGCGAAACCTTTTTTGAGCTGTATTATTCTGAGTTGGACCCCAACGGCCTGCCGCTCAAACCGACGCCCTTTTCCCTGACCATCACATCTCAGGCACATGAAGGCCCCGTATCTTTCAACCGCGATGGCACCGTACTTTATTTTACGCGCAACAACCTGGTGCAAGGGGTGCGCAAGGCTGATTCCAAGGGTAAAGTACGCATGAAAATCTATGAAGCCAAGCGGGGCGCGCTTGACTGGGAGAACGTGCGGGAGCTACCGTTCAATAGCGATGAATACTCCTGTATGCACCCGGCGCTTTCGCCCGACGGCAAGAAACTATATTTTGCTTCCGACCGGCCCGGCGGCCTGGGCGGCCTGGATATCTGGGTGTCGCTATGGCAAGGGCAGGGCTGGTCGGAACCCATTAACATGGGCAATAAAATCAATAGCACCGGCAATGAGGCCTTCCCCTTCATGCACGAGAGCGGCATCTTGTTCTTCTCTTCTGACGGGCATCGAGGCTACGGCGGGCTAGACCTTTTTATGATTGACATTGGGCAGCGCGAGTGGGGAGAGCTGTCTAACCTGGGGCAGCCCTTCAATTCAGAGGTTGACGACCTGGGCTTCATCCTCAACCCCGACGGCGATCTGGGCTACTTTTCTTCCAACCGCCCCGGCGGCTTTGGCAAAGACGATATCTATATGTTTCATGCCCCGGAAGGTATTCAGGGCGTCACCTTCCCGGAAATATCCAACCTCGTAGTCGCTGTACACGATGAAAATACCGGACGTTTTGTGCCTGGTGCTACCTTGCATATTTTAGAACGTTCAGCCGGCGGCGGCACTCCGGAAGAGGATTGGTATGAACTTGAGCTCTTGCCGGCTGAAAGCGAAGGGGAAAAAATGGTTTTCCGCCGCGTTCGCAAAAATGAGGAGGAGCTGAAAGCGCCCAAGTATACGACCAATAGCAAAGGGGAAGCTTATGCGATGGTAAACCTGGCGCGGGAATACGTCATCCTGGTTTCCAAAGAAGGCTACACCACCCAAGAGGTCATTTATATCCCCAAAGAAAATGTTTTTAAACGGCCGGTCGAAATCAGCCTCAAGGCTAGCAATTGTATCACCCTGAGTGGCTTGGTGGAAAGCAAGCCATACGGCAAACGCATCCCCAACGCAATCGTGCGCATCATCAACCATTGTTCGGGCCAGGAAGCAAGCGTGCGCACCAATATCAATGGCACTTTTGAGCATTGCATCGAAATAGGCTGCGATTTTACCATCATCAGCCAACTGCCAGGCTACCGCAGCACCTCTACCCAGATTTCTACGATCCGGTTGCGCGGCAAGCATTCTTTTGCTGTCGTACTGGAGATGGAACCGGAATCAACTACGGTATTAAACCAACCTATTCAGGAAGGTGCGGTAATCGTTATGCGTAATATCCACTACGATTTTGGCAAATCGGCTATCCGTTCTGGCGAAGCGCGCGATCTGGAAGACCTGGCCCGCCTGATGAAAGCTTACCCCAGCATGGAGGCTGAGCTGATTTCGCATACTGATTGCCGGGGCACGGCAGAATTTAACCAACGGCTATCCCTGGACCGCTCCGAATCTGCCCGGCAGTTTTTAATCAGCCGGGGCATTGAGCCGCAACGGATTAAAGCCTTCGGCTATGGGGAGTCCTTCCCCCTTAACCATTGCAACTGCGAAGGAGGCGTCAAGTGCAGCGAGGAGGAATACGAGTTCAACCGCCGCACAGAGGTAAAAATAACCCGCATCAACGAACCCATCGGGCAAAAGCAAGATAGCAACTTCGGCGAGGAACGCAATTGACGATGGGCCGCATAAAACCCGCTATGCCGCTATCTTTAAGAGATTCTCTCAATTTTTTGTCAAAGCTGAGCTGGCCCAGAGCCTGGAATGCCGTTCAAGTAATCGCTTCATTTTATCTGACCCGCTTGACCAGAAGAGCGGTGCAATGGGGGCTGCCCATTACTATCTCCTTTGAGCCGACTACGGCCTGCAACCTGCGTTGCCCGGAATGCCCCAGCGGCCTGCGCGCTTTCACCCGGCCAGTCGGCAACCTGCGCGAGGACTTCTTCCGCCAGACAATTGACGAACTGCACCGCCGCCTCATTTACCTTGTTTTCTATTTCCAGGGAGAGCCTTATATCAACCCCCGCTTCCTGGACATGGTGCGCTACGCCCGCGACAAAGGGCTTTATACCATCACCTCTACCAACGGCCACTTCCTAGACGAAGAGAATGCCCGGAAAACCATCGAATCCGGCCTAGACCGCCTCATTATCTCGGTGGATGGCACTACCCAGGAAGTATATGAACAATACCGTAAGGAGGGTAAACTGGATACGGTGCTGCAAGGTGCCCGCAGGCTGGTAGAGCTGAAAAAGCAGCTGCGCTCAAAAACGCCGCATATCATCTTTCAGTTCCTGGTAGTGCGCCCCAATGAGCATCAAATCCCGGATATCTACCGCCTGGCCAGAGATATCGGCGTAGATGAGGTGAAGCTCAAAACCGCCCAGGTTTACGACTATGAACAGGGCAACCCGCTCATACCTGAAAACGAAAAGTACGCCCGCTACCAGCGGCTGCCTAATGGCAGCTACCGGGTGAAAAATAAGCTGCTAAACCACTGCTGGAAACTCTGGCATTCCTGCGTAATCACCTGGGATGGGCAAGTGGTGCCCTGCTGCTTCGATAAGGATGCTAGCCATCAGCTAGGCGATTTGAAAAACCAAAGCTTTGTGCAATTGTGGCAAAGCCCAACCTACTATGCTTTCCGCAGAAGCCTGTTGCTGGGCCGCAATCAAATTGATATCTGTACCAACTGTACGGAAGGATGTAAAGTATGGGGGTAGTTCGGATGAGTTGGACTTAGACGAGTTGGAAGTAGGCAGTTGGCGGTAGGCTATGCCAGATGCAAGATTGCATATAGCTGGATATTTTGGGCATAGTGGGGGGGGATACAAGCAACGCCAGACTCCGTTTAGCTGCTGCCCGGAGCCCCAAGTGGCTGAAAATTCAAAAATTAGCTGTTAATGAGCCGTGGTTTTGTATGGTTTTTTGCAAATGTAGTTTTATCTTTGCCTCTCCTTAGCGGGGCGCAACCCGTTAACGAGGGTGTATTTAATTGTTTTACAGGGAAATAGCAACAATTGTAACGTAACGGATTACTAAAACATCAGCTTGTAAAGATGGCTTTAATAAGTAAAATCAGAAATAATTCCTGGCTCCTGGTCGTGCTGATTGCACTGGGCCTCATCGGTTTCATCGTCATGGACATGACATCCGGCCAGCAGAGCGTATTTGGCAGCTCCCAATTTACGCTGGCAAAAATCGAAGGACAGAAAGTGGACTGGAACCAGTTCAACCGGGTAGAGCAGATACTCTACAGCGGCTCCACCGGAGACGTTTACGGGCGCCGACAGTACCTTTGGGACTTCTTTGTAGAGGAGGTCCTGGTGCAGCAAGAGGCAGAAGAGTTGGGCTTAGGCATCAGCAAGGCAGAATTGCTGGACTTGCAGTTTGGCCCCAACCCCAGCCGCATTATCCAGGAGCGCTTTGCCGACCCCAATACCCGGCAGGTCAACTTCCAACAGTTGAATGAAATCCGCCAAGC
>CAYSPJ010000003.1:0-7816 GCA_964432875.1 uncultured Phaeodactylibacter sp. | reverse complement strand
TGGCACCTGGTAGAAGTACTGAAGCGCAGCTCCAGCCGTACAGATCGGGTCAAGATTGCCCTGATTGGCGACAATATCGAGCCTTCTGATGAAACCCAAAACGAAACCTATGACCGGGTCATGACTTTCATTGGCAAAAACCGCAACTTGGAGCAACTGCGCAAATCGGTAGAAGCCACCGAAGGGCTGGAAATAGAACTATCCGCTAGCCTGCGTAAAAACGATTTCCAAGTTGGCACACTCGGCACTGGGCAAGGTGCCCGCGACATGGTGCGCTGGGCTTTCAATGCCAAAACCGGAGAAGTTTCCCCCGAGACTTATACCTTCCAGGACCCCGAATCATACTATACCAATAAGTATGTAGTTGCAGCTCTGCGCAGCATCCAAAAATCAGGCCTGCCTTCTGTGGAAAACATTAAAGACGAAATCGAAGGCTTGGTCATGAACAAGAAGAAGGGCGAGCTCATCCAATCGCGCATCAAGAGCACCGACCTGGAAGCCATTGCCGCTCAGTTTAACACTACGGTTGATACTGCCAGAAGCGTGACTTTTGCCTCCAGCTTTGTGCCCAACATCGGTGCTGAGCCCGCGCTGATTGGCGAGGTATTCTTGCTGGAAGCAGGACAAACGACCAAACCGGTCGTTGGCCAGTCGGGCGTGTACGTAGCTAAGGTACTAGATAAGCCCGCCCTCACGCCCGCAGATAACATCCCGCAGCTGCGCCGCAGCATCGCTCTGCCCGTACGCAACCAGGTTACAAACCAGTTGATTCAGGCCATGAAGAAGAATGCGGAAATTGACGACTATCGGTCCAAGTTTTATTAGGATAAAACGAAAGATTCAAAAAACGGGCCCGGCTTGCATCAAGCCGGGCCCGTTTTGCTTTTAAGCTTGGCAGTTTTTATAATTTTCCACATCTTTGCAGCCTAAATCATTCTTTGCAACAAAACAAAAAGAAAAGCATGTCAGAAATCAAGAATGCCGGCGGCAAAGGCTATTGCCTGATGACCTTTTTCATCCTCATGCTGCTGTTCGTCATCCTGGTCGTCTCCATTTATCAAGCGAACTTCAAGTTCTTGCCAGGATAAAAAAAATGCCTGGAACCGAGCCCCTTGGGGTTGTTCGATTCCAGGCATAACAGGTATAATGCCGAAGCTTTCAGCAATAGGCCTGTCGGATTATGCCTCGGCGTAAATGGATTCGATTATGGCGTCGTACTTATCCATAATCACCCTTCTTTTCAGCTTCATCGTCGGCGTCAGCTCGGCTTGCGTGCCATCTGTTTTTGCCACTTCCCAGTTGGAGGCAACCAGCCTGAACTTTTTGATTTGATCGGTTTTATTGAAAAGCGGGTTGTACTTGTCAATCGTATGCTGGTATTTTTCAATCACCTGGGGGTGCAGAATAACCTGCTCCAAAGAAACCCATTCAATATTGTGATGCTCACACCAGCCCCTCAGCGCTTCCTCGGCCGGGATGATCAGGGCAGAGACGAACTTGCGGTTATCTCCAATCACCATCACCTGTTCTACGAGGAAGTCCTCTTTCAGCTTGTTTTCGATGGGTGCCGGGGCGACGTATTTACCGCCTGAAGTTTTGAGCAATTCCTTTTTACGGTCGGTGATTTGGAGGAACTGCTGCCCATGAGGGCCTTCCAGCAGCATGCCGATATCACCAGTACAGAACCACCGCTGGCCATCGATTTCTTTAGTCACCTCGGCGGTGGCTTCCGGTTTGTTGTAGTAGCCCATCATGATATTGGGGCCGCGGGCCAGTATTTCGCCTTCCCCCTCGCGGTATTCGCCGCCAGATGGATCAATTTTCAGTTCTACCCCTTCAATAGCCGGGCCGATGGTACCCAGCATGGCACCGCCTGAATCAAAGCGGCCGATAGCCAAGCCCGGCGAGGTCTCGGTAAGGCCATACCCCTCCCGAATGGGGATGCCGGCAGCCGAGAACACTTGTAGCATCTTGATGGGGCAGGGTGCTGCACCAGTGACAATACCTTTGACTTCCCCCCCTAAAGCCTCACGCCATTTGCTAAAAATGAGCTTGTCGGCAATACCGCGCTTGAATCCAGCCAGACCTCCGTACTGCTTGTCGTATTCAAAATCGGCAGTAAGGCCTAAAGCCCAGAAAAACAAGCCCTTTTTCAAGCCCGTCAGCGACAAGCCCTTGTTATAAATTTTCTCATATACCTTTTCCAGCAGACGAGGGACGGTGGTGAAGAAGTGCGGGCGTACGGACTTGAGGTCGCCTTCGTCTCCCCCCAAGTTGTCGGTACCGGTAAATGCGATACTCCCCCCCCGGAAGGTATAGACGTATAAAGCGGCGCGCTCGAAGCTGTGGCATATTGGCAAAAAGCTTAGGATGCGGTCGCCTTTCTCGATGGGGAAAATGTTTTTAACCGACAGCACATTACTCACGATATTGTGGTGGGAAAGCATGACGCCTTTAGGGTTGCCCGTGGTGCCAGAGGTGTAAATAATCGTCGCCAGTTCTTCTGCGGTAACCGCCGCCCGGCGCCGATCAACTTCTTCCTGGCCTTTCTCGCTGAAAATATCTTCCCAATATGGCCGGCCTTCCTGCCGGTCAAGGGTAAAGACCTTCTGAAGCGAAGGCACGTTCTGCTGGGCTTTGCTCACTTTTTCGTAGAGGTCACCCTTGCCGACGAAGCAGAACTTCACCTGTGAATCGTTGAAGATGTACTCATACTCCGCTGAGCTGATAGTGGGGTAAACCGGCACATTGATGGCCCCAATTTGCTGGATGCCAATATCCATCACCACCCATTCCGGGCGGTTTTGATAAACCGCCAGCGCGATTTTATCGCCTGGCTGCACGCCTAGTTCAATCAGCCCCCGGCTCACCTTGTTCGCCATTTCGATGGTTTGGGCCGTACTGATGAATTGCCACTGCCCATTCACCCGGCTGCCGTAAGCTCGCTCCAAAGGGTGGTTTTCCAGTTGGTAATAAATGAAGTCAAAAAGCCGCTTGGGTTCCATAGTTAAGATTTCTTTTTTTGGTAAATATCTGGTTTACAATTTTTTTGGATTTCCGCTGCTTGGCGAAAATCCAAAAGCCGCCAACAATTATGGCAGGGGTTATTCGGGGGCCGACAATACTTAATTTCAGGACAATTGCCACAAGAACTCAAAAATAGTTCTTTCTCCATATACTGGCAAATCTCAAACATCAAATTTGGGTGCCCTGTTCGTAAAGGGACTCAACTTCTTTGCTGAGCTTATCCAGGATGATTTCCCGCCGGGGCTTGAGTGTAGGGGTCAACTCACCGGCTTCCACCGTCCAGGCTTCGGGTAAGAGCAGGATGCTACGGATACGCTTGTGACCGGGCAGCCCCTCATTGATGACAGCGATTTCCTGTTCCATGAATTTAAGCACTTTGTGGTTGTGTACCATGTATGCAGGTGCCGTCCAATGGATACCCTGTTCTTGACACCACCGCTGCAAGGCGGTGAAATTGGGTATGATGAGCGCAGCGACGAAGGGGTGATGAAAGCCTATCGCCAGGCAATCTTCCACAAAAGGTGATGCCTTCAGGATAGTTTCGATTTCCTGAGGAGCGACGTATTTGCCGCTCGAAGTCTTGAAGATATCCTTTTTGCGGCCGGTAATTTGCAAGAAGCGCTTATGTACGAACCTACCCACATCGCCAGTCCTAAACCAGCCTGCTTCATCCAGGACGGCGCGGGTCTCCTCCTCCCGCTGGTAATAACCCATCATCACGCTGGGGCCGCGCACGATAATTTCTCCATCCTCGCCCTGCGGGGCATCAATTTTTACTTCCAGCCCAGGCAAGGGGATGCCGACGGTGCCGAAGCGGGTACCGCCTGGCTCAAAGCGGTTAAAGGCAATGACCGGCGAGGTTTCAGTCAGCCCATAGCCTTCTTTGACAGGGACGCCAGCAGCGGAAAATAGCCGCCCCAGGCGAGGCTGCAATGCGGCCGCGCCGACGAAGACCCCCTCCACTCGGCCGCCCAGCTGCCGGCGCCACAAGTGGAACACCAGCACATTGGCCAACATCAATTGCAGGCGATAAGCCCATCCAAAGCGATGCCGGGCTTTGTAGTGTTCGCCGATTGTGATTGCCCACAATCCTATCTTCCGCAACAAGGCCCCGCTGCCGTTGATACGGGCGCGGATGTTGTCATAGGCTTTTTCCAAGAAACGTGGCACTGCTGTAAAGTAATGGGGCCGCAGCTCGCGGATCGTGTCGGCCAGGCGGTCATCAGCGGGCACAAAGTATAAAGAGGTGCCAACCGCCATATAGGTATAAGCCACCATGCGCTCAAAAATGTGGCTGAGCGGGAGGAAGCTCACCGCCCGTTTGGTATAATCTGCCGGGATTAGCGACATGACGCCTTTGATGTTGCTCACCAGGTTTTTGTGAGAAAGCATCACTCCTTTAGGTTCTCCCGTGGTGCCGGAAGTGTAGATGATGGTGGCCAGGTCATCTTCGTGGATGGCTGCACGCAAAGCCTGCAAGGCCTCAAGGTGGCGGGGGGTAGGCTCTACGGCGAGCTGTTCCCAGCTTGGCGCATCGGGCAGGGTAGATATCGAAAAACAGCCCTTCAGCCTAGGCAGGCGCGGCTTGAGCGCCATCACCCGTTCATACTGCTCCCGATTGGATGCGACGCAGTACAGCACCTCAGCTTCCTGGAGGATATAATGCACCTCTTCTACGCTGCTAGCAGCATGTATCGGCACCGGGATAATGCCGGCCTGCTGCATACCATAGTCCAGGAACAGCCATTGGGGACTGCCGCCAGGGGCAACAATAGCCACTTTATCCCCCCTTTTCAGCCCTATATCCATCAGCCCTGCGCTCACGCGATTGGATTCGCGGATGCAAGCCTCGATGGAGTACGTTTCCCAGTGCAGCCCTGCTTTGGAGGCCAGGGCAACCTGATTGGGGAAACGAGACTCCTGATAGGGCAGAATGTCAAAAAGGCGCCTGAAGTCCATATTTAAATAGCTGTTTTTCGAATTGCCTGACCAAGTTACAGAATATTGGGCAGCAGCGCACTCCAGCAGGGGTCTTTTTTCGCGCAAAATCTGAAAAGTATGCCCACACCAGCTTTGCTGAAGGCATTTAGCCGAAAATGAACGGAGTAGCCTTATCTCAAACACCTTAAATTGCCTAACTTTGCTTGGAACCCTCTCCTTAAATCATATCTAAAATAAAAGCGAGATGAAACCTATCCTACTCCTAAGCATCCTGGCTCTCGGGCTGAGCCTGCCTGCCGAGGCTCAATCTGAGCCCTTTCGCCTCATGAGCTTCAACATCCGCCTCCCTCACGTCGGGGATGGAGTGGACTACTGGCCCAACCGCAAAGAAATGGTAGCCAGTATGATCCGCTATCATCAGGCCGAAATCGTCGGCGTGCAGGAAGCCTTCCGTTCACAATTGGACGATTTGTCGGAATTGCTGCCAGGCTTTGCCTGGTATGGGCTTTGCCGTACAGACGGTACAACTACCCCAGATCCCGACAATGAGTTCTCCGCAATTTTATATCTGAAGTCCCGCTTCGAACCTCTAGGCAGCGGTACTTTTTGGCTATCGGAAGCGCCAGCGCAGGTTGGGATCAAAGGCTGGGATGCAGCCCTGCCCCGCATCGTCAGTTGGGCCCACTTCCGGGATAAAAGCGGAGGGCCTGATTTTTTTCATTTCAACACTCACTTTGACCACGTAGGCATAGCGGCGCGACAAAATAGCGCCCGCCTCATCTTGGATCAAATTGCCGCAATCGCCGGAAATCGCCCCATAGTGCTTTCTGGAGATTTCAACTGCGTGCCCACCGATGCCCCCTACCGCCAGCTGACGCAGGAGGGGAGCGGGTTGTACGATGCTTTTTTCCGTTCGGAAACGCCCCACCATGGCCCACTGAGCACTTGGTCGGGCTTCCGCTTCCCCGGTGAACCCGGCCGCCGCATCGATTTCATCTTTGTCAACGATAAGATACAAGTGCTCCGCCATGCTATACTATCAGACTGTTGGAGCGGGCGCTTCCCTTCTGACCACCTGCCAGTACTGTCAGAAATTCGGATTATAGAGTAGCCCCCGGCAGGGCTACAATTGCGCCGCAGCGGAATGCCTTATCGTTTCGCCAAGTGTGCAGACCTCCACAACAACTACTTAATCATTTGACAATCAAATTATTTTAGTTTTTAACGTATTTTTTAGTTAAATAAACTAAAAAAAACTTGCATAACTAAATGATGCGTTATATCTTTGCTCTACAATAAGCAGGAAAAATGAATAAACTGACCAAGGCTGAAGAGGAAATCATGCAAATCATTTGGGAGATAGCTCCCTGTACGGTAGCCGACATCCGCAATTACATGACGGAAAAACTGGGGATGAAGGAGCCGCCGCACAGTACGGTCTCCACCATGGTGCGCATTTTGGATGACAAAAAGGGATTCCTGACCCATAAGGCTTATGGGCGCACCTTTGTCTATGAGCCTGCCATCAGCAAAGAGGAATACAGCCGCCAATCGCTAAAAACGCTAGCCCGAGATTACTTTGAAGGATCGATGAACCGCCTG
Organism: uncultured Phaeodactylibacter sp.; assembly: GCA_964432875.1. Lineage (GTDB taxonomy): Bacteria > Bacteroidota > Bacteroidia > Chitinophagales > Saprospiraceae > JACJYE01. The sequence goes on along the minus strand of CAYSPJ010000003.1, from coordinate 1,246 downwards.
GTATCTTTTCTGGTGGAAGAAAAGGACCTCAGCTTGAAGGAATTAGCAGAGCTGGTGGATAAGTTAGAGGAGGAGGAGGAATAGGAAGCGGTAGCAGCAGTTGGCAGTTGGCAGTTGGCAGTACGCGCTTGGCAGCAGGGTGGCAGGGTCGAGTTGGGATCCTCGCTGGTTTATCCTGCTCTTCAAAAGGCAGAAAGTAAGCGCAGCCCAAATCCAGGGGTGCAACTATACTTAGGAAACAGACGTCAAAGTTCGAAGAGGCGGCATCTCTATCATAGGAGGCTGTATCAAAAGATTAATAACCGTAAACAGGCAAAATAAAGTTTTGCTATGCAAGCATTAAACATGAGGTATTGAAACAATCATGCGCTTTTCTGATTGTTTGCCCACTTTTGCCTTTTACTTTTTACTTCTTACTTCTTTTGAGACACCCTCTGATAGGACAAATAAAAAACGATACCCATGATCAGCTACATTATCGAGGCAAGCGTCTGCTGGGCTGGATTTTACAGCCTATATGCCCTTTTACTCCGGCAGACCACCTTTTTTCAAGCCAACCGCTGGTATCTGCTCGGCACTTTGCTGCTGGGCCTGGGCATGCCCCTGTCGAGGGTTACTCTGCCCATACCTGAATCGGCTTCCGCGCCGGTGGCTTACTACCTCCAACCGATAACGGTGGGCGTAGAACAGCTGGAGGTAGCCGTGACTACCAGCAATGCCAATGGTGCAGGCTTTGACTATTTCCTGCTGCTGTGCTGGATTTACGGCTTCGGCGTACTGATTTTTGGCAGCCGTCTGGGGTATGGCTTATGGCAGATTGCCCGGCTATACCGCCGTGCACAGAAAGAAAAACACGATGGCTTTACCTTGGTCCGCACTAGCTCGGCCCACCTGCCTTTCTCTTTCTTCAACTGCCTGTTTTGGAGCGAAACAATGGACTTAGAGAGCGAAGATGCCCGCGCCATCATCCGCCACGAGCAGGCCCATATCAACGGCTGGCACAGCCTCGATGTGTTGCTACTGGAAATACTGGGGGTAGCGCTCTGGTGTAGCCCTTTCCCCTACCTATACCGGCGCGCGCTGCGCACCACCCACGAATATCTCGCTGACGAGGCCGTGCTACAAACGGCCGGGCGTAAAAAATATGGCCATTTATTATTGCGGCAATCACAGTCCGGACTTCAGATTGCCCTTGCTAATCACTTTTTTCAAACGCAATTAAAACAACGGATTATGATGATGACGC
>CAYSPJ010000002.1:5515-121367 GCA_964432875.1 uncultured Phaeodactylibacter sp. | reverse complement strand
CCTTTTTACTTTATCCCTTTATCCTTTATCCTTTATCCTTTATCCTTTTCACTTTTCACTTTTCACTTTTTACTTCTACACATTAAACCGAAAGTGCATCACATCCCCATCCCCTACCACGTAATCTTTGCCTTCGACGGACATTTTGCCAGCTTCTTTTACGGCTTGTTCCGAGCCATACTTGATGAAATCATCATATTTGATGACTTCAGCGCGGATGAAGCCCTTCTCGAAATCCGTGTGGATGACGCCAGCAGCTTGCGGGGCTTTCCAGCCGCGCTGGATAGTCCAGGCGCGCACTTCTTTTTCGCCGGCAGTGAAGTAGGTGATGAGGTTGAGCAGGTGGTAAGCGGCGTGGATGACGCGGTTGACGCCAGGTTCTTCTAGCCCCATAGCCTCCAGGAACTCTACGCGCTCTGCCCGGCTTTCCAGTTGGGCGATATCAGCTTCGATGCCAGCGCTGATCCAAAGGATTTCGGCGTTTTCGTCCATCGCCTGCTTAAAAGCCTCGGTAAAGCGGTTGCCCTCGTGAACAGATTCCTCATCTACGTTGAGGACGTAGAGGACGGGCTTGGCGGTCAGCAAGAACATGTCTTTAATGAGGGCTTTGCCGTCGTCGTCCAGCTCCAGGGTGCGGGCGGGGGCGCCGGCATTCATTTTTTCCTGGATATGCTCCGCGATGGTTACCAGCTTCTGATCTTCTTTTTTGCCGCTTTTGGCCTGTTTGCGCAAGCGGTCCAGGCGCTTCTCGACGGTTTCCAGGTCTTTGAACAAAAGCTCCATGTCGATGATTTCCTTATCGCGCACGGGGTTGACGTCGCCATCGACGTGGACGACGTTGGAGTCCTCAAAGCAGCGGATGACGTGGACGATGGCATCCACTTCCCGGATATTAGCCAGGAATTGGTTGCCGAGGCCTTCGCCTTTGCTGGCCCCTTTGATCAGGCCGGCGATATCGAGGATCTCAATGGCAGTGGGGAGCACGGCGAGGGGCTGTACCAATTCGGCTAGTTTGTCCAGCCGTTTGTCTGGCACGGTAATTACGCCTATATTGGGGTCTTTGGTTGCAAAAGGATAATTGGCCGCCAGGGCTTTGGCCGAAGTTAGCGCATTGAAAAGCGTTGATTTGCCTACATTTGGCAGGCCGACGATACCACACTTGAGTCCCATATAAGATTTGAGTTAGTAATTGTTTAGCTATTCGCTACTTTGATTTTTTGCGCCGCAAAGATATAAGTTTTGACCGTGCTGCAAATTAGTTCACCGTTTAATGTTACGCGATCTATGAATTTCCTGGCTCATTGTTTCCTGGCCCGTCATCGGGAGGAATGGCTGCTCGGCAGCTTCCTGGCTGATTACCTGAAAAACGCAGCCATCCGGAACCTGCCGGAAGCAGTGCAGGAGGGCGTGTGGCTACACCGTAGGATCGATACCTATACCGACCGCCACCCCGAAGTGCTCAATGGCGTGCGCCGTTTGTACTCGGCCCACGGCAAGTATGCCCCGGTAGTGGTAGATGTTTTCTACGACTATTTCCTGGCCATCAACTGGGGGCTCTATTCCGACGAGACGCTGGCCGATTTCGCCCAAGGCGTTTATGCTGTGCTGCGGAAGAATGCCGCATCTATGCCGCTTCGCCTACAGGAAAACCTGCCGCTGATGATCGCTAACGACTGGCTGCAGTCCTATCGCACCATTGGCGGGATCGCCTACGCCTTTGAGCGCATGAAAAGGCGCGCCAGCCGCCCGGAGCAATTCAATGGCGTAATAGATAGTTTATTGCGCGATCACGATAAGCTGAATGAGGAGTTCAAGCGTTTTTTCCCGGAGGTGATGCGCCTGGAGGCGACTTTGGGCTGAGGAGCGGCGAGGGAAGGCGAGACACGAGCGCTTTCTCAAAACTCTTAGTACCCTATACCGGTTATGAATGCAGCAAACCGTTGATGTTTATGAAAAAAGCTGTTTTATTTGCCCTCATCGCCCTGGTAGTCGCCTGCAATGCTTACCGCGACCTGCCCGAAACGCAGGCCGATACCTCTTGGCGGGTAAAGCAAGTGCCTGCTTCGCCCCAGCAGCCTGCAGGCGATCCGCAGGCAGGCCTGGATTACCTGATCTATGGCGATTACATCGGTTCGGGCATACCGCTGGAGTTCTTCCGCAAGAAGATGAGCAATCAATTGGATACGGTGCTGAAACGGAGCGGGGAGAATGCTTACGTGCACTATACCGCCAATATCTTTGCTGCTGCCAATGGCGTCCAGGTGCTCAATGGCAATTGTTTTACCTGCCATGCCGGCACGCTTGATGGCGAAATAGTGCTGGGGCTGGGCGAGAGCTTTTCCGACTACCGCAAAAACCTCAGCCCGATGGCAAAATTGATGCGCCTGGGGGTGAGGCTGCGTTATAAAAAAGATGCGCCAGAATGGGAAGCTTTCGATGATTTTTCGCTTTACTTCCGCAAAATGGCCCCGTATATCCAGACCAACCAGCCGGGCGGCAACCCCGCCTTCCGCCTGGCGGAGGCTTGTATGAACCACCGGGACCCCACTGACTTGACTTACCGCAAAAAGCCGAACTTCGAAATGGCACAATACCCCATTGCCACGGATGTGCCCCCGCTTTGGAATGTGCGCAAGAAAAATGCGCTCTACTATAATGGTATCGGGCGGGGCGATTTTGCCAAGCTGATCTTCCAGGCTTCGGTATTGGGCATACCCGATAGCGCGGCCGCGCGGCAAGCCGTCAACAATTTTAATGATGTGGTAGCTTGGCTCAAGGCCTTGGAGCCGCCCCCTTATCCCGGTGAGGTAAACCAGGGGCTGGCTGCCCAGGGGCAAGTGCTTTTTAAGGAGCATTGCAGTAAATGCCACGGCACTTATGGCCCAGCAGAAAGCTACCCTAACAAACTCATCGCTTTAGATGTTATTAAAACAGATCCTTTGTATGCCAACTACGCCTACAACTCGGGTATAGTAGCGTGGTACAACAACAGTTGGTTTTCGCAATCCGAACCGCGCTCGTATTTTGAGCCGGAACTGGGGTATGTCGCGCCGCCGCTCGATGGCGTATGGGCTACAGCTCCTTATCTCCACAATGGCTCGGTGCCAACCCTGGAGAGCTTGCTGGATAGCTCGCAGCGCCCGCTTTATTGGGGCCGCAGCGGGCGGGGTGAAGAATATGACTACCAGGCAGTGGGTTGGAAATACAGCGTAGAAAAAAACGCCAAAGGAAAATGGGTTTATGATGCCACCTTGCCGGGCTACAGCAATAAAGGCCATTATTTTGGCGATATGCTAAGCCGCCAAGAACGCCAGGCGGTTATCGAATATCTCAAAACGCTTTAAAAATGACATTGACGGATGAAAAAACTAGCCTCTTTCCTCCTTTTACTAGCATGCTGCCAGCCCGTATTGAGTGCGCAGGACAACCAAGCGATTACCGGGCGGCTCAGTGAATACTTCGAAGCGACTAAGGCAAAAGATTGGCAAAAAGTGGTTGACATGGTTTACCCTAAGCTCTTTACCCTGGTGGATAAGAGCGAGATGGTGCAGATGTTTCAGGACATGGAGGGCAACGGCATGGAGTTTCAGATGGGCCAGTTTGAAATTCGGGCGATTTCTGAGATAGCCAGCCATCAAGGCGAGCGCTTTGCCCTGGTGGACTATGTGGCGGTGATGAATATCCGCTTTACCTCCCAGGCAGACCGCGACCCAGAGGTGCAGGCCATGCTCCAGGCAAATTTTGAACAGCATTATGGAGCGGAGAACGTGCGTTATCAACCGGAAGACAACAGCTTTGAGATACGCGCTGAAAAGGCGATGTTCGCCATCAGTGATGAAGGCAGCCAGGCCTGGGCATTCATCGAAAGCGATTCGGCTAATCAAGCCTTGATCGGGGCGATTATCCCGGATGAGATAAAAGAAAAGTTCAAAAATAAATAGTATAGCAATCAGGCGGATTTGCGTACCTTTGCGCTCCGATATCCGAAAAAGCATAAGACAATGAGGACTAAACTGTCACAATTCGACTTTGAATTACCCAAAAACCTAATCGCCCAATACCCTGCAGCCAACCGGGATGACTCCCGGCTGATGGTTATACACCGGGATAGCGGCAAGATTGAACACCGCATTTTCAAGGATGTGCTGGGATATTTTGATGAAGGGGACATCATGATATTCAACAATACCAAAGTGTTTCCGGCGCGCCTGTACGGCAAGAAGGAAAAAACCGGTGCGGATATAGAGGTTTTCCTGCTGCGCGAGCTCAATAGCGACGCCCGCCTGTGGGATGTGCTGGTTGACCCCGCCCGGAAAATAAGGGTCGGCAATAAGTTGTATTTTTGTGACGAGCATGATAATGACATCCTGGTTGCTGAAGTAGTCGACAATACGACTTCTCGCGGCCGCACCATCCGCTTCCTTTATGACGGCACGGATGAGGAATTCCAAAAAGACCTGAACTTCCTGGGCAATACGCCCCTGCCCAAATACATTACCCGCCCGGCGGAAGAGATTGATAAAGAACGCTACCAGACCATTTTCGCAAAGGAAGTAGGCGCCGTCGCTGCCCCTACCGCTGGCCTGCACTTTAGCCGGGAACTGCTCAAAAGGCTCGAAGTAAAAGGGGTCGAATTTGCAGAATTGACGCTACACATCGGGCTGGGTACTTTCCGCAGCATCGAAGTGGAAGACTTGTCGAAACATAAGATGGATGCCGAGTTCTTCCGCATCACTCAGAAATCGGTTGATATCGTAAACCGTTCCAAAGAAGGCGGCCATCGCATCTGTGCCGTGGGCACTACCTCGATGCGCTCGATCGAATCAGCGGTCTCGGCGGAGGGCTTGCTGAAGCCAGCTGAAGGCTGGACGAATTTGTTCATCTTCCCGCCCTTCAACTTCACGATTGCCAATGCCATGATCACCAACTTCCATCTCCCCAAATCCAGCTTGTTGATCATGGCTTGTGCTTTTGGAGGGTATGACCTTATCATGGAAGCCTATCAGCAAGCGATTAAAGAGGAGTACAAGTTCTTTAGCTACGGCGATGCGATGTTGATCATTTGAGCAGGGGCTCTTTCTGCTATAGCTGTGCAGGCACCCTTCAATTTATTTAAATATATAGCACCTACTTATGCCCCGCTCGATCGTGATTGCCTTTGCTATCCTTTGTTATTTCGTGCGGCTTGCTCCGGCGCAGGCCTATCAGGAGCTGTCGGTTGCTTTTTATGCTGAAAATATCCAGATCAGCTATGAACCAGAAATGCTCCGCCTGCCTAAACCGACGATTGATGATAAAGGCTTGACACGCCACTTTTCCGCCCTGTCCAATTCAGGTTATGCCGCCGTGCTGCGCAGCTTGCAACAAGCCCGCAAGGCTCTCCAGCTCAATGATTGGTTGTATTATCAACTGATGAAGAAAACGCTGAGCGAACTGTATGCGCAGCAGGCGGAGGCAGAGCTGGCTGCTTGGTTCCTCTTGTCTCAGTCTGGTTTTGATACCCGCCTGGCCTATCTGGGAGAAGACGTCTTTGTCTTTGTCTATACTCAGGATGCGATATTCGAAGCGCCGATTATTAAAGACCAAGGCCGCTCCTTTGTTAATCTGACTGACATACGTGGCGGCGGCAACCCTCAGCGGGCCCTTTATCTATTAGAGTTCAAGCCCAACGCCAACGGGCAAGCTTTTTCGTTCAAGTTGGATAAACTGCCTTTGCTCCGGCCGAAACCCCAGGAGAAGCAGCTGCGCTTTACCCTCCACGGAAAAATATACGTGCTCAACATCCAAACGGATACCCAGGTCAAGCAATACATGGCAGGCTATCCCTTAATGGACGAAGGCGCTTATCTCGATGTCCCTTTATCCACAACCCTGGCCGAAAGCCTCCTGCCGCAGTTGCGCAAGATGCTGGAAGGTAAAAATGAGTGGGAATCGGTGGAACTACTCACTGCTTTCACGCGTTCGGCTTTTGCCTACCAAGAAGACAAGTCCTATTTCGGTTACAACAAACCGATGGTGGCAGAGGAGGTCTTATTGTACCCTTTTTCTGATTGCGAAGACCGCTGTGCCCTCTTCATCCGTTTGGTCGATAAACTGCTGGGCTTGCCGATGATCGTGTTGGCTTATCCGGGGCATTTGAGCGTAGCAGTGGCGTTACCACAGATTAAAGAAGGCTTCGTCCGCTACCAGGGCAAGGCTTATTATATCTGCGACCCCACGGGCCCAGCTGAATCCTCCGTGATAGGCAGAGCGCCGGAGGGTTATGAGCAGGACTCATTTGAAATTATAAAGCATTATAAGTAATTCATGTTTAATCGTCTATAAAATAAATTGCATGGCTTTAGCGCGGTGGAGCACGTTGAAATGAAAGCCTTGAAAATTTATAAAGACAATTGCTTGGATAATCAAAGATGTTTTTTTTCATTTGCCGAAAATTTGCCGTACAGTTAGCAGCTGGTGGAGACAACTTTTTCTGGCGACATATCATTACAGAGAAATAACTATTCAAAGACAAGTGTATGTATTGGACCTTAGAACTTGCTTATCACCTGGAAGACGCGCCCTGGCCTGCCACCCGCGATGAGCTGATTGATTACGCTATCCGCTCGGGTGCTCCGCTGGAAGTCATTGAAAACCTCCAGGAGATGGAAGATGAGGGAGAAATTTACGAAAGCATTGAGGATATCTGGCCAGAGTATCCCCGCAAAGATGATTTCCTCTTTAACGAAGACGAGTACTAAGCCCTTTCCTCCTGGAACGTTTGTGTGGGCACTGGGAGCCTAATGGCAACCATGCGACTACCAGGGGGCATTTGCCTGCTGGCGCCGCACTGGTGTAGCGTACACAAATCGTCAAAGCATCAAGCTTTTCATTCAATGGTGGCCGATAAGCTGCCCTTGGAGTAGGCTTTTGGAAGTAGACTCCTGAATGGGCACAAACCCTTATGAGGTTCATGGCGTGAGGAGCGCTGTGAACCTCATTTTTTGCCTCCTTTACTCCGGTAGCAAATAAATCGGGGCATTTGTTTTTGAAAGCGCAAAGAATAGACTAACTTCATGCCGATCAGCGAGTGCATTATCTAAAGCATGACGATTAGATGAGAAACCTAATAGAGATAGCCCGGATTATAACCAGGAATAAAGTCAGCAAGATTGAAGTATTTGACGAGCGAACGTTCAGGAATAAAGACAGCAAGTTCAATCAATTCTACCAGTCGTTGCTGACCAACAAATTTAAAGAAGACCGCGATGCCGCTGCCTTTTTCTATGGCTGTCCTCCTTCCGACCCTAAATACCGCCAGTTAAAATCCAGGTTCCGCAAGCGCCTGCTGAATACCTTGTTCTTCCTGGACATGAACCAACCTTCGACATCCACTTACGACCGGGCTTATTACTCGTGCAATAAAGAATGGGCGATCGTCAGGGCTATGCTTTGGTATGGCGCCCCTCATGCAGCAGTTCAACTCGCTCGCCAGGTACTGTCGATTGCGCTAAAATTCCGCTTTGCGGATTTTATCGTCAATAGCTCCCGTATGTTACGGGATTATTGTGCGGAGGAAAATGACGCGAGCGGTTATGAAACCTATCATCGCTACATCCTTGAATACTCGGAGGTGCTGCAAGCCGAGCTTCATTCTGAAGCATTGCGGCAGCGCGTGTATATGCGCTATTCCTCCGGTGATTACCTTGGCAATGAGGATGTTGCCAGCCAGGTGGATGCTAGTTGTGATGCTTTGCTTACCTTGTCCGAACAACACGACTCACCCATACTTTACAACAACATGTATATGGCCTGGATATTCAAATACGAGATGTTGCAGGACTTTAACGGGGTGTTGGAAGTCTGTGAACGGGGTGAGCAATATCTCCAGCAGAACCCATCAGGGGAGCATGAGCAAAAGATGGCGTTTTTTCAAATCAAGAAGATGAGTGCTTATATCCACCTGGAAAATTACCGGGAAGGGCGAATGAATGCTGAACGCGCTCTTCCCTTGATTACCATAGGCAGCTCGCATTGGTTTATTTTCATGGAGTACTATTTGCTTTTGGCGATGCACACTGGTAATTACGTGCATGCCTTGGCCATCTTCAACCAAGTCAAAGAGCAACCGATGTTTTCGAAGCTTGAGGATGTGGCCCAGGAGAAATGGAGATTATTTGAAGCCTATTGCGACTACCTCATTTATAGCGAGGGGAAGAAGAACCCGGTATTGCAGATGCAAGCGAAGAAAAATGCTCAGTCAAGTAATCTGATTAACAGCCCGCTGCCTCATTCCAAGGGCTATCGCACCTTCCTGGTCTTGCTGCTTTCGCTGCAGATCTTGTTGCTGCTGGAATCCAAATCGCTTAGCGGGCTGGCTGAGCGGATTGAACGCTTAAAAAAGTATGCCAACAATCAACTGCGTAAGGATAGCTACTACCGCACCGTCCAGTTTATCCGCTTATTGCAGCAGATATCCAAAGCTGGTTTTAAAAAGGAAGAGCTATCCAATACTGAAAAATATTATAAAAGCCTGCAACAGCGGCCGTTCTTTTACCGGGGGGATGTGGATGAGCTGGAGGTCATACCTTATGAAAAATTGTGGGGCCGCATCCTTTCTGCACTGGGATAGGCCAAAGTGCAGGGATATTCCTATTTTTGGCCCGAAAAAGTCGCGCTTTTGAAAAAGATCACCATTGCTGTTGATGGACATTCCTCTTGTGGGAAAAGCACTTTGGCCAGAGATTTGGCGGCCAAGCTGCGCTATACTTACGTTGACTCGGGCGCTATGTATCGGGCAGTCACGCTGTACTTTCTGCGCCGGGGCATCAAGCTGGAAGACCGCGAAGCCTTAGCCGCCGCCTTAAGCGATATCGTCATCCGCTTTGCTGCTGCAGACAATCACACCCTTCTCAATGGACAGGACGTGGAGCAGGAGATACGGGAAGCTGCCGTCTCGGGCTTTGTCAGCCAGGTAGCGGCTGTTTCAGCCGTACGGCGTGCACTGGTACGCCTGCAGCAGGAAATGGGCCGGGAAAAAGGGCTAGTGATGGATGGCAGGGATATCGGCACCGTGGTATTCCCCGATGCCGAGTTAAAGATTTTCCTCACAGCCGAATTGGGCGTAAGGGTACGCCGCCGCTATGAAGAGCTGAAGTCCAAGGGGATCGCTGCTACACTAGAAGAGGTCAAGGAGAATTTGAACATGAGAGACCATATCGATTCAACACGGGAGGACAGCCCTTTGCGTCAGGCTGAAGATGCGATAGTCATTGACAACTCCCACCTCAGCCGGGAACAACAACTGAGCGAAGCGCTAAAGCTGGCTCAGGCTGCTGCGGAGGGCTGAATTATAAATCCTTCACGGAATTGCGGTCGGTGAGGATATCTTTGAGCTCTTTGAGGAACTTATATTGATGAGGCAACACTTTTTTTAGCGCCTCTTTCACGGCAAAAAAACCGCCTTTCTCTATTTCTTTGAATTTATCTTTGAGGAACTTGGCATCTTCGTACAACATGCCTTTAAGCGATGGTATTTCGTGCCAGTCGCCTTCTACTGCCCAGGCCTCTTCAAAAGAGCCGCTTTCCTGCTCCACCGGATCGAGTTCGATCAGGCGGTCATCCTGGAGGAGTACCTGGGAGGGCTCGCCCAAGAGCTTGCCTTGGGGGATTTCCCAGTTTTCTCCCTGGTCATCAGAGTTGACCAGAAATATTTCTAAACCCTTTTCGCGCAAGCGGTAAATAATCAAATTCGCTTTTTTGGACAGGTCCATATTTGAGCTTTTAAGCCAATGTAAATGTAAAACCAAAACCTAAACAGTTCTTTCGTGAAAAGGTTTCAGGCGCGCAACGGTCGACAAAGATAGCACATTAATCCAGCCTGGCAAATATTTTAGCGGCTCAGCGACTGCTCAATGACCTCCAGGGCAGCCAGGGAGAGGAAGACTTCCCTTTCTTCCTGGCTCATGTCATCTTTGACAAATTCAAAAGCGCGCTGGCCTAGCCTGGCGCTGGCGCCTTTATCCATAATCGCGAGGCTGGCTACTTCGCGCTTATTGATGTTGACTGGCTGCAACTCGCCGGCTTCCCGGTTGATCTGTGCTAAGATGCGGTTGTTACGGCCGCCGTATAAAGTGTTGTTTCCTTTCATCACCCCCATTGGCTGCCCATTGACCGAGAGCTCTACCTCTTCTTTTTTGAAGCGGTAGACGTACTCGCGGTGTTTGGTGCGGGCATAAAGCAGGGCATGGCGGCCGCTGCCGAGGTACTCTTTATAACTGTATGCCAGCAGAGGCTCGTGATAAATAGAGGTGAAGACGCCCTTGGCAGTTTTGGTAAGCCCTTTACGTGCTACATGTTTTTCCTGGTTAAAGGAAAACAGCTCTACTTCTTCCTTGGTCAGCGGCACCAAGCTTGGTGCCCATTTGTCCATGTCCGCCTTCATCTGTTGGAGGTCTTCCTGAATCCTGCGCTTGCCGGGTTGAAAGTTGGAAAACACTTTTGCCAACAATACAGCGCCGGCTACGGCCAGCAATAGGGTAAGCAATGCAAATACTGCCATATAGCTAATTATTCTAATTGGTAAATGCCCGACCGGTGGCCGAACTGTATTCGATATTGTTCCGGGTTTTCAAAGTGCTGCAAGCGAGCTTGCAGGGCTATCTTTTCCCGCTTATCCAACAGCTTAAAATCTTTTTCTACTATCTGCCCTAGCTCGGCTGCTGCCTTTTCCTGGCTTTCCCAAAAGGTAACACTATGATCGAGGATATCGTTGAGCAAAGCTTTGCGCAAGCGCTGGAGTTCTCCTTGGGGGAAACCTGCTTCGGTGGAAAGCGGTTCCAGCTTTTCGAACATCTGGTAATGGATCCCTTTGCCGAGCAGGCTATGTTGTTGGCCCAAGCCATCTTGTATGACCCAGGAAGGGAAGAAGTATTCGATGCTATCTTCCGGGAATGTAGCCAGGTAAATCTCCATCAATTGGCAGGCTTTTTTGCCAGGCATAGAGGCGGCTTTAGCCAGGTAGCTACGGTAGTCGAGGAAAAGATGACAGTTTTTAGCCTCGCGGCCTAAATGAGGCGCCATGGTTGGGATCGCCTCTTTTAACCAGAGCAAGCTCTGGCAGCTCACCCCTTTTTGAGCTAAAACGGCGGTAATGGAATCTCTCAATCGATGCCCATGCTCGAGGTTTTGCGCCAGGTCTTCGGCGCTGCGCATGCTTTCAAAGCCTTCCAGGTATGCAGCGAGCTGAGCATTCAGCGCACTGCCCAGTAGAGCATCCAGCCTCAAGTGCAGGGGGATAGCATCGCTCTTTCCTATTTGCGTTTCAGTGCTTGCAAAAGCGGCAGCATAAACCCAGCCCTGGGCCCCGTTTCCCATTTCTACTAGCAGCCAGGGCTCCTCATACACCTGGCCTGCAATTTGTAAGCGGGTAGTAAAACTGCTGGCCTCTCCCAAGCTATAGACGATGGTGCCTGGCGGCAGTGGGCAAATTGGGCGGGCGTTTTCTCCGGCTGCTTCTAGCAGTTGGAAATTAGGTAGGCGTACTACCAAGCTCGGCTTCTCCTCAAACATGGCAGCATGCTTTTGCTCCGGCTGATTTTGCCGACAAGCCATCGTTATCAGGAATAGGAACGCTAAGAGGGTTTGCCGCGTTTTCATCAGGTGTAAAGATAAGCAAATACAGGAAGGCGGTGGAGGCAACGGAGGGGGAAGATTGGCATGCCGCCGGGCTTTCCCACTCCGTTGATAGCGCAATTTGTGCTTATCCCAAATAGGCCCTTAGCGCGTTGCGGTTGTATGATTTGCGCAGGCGCCGGATCGCGCGCTCTTTGATTTGGCGCACGCGTTCGCGCGTCAGGTCGTAGAGCTCGCCGATTTCTTCCAGGGTCAGGGCTTTTTGGCCGTTAAGCCCGTAGTAGGAAGAAAGCACCTGTACTTCGCGAGGCGATAAGACCGACAAGCCTTGCTGCACTTCTTCGCGCAACGACTGCTCCATGAGCTCCACGTCGGGCATGCTGTTGGCATCGCCAGAGATGAGGTCGAGCATGGTCAAGTCTCCATCTTCGCCGTTCATCGGGGCATCTACGGAGACATGGCGGCTGCTGCCCCGGAGCATATTGGCGATTTCCTTGGGCGGGATATCCAGTAAGTCGGCTAATTCTTCGTTGCTCGGCTCGCGTTCAAATTCCTGGACGAAGGCCAGGAATGCTTCGTTCACCTTATTATAAGACCCCACTTTGTTGAGCGGCAGCCGTACGATACGCGAGTATTCGACAATAGCCTGAAGGATGGATTGCCGGATCCACCAGACCGCATAAGAGATAAATTTGAAGCCCTTGGTCTCGTCAAAGCGGCGGGCGGCCTTCATCAGGCCTACATTGCCCTCGTTGATGAGGTCGCTGAGGGATAGCCCTTGGTTTTGGTACTGTTTGGCTACGGAAACCACGAAGCGCAGGTTGGAACGGGTCAGTTTGTCCAGTGCTTCTTGATCTCCCTTGCGGATGCGCCTTGCCAGCTCGGCCTCGTCTTCCGGCGTCAGCATTGGGATCTTGCTGATGTCGTTGAGGTACTTGTCCAATGCCAGGCTTTCCCTGGCGGTAATCTTATTCGCAATCTTGAGTTGGCGCATAATCAAGCATTAATTTTGCAGGCTCTTCTACCGCCGTAAGATACGGTTATTAAGTTAGAAAGTTACCCTTTTTTGTAAACTCGGTTTAAATCTAGACATATAACACCGAATTCTCTTATTGTACAACGAACAAACCTAAAAAGTTCCACCTTTTTTCAAGCCAGGGGCCACAAGCGGCAAGCGCATAATGAAAAAGCCCCCTGCTTCGGGCAATCCCGGAACAGGAGGCTTTGCTTGCCGATCGATTATCTGGAGAGCAAGAATTTTTTTGCCTGGTAGCCTTGCGGCGTATTGATTACCATAAAGTAAGCCCCGGCTGGGAAACTGCTGGTATCGAAAGTGAAAATATCGTTTTGCACTTTATCAAAGGCTTGGCGCAAGAATACCCTGCCCGTCAGGTCAACGATGCGCACTTGCATCTGCTCTGCCACATTGTCCAGCTCCAGTTGCAGGCTGATGTAGTCCTTCGCAGGATTGGGCATGAGGCGAGCCTGACCCGGGCTGAGTGGGGTAAACTTGGTATTAACTGGCGTGAAGCCTTCGGTGTATAAACGAACCACTGCGAGGTAACCGCCAGCCCATCCGCCCATGTAAAGGCGATCGGTAAATACTACTGAGCCGATGCCCGGATAGGGTTCTTGCCCGGCGTAGGTATACCAGGGCGGAGTGCCCAAAGCAGCATTGACGCCATCATATTGTGCCATCAGCAGGTAATAGCCATTGGGCTTGAGGTTGACTGGCTCGGGGAATTCTGCGAGGAGGATGTCGTAGGGCTGCTCCTCGCCCGTCAAAATATAAGGGGCGGTGGCAACGACCTGGAAACCAGCATAACTATCGGTTGTCCCATCAGGCTCTTGGCCCGTATTATCCGGGTCGGCATCGAAGAGGGTTAGATAGAAAACGTCAGCGCTTTGGTCTCCAGTGTAGAGGACATCCGGGTTGCCGATGGAAAAGGAAGCATGGGTAGCTACCCCTGCGCTTTCCCCGGTGCGGTAAAGATTGCCAAATTCATACACCAGGAAATTGTTGAGGAAAGTCTCGTCGGTAGGAGCAATCCAACTGTCCACTGGCCATTCTGGTATATTGCCGTTGTCCATTTGGAAAATATAATCGGAGATTTCAAAGCTCCGGCGGAGTGTATCTTCAGAATTTGAGTTGGTAAATACCATCTGGTAGTTCCCGACTTCAGCAGGGAGGTAGTCACCAAACTCATAGGTGAAGGTTTCATTGGGCGCAATGAGGTCTGCCGTAGCTTCCAAGGTCGTGGTAGCACCGCTGGGGGCCATAATGTCTACCTTGGCTGAAACCGATTCCAGCGGGTTAGCCGAGTCCAAATTGAGCAAATCTACCTGGATGGCATCCAAAGGGATGATTTGGCTCAGAGGGGTGCTATAGGCATACGGCCCAATCGCCCCAAAGAAGCTCCTGACCTGGAAGGTCGCAACAACGGTCTGGCCAGCATCCAGAAGTGGGATAAATTGCGCGCCGTCTTCAATGTCGATAGACACGACTGGGACATCCACGGCAAGGGCTTTTTCGTCCCCCGCCGCCATGTTAATCAAGCCCGCAGCATTGTTTACGACAATTACACCGATAGCTCCAGCTTGCACGGCGTAGTAGGCCTTGTCGCTAAAGAAGCAGCCGCCGCGGCGGACTAATGCGATTTTGCCCGTGTAGTCTGATACTGTAGATGCTTCACAACCCAGAGAGTCCGGGCCGATACCAGCCATACCGTCGTCTCTGACCCAGACGACTTCGCCCGAGACGGTCTCCCGAACCGGCTGTACGCCCCATTCGACAGAGTTGGAAACGGAGCCATAGTCATACTGGCGGTTGAAGCCGGTGGCAGGCACTTCGACAAAGAAATCCACTGGGATGGGGGAATCGATGGGGATTTGCGCCTGGCCTGGCAGTGCGGTCAGCAGGATTGCAAAAAATGCCATCACTGCTGAAGTTAGCGTGTAATGATTTTTCATACTGTCACAATATTTGTTAAGGTTAAAAAAGCAAGTTGACGATATTAGTGAAGGGCTTTGAACCCATCGTTCAAAAATAAGGAAAATAAAATTAAAAACTTACTAGTTTTTGCAACCTTTTTTTCCAGCACCCCGTCTCTATCATAGACTGCTGGCCAGAAGAAGCATGATATTGGCCGACAAATGTTTGCAGTTTGGCAAAAAAGCCTTAAATTTATCCGATTTTTAAAAGATCATCCGATGAAAAACAAACCTGCCCGTATCTTAATGTTTTGCTTGCTGGCTATAGCCAGCATTTCCGCCTACACCTTTTTGAGCATCGTTGCTACGCCAGATGGGCCCGGCCGGGCCAAATCAGCGGCGAGTTACAATATCGAAGAGTATGAAGATAGGATGGAGTCCGAAGAAGCGGCCATCACGCTCCCGGACATCTATATGCTCAAAAAGCTCCTCGAAGCTGGAAAGCGCTTGGTGCCAGCTTCCTGAGCAAAAAAGCAGCTTTCCTTAGGAACAAAAAAAAGCGGCGGGCATGATACCCGCCGCTTTTTTTAGGCTGCCTCATAAACCAGGGAGGGCAATTTCCCCCTTTCCACATTTTCCTCCTTTTGAGGTAACCTCCAGCACGACATTTACAGCTAGTTCAGATTTTGTTTTTGATGCTAAAATCTGAACAAGTTTTCAACCCAAAGCCTTGTGCCAGTAGCGCAGCAGCCCGGCCACGCTCATCCAGGAAGGGTTGGCGTTTTCATAGCGCTCCAGCTGATCCTCGTCCAAGCCTTTAGCCAGGAGCTGCCCTTGTACGTATGCCTGGAAGAGCGGCGTGATATCCTCCGCTTTAGCCTTAGCTTCGTAGTGGGGGCGCATCCAATTGGCCCAATCTTGAAGCCCGGCTTGCAGCTCGTCGAGGTGAGCGTCGATTTGCCCGGAGGGGATGGTGCCGTAATGGGTCAGATAAAGCTGTTCAGGCTTGAGGCTGCGGATTAGGGCTAGAGTCTTTAACCAGTCTGCGATATTGATATCCGGGGGAGGGCAAGGCGGCATTACCGGCCCGTTTTCGATTTTCACCCCCCCGGCATCGCCGGTAAATAAGTTGTTGCCGATCTGCCAGGCAATGTGGTGGACAGCATGTCCGGGCGTATGCCAAGCCTTGAATACTACCCCGCCCACTGTGACCGAAGCCCCATGATCGGTTGGCAGCAACTGACTTGCAGGGATGGGTTTAAGCGTACCCCACAGGCGGTCCATGTCATCGCCATAGATACGGGTGGCGGAAGCCAGTAGCTTGGAGGGGTCTTGCAGGTGCGCCACTCCAAATGGGTGCAGGTGGATGGCTGCCCCGTGCTCGGCCAGCGCCCAGGCCGAGCCGGCATGATCCAAATGGATATGGGTGACAAAGACGTGACGGATATCTTCTAACGCATACCCCTTGGCAGCTACGGCTGTATTCAAATGCTCAAAAGTAGAATAGGGGCCCGTTTCAATCAGAGCCGGGCCATCTTCTGTCTCGATTAGAAAGCAGGCGATAGTGTCGGTTAGGTCCAGAAAGTTAAGGTCGAGCGTGTGTATCATGATGTCTGTTTGTGGATGAGAGTACAAAGGTAGCGCTTTTTTAGTGATCGAAGGAGGCTAACGGAGCTCTCTGGCACTCATAAGCCAGGGGGATCGAACACTAGTACCCGCCTGCTTGCCCATCCTTCCTGCCCTCAGAGGCACCGTAATAGACGCCTTTATCAGCATCGAAGCGGATGGCCTGATAGCCGCCATAGGTCCCATTCGCGAAGCCCACTTTATGGCCTTTGTTCATCAGCTCGCGGATAGTTTCATACTCAAAGCCCGATTCCAGCATGATTTGGCCCGTATGGTCAACCGTGTCGCCGGTCGGGTCGGAAGAGCCCGCATGGTCAATGCGCGGCGCATCGCCGGCTTCCTGGATATTCATGCCAAAGTCGATGAGGTTGATGGCGACTTGCACATGCCCCAATGGTTGGAAATCTCCCCCCATGACGCCATAGCTCAGATATGGCTTACCGTCTTTGGTGATAAAAGCCGGGATGATGGTGTGAAAAGGCCGCTTACCCGGCGCATAGGTGTTCGCCTGCCCCTCGATGAGGGAGAACAGCTCGCCGCGATCTTGCAGCATAAACCCTAGGCCTGGAGGGACCATGCCGGAGCCCATGCCGCGATAGTTGCTTTGGATGAGGGAAATCATATTGCCATACTGATCGGCTACGGTCAGATAGGTCGTCTCGCCAGCGGTGATTTTCCCGGCTTGATAACGGGCGGCGCGCCCGCTGTTGATGAGCTTGCGGCGTTCAGCAGCATACGTTTTAGAAAGCAGTGCTTCAACCGGCACCTTGGAGAAGGCCATGTCGGCATAGTATTTAGCCCGGTCTTCAAAAACCAGCTTCTTCGCTTCCACAAAGTGGTGGATATAAGCGGCACTGCCAAAACCCATGGCGGCAATATCATAGCCTTCCAGGATATTCAGCATCTGCAGGGCGGCGATGCCCTGGCCGTTGGGCGGCAATTCCCAGACGTCGTATCCGCGGTAATTGACGGAAACTGGTGCAATCCATTCCGAAGTATGCCGGGCTAGATCTTCATAAGCCAGGAAGCCTCCTTGCTCCTGGATGAAACCCGCGATCGTGCGGGCGATATCCCCTTGATAGAAGGCCGCTCTGCCGCCCTCAGCGAGCTTGCGATAGGTGCTAGCCAGTTGAGGGTTTTTGAAAACATCCCCTTTGCTGGGGGGCGCACCATTAATAGTGTAAGTTTCCTGCACATTGGGGAAGCCTCTCGAGAGGTAAAAAGGTACTCCCCGCCCAAAGTAGTAAGCAATCAGCTCGCTGACCGGGAAGCCCTTTTCAGCGTATTGGATAGCAGGTGCCAATATTTCCGCCATGCTGAGCTTGCCAAATTTGCCGTGCAGCTCAAACCATCCATCCACGCAGCCGGGCACGCTCACCGGCAACGGGCCATGAGCAGGGATTTTCTCGTAGCCCTTTTCTTTGAAGTAATCGAGCGTCAGCCCCTGCGGCGAACGCCCGCTGGCGTTGAGGCCATGCAATTGCTGGGTGTTGGCATCCCAGACGATGGCGAACAAGTCGCCCCCGATACCGCAACCGGTAGGCTCCATCAGCCCCAGAGCCGCGTTGGCAGCAATGGCGGCATCAACGGCTGTGCCGCCCTTTTTGAGGATGTCTAGCGCGATTTGGGTCGCCAGCGGCTGTGAAGTGCAGGCCATGCCATTTTGGGCAATCACCTCGGAGCGGGTAGCAAAATTGCGCCCGGTGATGCGGTCTTGGGCGCTAACCTGGATGGCTAAGCAGGCGGATATAATGAAAGCTATTGAAGTACGCATTTGCTTTAATGATTTTAAAAGATACGGAATAAGGGATGAATCTTCAAACGACTATTGCTCAAAGGATATCTCCTGGTGGCGTCTCCAGCGTTACCCGCTTGGAGCTGAGCAAGCGCTGGCGGCAAGCCATCGTTTTAGGGAGTTCATACTCAAAGAAGTAGTGCAGGGCAGCTAGTTTGCTGCGGTAGAAAGCAGGGTCTTCACCTCCGTTGCCCGCGGAGGAGGCACGGTCGGCGGCCAGGCCTTGTTTCAGCCACTGCCAGCCGATAGCGACGGTGCCAAAATATTCGAGGTAGAGTGTGGCATCTGCCAGGAAAACCTCGGGAGGTTCCTGCATAGCCAGGTTGATGAGATGCAAAGTGGTCTCGTGCAATTCCTGGGCGGCGCCAGCGAGCTGCTGGGCGGCCGGTTGAAGATTGGATACTGCCAGGGCTTGTTTGATGGTGCTTTGAACTTCTTTAAAGAACAATTTAGCCGCTTTGCCCTCGGCCATCATCACCTTGCGGCCCAGCAGATCCATGCCGTGAATGGCAGTCGTGCCTTCATAGATCGAGTTGATGCGGATGTCGCGGTAGTACTGTTCCAAAGGGAAGTCGTCGCAATAGCCCGCCCCTCCAAGCACCTGCATCCCGGCGCTGACGGCCAAAGTGCCCATTTCGGCAGGGTATGACTTGGCGATGGGGGTGAGCAGCTCCAGGAGTAAATGGGCTTCTTCCGCAACCGTCTTATCTTCGGATGCTTTAGCCTGGTCAGCGTAGTAGCTGCATTGGAGCAAGAGCGAAAGGCTGCCTTCCACCACGGCTTTCTGGAAGAGCAACATGCGCCGCACATCGGCATGTTCAATAATCAAGACGGGCGGCTGGGCGGGGTCTTTACTGGAAGGGTGGCGGCCCTGCGGGCGCTCATTGGCATATTGAAGCGCGGCATAATAAGCTGCTGTAGCCGTGCCTGCGGCCATTAGCCCGGTAGCGATACGGGCTTCGTTCATCATCTGGAACATCTGCGGGAGCCCCCGATGCGGTTGGCCCACCAGATAACCCCGGCAGTTGTCCTGCTCGCCAATCATCAGGTGTGCCGCTACATATCCCCTCTGGCCCATCTTGCCATAAATGCCAGCGGTAGTGACATCATTGGGTACGAGCTGGCCTGCTTCTTCCCGGTATTTGGGCACCACAAAGAGCGATACGCCCTTGATGCCAGGCGGCGCCCCCTGGATGCGCGCCAGCATCAGGTGTACGACGTTCTCCGTGGCCGTATGGTCGCCGCCAGAGATATAGATCTTCTGCCCTTTGATGTGGTAGTAACCTTCCGGTGATGGCACAGCAGTGGTCGTGATATCGGTGAGCGAACTACCAGCCTGCGGCTCTGTCAGCGCCATCGTCCCCTGCCAGTCGCCGGCATACATGCGCGGCACGTAGGCTTGCTGCAGGCTGTCCTCGCCAAAGCTGCGGATGAGGTTTGCCGCGCCTTGGGTCAGGAAGGCATGGGAGGCCGCATTAGCGTTGGCGGCATAAAAGATGGAGAGGCAGGCATTGAGCAGAGTCAGCGGCATTTGCTGCCCGCCCTGTTCGTAGCTGTCCGGCGCGCTTATCCAGCCACCATCGGCCAGCGCTTTGATCGCAGCCTTTAAGCCCGGGTGTACATGCACTACGCCATCCTGGTAATACGCCTTCTCTTTATCCATCTCCCGGTAAATAGGGAAAAGGTATTGGTCGCTGGTTTGCTTGGCGGCATCCAGCGCCAGCATGAAGGCTTCCTGGTCGTAGTCCTGGTAACGGGGCAACTGCTTAAGGCTCGGTGCGTCAAGTACTTCTGTTAGCAGAAAGCGCAGATTAGGCAAGCTGAGATAGTTATTGCTCATTTGATATGATCTTTTACTCAGTTAAAATTTTCTTATCATTTTACCCAAACGATCAAAAAGAAAATCCATTCAAAAAATCCTTTACGCTCATCCGTTTGCGGCCTTGCAACTGGAGTTCTAACAATTCGATGTAGCCATCCAGCGTGCTGACACGGATGTAGCGTTTATTGTCCGAGGAAAAAACGCCAGGAGGGTGGGAGAGGGGCTCGGTTGATTGCTCGGCACGGAAAATTTTGAGCTCTTGGTTTTCGAGTACCGTCCAGGCGGTGGGGTATGGGCTAAGCCCGCGGATAAAATCGTGGACTTTTTGCGTTGGCTGATGAAAATCGATCTGACAGGTTTCGTGGAACAGCTTGGGAGCTTTACTAGCCAGTCGCTCATCTTGTTTTTGCAAGATATAGTTGCCAGATTCAATGGCCCGGACGGTCTTCAGCACCGCTTGGGCGCCGAGCAGCATCATGCGGTCATGTACTTCGCCGGCCGTTTCATCTTCGCCAATAGGCAGGCGCTCTTGCAGGATGAGGTCGCCGGTATCTATTTCGTGTTGGATAAAAAAAGTAGTGACGCCCGTTTCTTTTTCCCCATTAATGACGGCCCAGTTGATGGGGGCAGCTCCCCGGTATTTTGGCAGCAGCGAACCATGTAGGTTGAAAGTGCCAAAGCGCGGCATGCTCCAGACCAGCTCGGGCAACATGCGGAAGGCCACTACCACTTGCAAATCAGCACGCAACTGCCGGAGCTGCTCCAGGAATTCCGGGCTTTTCAGCTTGTCGGGCTGCAGTATCGGCAAGCCATTTTCCAGAGCGTATTTTTTTACAGCAGATTGGAGCAGCTGCTTGCCGCCCCGCCCGCCGGTTTTGTCGGTCGCCGTCACCACCCCGGCTATTTGGTAGCCGTTTTTTGCCAAAATATCCAAAGAAGGGACGGCAAATTCGGGCGTCCCCATAAAAACGATGCGCAAACTCATAATAAGCAGTTGGTAATGATAGTTGTTTGTATTAACTTTAATGCCTGCATTCGAACTGAAACATAATAAAATCCAATGCTATGATCAAAACTACCCAGGCCTTTGCTTTACTCGCCACAGCCATATTGGTATTGTGGTCATCCTACCCGGCTTTAGGAGCTGGCAATTTGGAAAATAATGGGCACAAAACCAAAGGTGGGGCAGAAGTTCTGCCCGATTATTTTTTGCTCCCAGACACTATCCCCGCCGGGCGCGGTTTTGGCCGGGATTTGGACGAGGGCAAATACACGCCTTACCAGCCCAACCCTTTTGAGAGCAAAGCTGCGCCGCCAATGGTTATCCCCATGAGCCCGCTGAGCATCGACAGTACACATAGTGCAGCCCGTAATCTGCCTAAAGCTTATACTGGCTTCAAAATCGAAATCGTCGTCGTGGATAGCTTGCTCTTGCCCGATAATGAGCTTTTTCAGCGCCACGGCAACCTTTGCGTGGAAAAAATAACGGACAAAAGCTATTCATATACCATTGGCAGCTTCCAGTCAGCCGCAGATGCGGATGATTTTTTGCTCAACTTTTTATCGACTCCTTACCCAAGGGCCAGGTTGATCGAATACCGCGACGGGAAACGCCTCAATTAGCGCTTGTTCAGCTGTGTCGGCCTTTGAAAAACCGCTAAAACCGTTTGATAGACTCGATGATGTACAGCGGCCGCTGCTTAATTTCATTGTAGATATTGGATAGGTAGATGGACATGATGTAGAGGTTGAGGCAGGTGGTGGCAAAGAAGACGGCGATGAGCACCACCAGGAAAGTCCAGCCGGAGAAAGGCTCGCCCGTATTACCAAAGAGGTCGATACCCGTAAACTTCACTTTCAGCGCATTGACGATAACACCGAGGAGGAAGACCAGGGAGAAAGCAAAAATCCATAGCAGCAGGCTGCGCAGGAAAGTAGTGAAAGAAGTGATGGCCACCAAGGAGGTGCGGAAACGTTCAGAAAAACTGTCTGACCGGCTGTTTTGCAAGGGTATCGGCGTCTCGAGGCAGGCCGTATTATAACCTACGATGGAGTAGATGGCTTTCATGTAGCGAAGATTTTCCCGTAGGCGGAGCAGCGAATTGAGCGCCCGGCGGGAAATAATCCGGGTATCATGCGCTTTTTCATCCAATTGCAGGGTAGAGTAGTGCTTGAGGATGTAGTAAAACAGCTTGTAAAACGGCCGGAAGCGCAAACCGACCTTGCGATACTGCGCCCGGAGATAGACGATGTCGAAATGCTCCCGGGTTTTTTCAAAGAGCTTGAGCACCCATTCGGGCTCCTGGTAAAAAGCCAGCTCAAAGATGATGGTATAGTCTCCGTTAGCGCGGTCCAGGCCAGCGAGGATGGCATGGTTGGGGTTGGTATGGCGCGAGAGGTTGAGCAGGTAGATGTTTTTTTTCAGATCTTCAGGCAGTGGCTCAATGAAGGGGTCCAATGGCCGCCCGAAATGGTTGTTGACCAGGATAAACTCGAAATCCGAAAAGTTTTCACGGAGCACGGGGTAGAGATTGCTCAAGTAATCCGGCAGCAGTTCTAGCTCCTCCGCCTGGTTGATGACCCCTACTACTGATATGAAGCTGTTAAACATCTGCTTGGCCTTGTTGGCGGCAAAAATAGCCATATTTTTCCCTATCTTTGTTCAGAATGAAGAATTTTGGGCTTAAAATTGTCCGTTTTGAAAGAAATCAGCGTCAAAAGTTTTATAAAAGCAGCGAAGGCTTTATATTTCGTGGGTTTTTAGGCTGTTTCAGAAAAAAGCACTGACGGCAACGGCAAAGATGCCAAACCATAGTTAGGAAAGATGTTGAGGAAATTTCCATTTTACCGCCAGTTAGACTCAATGGATTGTGGGGCTACCTGCTTGCGGATGATTTCGCGCCATTGGGGCAGGTATTACTCCTTGGAATACCTGCGCGAGCTCACCTACATGGGTAAGCAAGGCGTTTCTTTGCTGGGCATCAGCGATGCTGCCGAACATATCGGCCTGCAATCGCTGGCTGTCAAAACGACCTATGGCCGCCTGGCCCGCGACCTGCCCCTGCCTTGCATCGCCCACTGGAAACAGGAACATTTCGTCGTCGTCTATCGGGTCACACCTACGCATGCCTGGATCGCCGACCCCGCAGTCGGGCTTTTCAAATTGACCAAAGCAGAGTTTCTTGACAATTGGGCCAGCGACCTGGAAAATGGCGAAGAGCAGGGTGTGCTTCTATTATTGGAGACGACGCCGGAATTTTACGAACGCGAAGAGAAAGGGGTCAATAAAGCCGGCTTTGGCTATGTGTTTTCCTACTTTCAAAAGTATCGGGCGCTGCTGATCCAACTGGTCATCGGGCTGGTGCTGGGCACCGTGATACAGTTGTGCTTCCCCTTCCTCATCAAGGCCATCGTCGATAGGGGTATCGGCAACGTCGATCTGAATTTTATTAAAATCATCCTGCTGGCGCAGCTCGTGCTCTTTGCCACCCAACTTGCCGTGGAACAGTTCCGGAGCTGGATATTGCTACACGTCGGCATCCGGGTCAATGTCAGTTTGATCTCCGATTTCCTGATTAAACTGACCAAGCTGCCCATCAAGTTCTTTGATACTAAAATCAGCGGGGATCTCATGCAGCGCATCGCCGATCATGAGCGGGTGCAGCGCTTCCTGACCTCCACCTCCCTGATGTCGGTTTTTACTTTTGTCAACTACATCGCCTTTTCCCTGGTGTTGCTCTGGTGGAGCCCGCTGGTGTTTGCCATTTTCATGGGGGGTACCATCCTCTATCTGATTTGGATCTTCTTTTTTCAGAGCCTGCGCCGCGAACTCGACTATAAACGCTTCGATCAATCATCGGAAAACCAAAGCAAGCTAATCGAACTGATCAACGGCATGCAGGAGATCAAGCTGCACAATGCCGAAAAACAGAAGCGGTGGGCCTGGGAGCGCGTACAGGCCAGGCTTTTCCGCACCGGTATCAGCGCACTGCGCATCGAGCACCTACAGCGTGGCGGCGCTACGTTCTTCAACGAAACCAAAAACCTGCTCATCACCTTCATCGTCGCTAAATCTGTGCTTGATGGCACGATGACGCTAGGGATGCTGCTGGGCGTTCAATACATCATCGGCCAACTCAATAGCCCCCTTGCTCAACTGATTGATTTCCTGCGCGATATGCAGGAAGCCAAAATCAGCCTGGAGCGCATGAACGAGATACATACCCGAGAAGACGAAGAGAACATCGAGGAGAAGATTACCCTGCTTCCGGAATCTGGAGACCTCCTCTTGGAAAACGTCACTTTCCATTACAACGGCCCCTTGTCTCCTGCCGTACTGCGCAATATCGACTTGCGCATCTACAAAGGGCAGACTACTGCTATAGTCGGCGCCAGCGGCAGCGGCAAGACGACCCTACTCAAGCTCCTCATGAATTTTTACCTGCCCACCGAAGGCGCCGTACGGCTGGGAGAGATCAACCTCTCGAACATCAATAGCCGCCTGTGGCGCAGCAAATGCGGGGTCGTCATGCAAGATGGCTACATCTTTTACGATTCCATTGCCCGCAACATCGCGTTGGGCGATGAGATGATCGACAAAAGGAAACTGCTCCGGGCAGTGAAAGTGGCCAATATCCAGGGCTTTGTCGAATCCTTACCTCTCGGCTACAATACCAAAATCGGGCAAGATGGCCTGGGCTTGAGCCAGGGCCAGAAACAACGCCTGCTGATCGCCCGTGCAGTTTACAAAAACCCGGAGTACATCTTCTTCGACGAAGCGACCAACGCCCTGGATGCCTACAACGAAATGGTTATCATGGAAAACCTCGAAGAGTTTTTCTACGGCCGCACGGTCGTCATCGTCGCCCACCGCCTGAGCACCGTGATGAATGCCGATAATATCATCGTGCTGGATAGCGGGGAGATTGTCGAGCAGGGCAATCACGAAGAGCTGACTTACCTGCGCGGCGCTTACTACCAGCTCGTGCGCAACCAGTTGGAATTGGGCGCTTAAGGGGAAGGAAAGAGCTGTAGCCGCTGATTTTTTGTCCAAACAACCAAATCACAAAACAACTGGACATGGCAGAGCATGACAACATAGAACTCAGAAGCGAAGAAGTACAGGAAATACTGGGCACGCCGCCCGGCTGGATGACCAGGTTTGGCACCCTGCTGGCTCTGGTCGTCATCGTCATCCTGGGCTATGTCGGCTTCATGATACAATATCCGGATAAGATCGAGGGCGATATCAGGGTCGTATCTACGGACCCGCCCAAACGATTGGTCACACCGACCAAAGGGCGGATAGCGCTGATCCGAGTGCAGAACGAATCGCGGGTTAGAGCCAACGAAGTGCTGATTGTCTTTGAAAATAATGCCAATATCGAGGATGCCCTTACGCTTGAAGATGCCCTCTTGGCTGTCCGGCAACCTACTGATTCGGCCCTCCTGGCCTTTTCAGTGCCGGGCAACCTCGTATTGGGCGATTTGAAAACCAGCCTATTTGAGTTTTACCGCCGACAAAGCGACTACCAGCGCTTCCTTTCCAACCCTTATGACCGGCTGAACCAGAGCCAGCAACAAAAAGAGATCCAAAAGCTGCAAAGCTTGGCTGGCAGTGACCAGGATAGGCTAAACAGCATCAACCGCCAAATCGAAAGCGTCGAAGCCCGCTTACGCCGGGAAGAGCAGTTGGGGCGGGAAAGCCTCCTGGCGGAAGAACGCGTCAACCGCACACGGGAAGAATTATTGGGCCTACAGCGCATCCGCGAGGGCATTGAAAGCAGCATCAAAAGCAGAGGCTTTGATATCGACCGCATCCGCAGCGAGATGAGTGGCCTGCGTGCCAACTCCCGGGAAAACCAGTCAGAAGCTGCCGCTGCCCTTCAGCAGAGTTTCCGCAACCTGCAAAAAAGCATGAGCGAATGGAAGGCAAAATTCATCATTAGCTCCCCCATTGACGGCATCGTATCCCTCGATCTGGAAAGCATCAGCGAACAGCAGTTTTTGGAAGAAAACCGCGAGATTGGCGTGGTCGTACCGCTCAAACAGCATGAGGTAAGAGGGATCGTCCAGTTGGAAGCTGCCAAATCGGTCAAAATTGAGCCCGGTCAAAAAGTGATCGTCAAGCTAGAGAGCTATGCCTTTGCCGAATATGGGGCCGTCATCGGCCAGGTGAAAGCTAAAAGCCAGGTGCCGATAGATGGCAAGATCACAGTCGAGGTGCTCTTCCCCCAAGGTTTGACGACTACGCTCGGGCGGCAGTTGGAACCCACCCGTGAAATGTCAGGCCAGGCTACGATCATCACCCTTGACAAGCGCCTCATCCAGCGTATATTCGAGGGTATCAGGAGCGTGGGGATGGCGCAGGGCTGATCGGGCTTTTCATGATTAAAGCGGCATCCATCCCGGGAAATCGTTTAACCACAACATTTAGCGGCAATAATAACTCAGGATACGTCATAAAACACGAAGCCTTGGCTGGTTTACTATACCCAGCCAAGGCTCGCTAGCAGTTGAGCGCATTAGGCGCTTTCCCTTATAAATGTATCACCTCCCCATAAGCTGCGGCGGCGGCTTCCATCACTGCTTCGCTCATAGTGGGGTGGGGGTGTACCGTTTTGATGATCTCATGGCCGGTCGTCTCCAGCTTACGTGCCGCTACTACCTCCGCAATCATCTCGGTGACGTTGGCGCCAATCATGTGCGCGCCCAGGAACTCACCGTATTTGGCGTCGAAGATCACTTTGACGAAACCTTCCTTGGCCCCGGCAGCGCTGGCCTTGCCCGAAGCGGAGAAGGGGAACTTGCCCACTTTCAGCTCATAGCCGGCTTCCTTGGCTGCTTGTTCGGTATAACCCACCGAAGCGACCTCCGGCGAGCAGTAGGTACAAGAAGGGATATTGTTATAATCCAGCGGCTCGGGCTTGTGGCCGGCGATTTTCTCTACACAGATAATGGCCTCCGCGCTGGCCACATGAGCCAAAGCGGGCCCGGGCACCACATCGCCGATGGCGTAAATGCCTGCCACATTCGTGCGGTAGAATTCATCCACCGTAATCATCCCCCGGTCGGTTTTGATGTTTAGTGCTTCCAGCCCAATATTCTCTGTATTGGGGGTGACGCCCGCCGCCGAGAGCACTACATCGCAGGCGATTTCCTGAGTCTTTCCGCTTTTCCGGTCTTTGACGGTCACTTTGCAGCCCTTGCCCTTGGTATCCACCGACTCCACCGAGGTGTTGCCCATTACATTGATGCCGTATTTCTTATAGACTTTAGCCAGCTCTTTTGAAACATCGGGGTCTTCACGCGGCACCAAGCCTTGCTCCAGGAACTCGACTACCGTAACTTTGGTGCCGATGGAATTGTAGAAATAGGCAAATTCGACGCCGATAGCGCCGGCGCCGACCACGACCATCGTCTCTGGCTGCTTTTCCAGGCTCATTGCCTTGCGGTATTCGATGACTTTGGTGCCGTCAATGGGCACACTAGGCAGCTCCTTGGCCCGACCGCCAGTGGCGATGATGATATGCTCGGCACTGTATTCTTTAGTACTGCCTTGACCATCGGTAACGACTACTTTTTTGCCAGCTGCCAGCTTGCCGTCGCCTTCCAGCACGGTGATTTTATTTTTGCGGAACAAGAAGTTGATGCCCTTACTCATGCCGTCGGCAACGCCCCGGCTGCGCTTGACCATGCTGCCGAAATCTGCCGAAGCACCGCTCACTTTGATGCCGTAATCCTCTGCATGGCGGATGTAGTCAAAAACCTGAGCGCTTTTCAATAGGGCTTTGGTAGGGATACAGCCCCAATTCAGGCAAATGCCGCCCAGGGACTCGCGTTCTACTACAGCGACTTTCATGCCGAGTTGAGATGCTCTGATGGCTGCCACATACCCCCCGGGGCCGCTACCTATTACAATAAGGTCAAACTTATCCATGTTGTGTTTCGATTTTATATTTTGATTGAATGCTTCTTATCCAGTTTATGCCCAACACCGCGGCGAAGCTTCTTGTTCGCCGCTGCATGCCGCTGCAAATATAAGCACTTTGTGCAAAGGCAAAAAAAAACCCCGCCACCTAGTGTAGCGGAGCTCATCTAACTTGCTGATACTTATATTTTACTGTCCGAATTTTGGCATTCCGGACCTGAATGTCGAAGGGGCAGAAACATTGCCACAATAAACACATCAGGCAAGGCGCGCAGCTTTGCCGAAAAGTGTTCCGTTCAGAGGAGAGGTGGAAATGCTTTCTTGCTATTGTGGGGTAAAGATAGGCTAAAATACCCTGCCAGGCAAAAAAAAGCGCTGACAATTTGTCGGATAGCAAGATGTTGAAGCTTGTAATTTATTTGATTAATATGCTGTTCAATAGTATTTAACGCAACTGTAATTATTTAATTTATACTGGCAGTCAAAGCTAAAGGTACTGAAAATCAAGTTGAAATTTTTTTTAGGTTCTACGGTTTATTGCCGCTCCAATTCAAGGGCGTTCGCTCAGCCTAACCACCAAGGTCGTTTCATCTGCTGTCGATATAGGTTCCATTTTGAAGAAAAAACCGGGTTGGAGCTCCATATCCTGGCCCAATCTGATGCGCCCAGCTTGTTCGTCTATGGCTTGTGCTAAGGAGTAATAGGAAAGATATTCCGGGCCCAGGCTGCCCAAGCGGTTAAAAATCCGGGCCGCTTCATCTATCCAGAAATCAGAGGGGGCTTTTTGGAATTTGCCCGCCTGCCGGAAGTGGAATTCCTGCTCGATATGTTCGCAGCCAGACTGCAGCACCTCCAGTTCCAGGCCGTCTTTAAAAGCAAGCTGTTCTATACCCTGCCCCTTGAGCAACTGGAAATCGTGCCGCGCAACGGCAGGAAGGCTGGCGTGAAAGATCGGCTCCGGGGCGCCATAGCGGCAATCGGCAAAGGCATCCTGGCCAGGCGCGCCGCCACAGCTGGCCAGCACGGCCATGGTGAAGCAGGCAAAAAAACAGTAGATATAACGGCTGGATATCCAGTACATGAATCAATAAATCAATTATTAAACAATCGCCCGCCTTTCTGCGTTAGGCAGGCGCTTCCCATATATCGGGGAGCAAATTTTACAAAAAATTCCAAAACATTCCTCATGATGCATGCAAATTATGTGGCCAATAAAAGCGCACTGCGCCTCAATGGCTCAACGCGGGGGCAGCGGGCCGAGACTGATGCCCTCATCGAAGAAATTGGCGCCCAACACCTGGCTACTGCCTATGACACCCCGATGCGCCCCGATGCTTTCGAGCTGACGGACGAAGAAAAAATTCAAAAAATCGAAGCCCATTTCCACGAAATCATGGACGTGCTGGGGCTTGACCTCCAGGATGATTCCCTGCGCGGCACGCCCCGCCGGGTGGCCAAGATGTTCGTCAAGGAGATTTTCAGCGGGTTGAACCCTGAAAACCAGCCCAGCATCTCGCTGTTCGAAAACAAGTTCAAATATCGCCAAATGCTGGTAGAAAAAGGCATCCGCCTGCAATCTTTCTGCGAGCACCATTTCCTGCCCATCTATGGCGTAGTCCACATCGGCTATATTGCCAATGGGAACGTCATCGGGCTATCCAAGCTCAACCGCATCGTCGAACATTACGGTCGCCGCCCGCAGGTACAAGAACGCCTCACCATGCAAATCGCCAATGAGCTAAAGCAGGTACTGGGTACGGAAGATGTGGCCGTTTACATCGATGCCAAGCACATGTGCGTAGAGATGCGCGGCGTGCAGCACGAGCACTGCAGCACCGTAACCACGGAATACGCCGGCAAGTTCCTCAACGAAAATGTACGGGCGGAATTCCTCCAGTCCATCCGTTAACCTAATTATTTATGTCTGTAGAAATCCTCGCAAATAAAAAAGTGCTAGTTATCGGGGCTAGCGGCAGTATTGGAGGCGAAGCAGCCCGGCTCATCAAGAGCAGCCAGGCTGTAGTCTTCATTGCTGGCAGGAACCGGGAAAAGCTAGAGCAACTTGCCCGCGAAGCCAACATCCCGGCAGAAAACATCTTCGTGATGGATATTACCCAGCCCACCGACGTAGAGCGGGTCGCTCAGGCCATCGATGAGCGGGTCGGCGCTTTAGATATCTTGATCAACGCTGCGGGCATTGGCCTGTTGAAGCCCCTGGAAACCCTAAGCTATGAAGACTTCAGCCGCGTCATCGACGCCAATCTGAAGGGAGCCTTCAACCTTTTTAAAGCCTTCCTGCCACCGATGAAAGCGGCCAAAAAGGGGCTGGTCATCAACATCCCTGGCGTGCTTGGTAAAACGCCCATGGCTGGCGCAGCAGCTTATGCTGCCTCGAAGTACGGCCTCGATGGCCTGACCAAGTCGATCCGCGAAGAGCTCAAGCGCACCGAAGTGCGCATCACCAACCTCTACCTCGGAGGCGTAGACTCCGCCTTCTGGGATGAAATCGATATGAAGGTCAGCCGCGATAAGTTCATCGCGGCTAAAGCGGCCGGGCGGGCCGTATGGTTCCTCTGCCAGCAGCCGACCACCGGCGTGGTGTCAGAGATGGTCATCCAGCCGTTTAATCATCAGGCGATTTGAGCATTTCAGGATGAAGTTAAAAAGAGAAGCCGCTTCGAGCATCATGCTGAAGCGGCTTCTCTTTTTAAGTCAATTCAGAAACTTGCGCCTAGTAACCGGGGTTCTGCTCCAGGTTGCCATTCGCATCTATTTCACGCTGTGGGATGGGGAAACGCATGTTATTGTCATCCCAGGCAAGCCCCCTGATCGTGCGCTGTAAGCGCGTAAGATCATGGAAGCGAGCACCTTCAAAGCAAAGCTCAACACGGCGCTCGGTGATGATCGCTTCGATCAGCTCATCGGCATTGGCGAAATTGCCGGCGCTGAAGTCGATGAAGCTATCGCTATTGGCTACTACTTCACCACTGCTATCCAGCACGCGCAAGGCACGGCGGCGTACGCTGTTGAGCAAGTCAATGCTTTCTTGGTTGATACCGCTGGTGCGGGCTACCGCTTCAGCGCGCAAGAGCATGAAATCTGCCAGGCGTTGAATCGGCGCATCATCTGCATTAGTGGAAACATCCGTGTACTTTTCGATGAAATAAGTATTGGAAGCGGCATCGAATTGCGACAACTGGGTTAGGCGCAAATCAATTACGGTATGACCAGCGTTGGCAATGGCAGCTTGCTGGGCAGAAGTAACAATTTTACCGAATCCATTGGCAATCAAATCTTCCGAGTAGACTACGTCACCGCCGCGGCCAGCACGGTTGTGGAAAGTAGGCAGGGAGCCGTTTACGCCGGGATTGTCTTGAGGCGTATGGATGACTGCCCATATTTCCTCGCTGCTGCCTTCTATGCTGAAGAATTCAACTGGTTCAGCAGTGAGCGAGAATGGGCCAGCAAGCACAGCGGCGGCTTCAGTAGCAGCTTTGCCGTATTCGCGCTGCTGGAAGGCCACGCGGGCCAAATATCCATGAGCAGCAAACTTGGTAGCGCGCCCGCGCCCGCGCGGGTTGGCATCCGGCAAAAGTGAGGCGGCTTGGGTTAAATCAGTGAGTACCTGAGTATAAACCTCCGCTACCGTATTGCGAGAGGGGAAAGTGACGTCGTCGGTCGTCGCAACTGGATTGACCATGATCGGGATCCCCAAATCAGCATTAGATGTGGCGCTGAAGGCTTTGCCGAAAAAGCGTACCATCTCAAAATGGGTCGCACCGCGCAGGAAAAGCGCCTCGCCACGCAGGCGATCAGCCAATGCAGGCGTCAGGGTGGGGTCTTGGACCTCATCCAGCGCTTTCAAAATCAGGTTGGCAGCATTGATGACGCGATAGCCAAATTGCCACATCGCGGCCACTTCTGGATTATCAGAGACAATCATGCGGTTGTAGATGTCCCGATAAGAAGGGAAAGAACCACGCCATTCGCCATTATCCGAGTAAATCCCGGGAAGCATAGTCGTATTAGTGCCAAACATGTCAGAGTTCTGTGCGGCATCATAGGCGCCAACCATGGCATTCTCAATGTCCTGTGCGGTAGTAAATGCCGTTGCCGAAGGCAGCGATTGAGCTGGTTGCGGTTCGTCAAGGAACGAATCGCAAGCCACTAGCCCGGCGACGAGCATGAAGCCGAGGATATATTTTAGTTTATTCATCTTGTGCTCTTTTTAAAATTAGCAAATGGTTTTAGAAACTGAGATTAAAGCCCGCCGTATAAGTCTTAGACTGCGGGCGGCTGAAGAACAGGTCACCTGCAGTTGGCGAGCCAACTCCAAGCCCGTTCGCTTCCGGGTCCAACCCATTAAACTTCGTGAAGGTCAGCAGGTTTTGGCCAGCGACAAAAATGCGCAGGTTGGTATTGTTACGGCCAAAAGGCGGCAGAGAATAACCCAACTGGACATTCTTGAGGCGCATGAAGTCCCCATCCGACAGATAACGGGTAGATGCCTGAGAACCATTCACTTGCAACAAGCGAGCCTGCGGGACATTGGTGTTCGGGTTGTCCGGCGTCCAGGCATCCAGGATGCGGCGATCCTGGTTCCAGGTAGCCGCCATGTTGTTTTCGGTAAAAGCGCCCTCATTCCGGTATAATTGGAAACCGGTGGCGAACTGGAAGAGGATGTTCAGGTCAAAACCCTTATAAGCAAGGTTGCTGGTGATGCCACCGGTGAAGGTGGGCAATGCATTGCCGGCGATTACTCTGGCAGAGCCTGGAGCGCTGTTGCGGAGTTCTTCTCCGTTTTCGTCCAGGAACAAAGCGTCGCCGTTAGCAGGATCAACGCCATTGTAGCGCACCAAGTACCATGAGCCGATCGTTTCGCCCGTACGGATCAGGCGGCGGCCGCCGAAGACGATGTCATCGTCTTCGCCATCGTTGTTGTTGTCTACCAACTGAGTCACTTCATTCTTCAGCGTAGCGCCGTTGACGCCCAGCGTCCATTGGAATGCGCCTTTGCTCAGCACGTCCATGTCAAGCTGGAATTCAAAGCCCTGGTTGCGGATTTCGCCGGCATTCTGGGTGATGAGGGCATTGACGATACCAATCGTCCAGGGCAGGGGTACGTCCAGCAACAAGTCACGGGTATCGCGGATGTAATATAGCGCCGAACCACGCAGGCGGCGATTGAACATTTCAAACTCGATCCCACCATCAATCGTCTGGTTCTTTTCCCACCGCAAGTCGGCGTTTTCCAGGCGGTTGAACAAGAAGCCCGGCTGCATGTTGTAGTCCGTGCCGAAGCCGATCAAGCCGCGAGCATCGAAGTTGCCAATGCTGGCATTACCGGTCAAGCCCCAGCTACCGCGGACTTTCAGGAAATTGAGCACGCTTGCCGCCCGGTCTTCTTTAGCAATCCAGCCCGCAGAAGCTGCGGGGAAGAAGCCATAGCGGTTGTTGGTGCCGAAGCGGGAAGATCCGTCAACCCTGGCAGAAAGGCCAATGAGATACTTATTGTCAAAAGCATAGTTGACCCTCGCCAGATAACCGAGGAAAGTCACATCGTTAAGGGTGCTGGAGCCAGCCGTGATTGTTGCGGCTGAAGCCAAAGTCTTCAGGCGGTCATCAGCAAAGGTATTACCTGCGACGCTCTGGCGGGAAGTCTCCTCGCGCTGCATCGTATAACCGAGCGTAACGTCAAATCCATGGCGGTCAATAACATCCGCATAGGTGGCTGTGGTGTTCCAGTTCCAGTTCAGCACCTGGCCACTGGCCGCACTCCCGGAGCCGGAAGCGCCAGCACCATCAGTAGTGCGCGAGGATGCTTTGTACAAATCCTCAATCTGGCTAAACTGGCTACCAAATTCCGTGCGTAAGCGCAACTTGGAAATGGGGCGGAATTCCGTGTAGAAGTTGCTCAGGATTTGTGTCGTCGTAGCCGTAATATCTGCTTCTTCCAGGTTTACCAGAGGCGTGCCGTTGAATTGGCCGCGGCCAATACTGGTAGTAACCAGGCCGCCACGCACCCTGCCGTTGGCGTCATAGGCTTCCACATTGGGGAAGAACAAAGCGCTGTAGGTTTGGGGCGAAGCCACGTTGTTGTCTTCGTTCAAGCGAGTGTTGACGGTACGGCTCGGGTTGAGCTGAATACCGGCCTTCCACCTCTCACCAATCTGTTGTTCGATATTGGCGCGGAAGCTGTAGCGCTTGAGGTTGGTACGGCGGATCCAGCCATCTTCGTCGCGATAGCTGCCACCAAAGAAGAACTTGGTGGTTGCGGTACCGCCAGAGACCCCTACGTTGCTTTCTTGCACGAAAGCTTTTTGAGACACCAGATCAAACCAATTGGTGCTGGGCTGAGCGGCCACATCGTAGAAGAGGTTGGGGTTGGCTTCCGGTGTGAAGCCGCGGTTGCGGGCTGCCTGGTTCCAAAATCCGGCATATTCCTGCCCGGTCATCATGTCGAATTGGTTGGTCGGCTCGCTGTAGCCGGCATAAAAACCCAAAGAGACCCGGGCCTGCTGGTTGTACTTGCCCTGGCGGGTGGTAATGAGGATTACGCCGTTGGCACCACGGGAGCCATAAATAGCCGCTGCCGCAGCATCTTTAAGTACGTCAATCGATTCGATGTCGTTGGGGTTGAGGTTAATCAGCGGGTTGGTGCCGCTGGCCGTGCCCAAGAGGTTGTTACTCCCCAGTTGGTCGTTAAGGATCAACCCATCCACTACATACAGCGGCTGGTTGCTGGCATTAATGGAGCCAACACCCCGTACCCTGATTGCTTGCGGAGCGCCTAAGGTACCGGCAGAGCCAGTAATGTTCACCCCTGGTAGGCGGCCTTGAAGCGCGCTTTCAAAGCCCTGAACCGAAACGTTCTCGAAAGCCCTTGAATCCACCGAAGCAATAGCGCTGGTGATGTTGCGCCGGGATTGAGTACCGTAGCCAATAACCACTACGTCTTCCAGTGCCACCGCATCCGTTTCCATCGTAATGATGTAGTTTATGGATGGCGTGAGCACAACGCGCTGAGTAATAAAACCAGTGTAGCTGACAACGACTGCTGCCTGGTCAGAGGCTACGTTCAAGCTGAACTCGCCATTTGCGTCGGTGACGGTACCAATAGCCGTTCCTTCAGCAAGGATAGTCGCACCAATCAGCGCCTCGCCGCTTGAGTCCGCGACTTTGCCGGTGATCGTGCGCTGCGCGGCCAGGGTGCCAAGTAGGCCCGCGACCAGCATCAATGACAATAAGAGTTTTTTCATAAAACAAAAGTTTTGAGTTAGTAGAAACTAAATTGACTTGCCATCCAACTGCCGGTAGCAGTGTATGATAGCAAAGTGAATAACCGTAATATGTTTGGCGTAATCCAGGCAGCAAGTAGCTGCTGCAAAGCGAAAATGATGGCGAGGCTTTAGGTTTACAAAGCTGATTGCCCAAAAGCAAGCTTCAGCTTTGAGGGGTTGTTTGATGATGTTGATGCTAAAGTCGAGAACAAATTTAGGACAATTTTTGGGTAACAGCCTAGAAAAATGGCAAAAAAATCAGGTTTTTTACAATAAAATTGCAAGCACCATACACAATGCAGCCAAATAAGCCTACTGGGCCTGCCTGTTGGGCAAGGCTTGCTATATTGTACACCCCTAATCTTGAGGCAATGGGCTGACCAGGGGTTTGCTTGGGCTGACCGACGGCAGTACACTGCTCAACAGCCGGTAAGCCTTGCCAAAATCCGGCAGTCCATAACCGATTTCATTGTCCGGGCTTGTTGCGGCGCTGCCACTCTGGCGGATAGCCTCCATGATTTCCAGGTTGGTCTTGCCGGGGAAGGCTTCCCAGAGGCAGGCAGCCAGGCCAGCCAGGATGGGCGAAGCAAAAGAAGTGCCAGATCCTGGGCCGACGCGGAAAGAGTAGGCATCGGCCAAGGCCACCCAGGCACCGGGGGCTACCACGTCAGGCTTGATGAGGCCCTTAGGTGTGGGGCCTACCGAACTGAAAGAAGCCCGCTTGCCGCGCAAATCAGTGGCCCCAATGGAAAAGGCCAGGGTGGCATCGGCGGGTATGCCGATATACTTCCACTTTGAGCTCCCCTCATTGCCGACGCTGGTGACGACCAGGATGCCTTTTGCTGCAGCGATATCAGCCGCCAGGCTGGCCACCGAGCTCTGCCCGTCCAGATTGTCGTATTGATAGTTCATGCCAGTATCGTCGAAAGTAGTATAGCCCAGGGAGGAATTGATAAGGTCGGCGCCGAGGCTGTCGGCGTATTCCAGTCCAGCTACCCAATTGCATTCTTCGATGCGGTATTCGGTTTGGGTGTTTTCGGTTTTCACACAGGCGTAGGTTGCGAAAGGAGCCGTGCCGACCAATACGCCGGGGACGTTGGCCGCCATCGTAGAGAGCACTTTGCTGCCGTGGGTGCTCAGCCCGTAAGGGTCATTGCCCTGATTGACGAAGTCCCGGCCGGGCAGCAGGCGGCCGTTCACGCGCAAGCTGTCAAAGAAAGGGCTTGCTTCTACCCCGATAAAGCCGCCGTCAAGTACGGCAATCAATAAACCATTGCCTTTAAAGCCCATTTGATGTAAGGTATCGCCATTTAACAGCTTGATCTGCGCAGCGCCATGGCCATAGTGTTCGCCTTCCACGAGTCGCGACAGGAGGCTGTCCATTTGTAAAGCCGGCTTTTTATGCGTCGCTTTATCATAAGCTGGGCCGGCGAAAAAAAACGTATCGACGAAAGGTAATTGCGCGATAAGAGGCAGTTGGGCTTCGTCGATGAGGATGGTTGCGGCATTCAGCCAGCGCGAAGTATGGTGTATGGTGGCCCCTTTGGCCTTCAGGGCATCCAGATAGGCAGGATTGGGCGGGAGGTCGTTTTCAGCAAAAGGTATCCCTCGACTCTGCCGCCGGGCAATGGCGCGCGCTGATACAAACTCCTCTGGCCGGTCCAGGCTATAGGGCGAGCCGGCCTTGTCAGTAAAGGCGACCCAATAGTGTTTATTACTGTTTTCGGCATCTTGAGCTTGCAGCCTGTTGAAGGGTAGCATAGTAGCAATAAGCGCTGCCGAAAAAACGATCAATCTTGCATTCATAATAGTTCTTTATCTAATTGGACGGCGAAACGTTCATCCAGTTTCTCCATAATAAAACCGAGCAGGGCAGATTTGTTGCATTCCCGGTTGATTTTGTAAACCCTATCTTTCAGCTCTTGGGGTGTAATCGTCCGGCGTGGGGTCATTTTTTCATAAAATTCTTTGCGATGTAACTTGTTGGGCGTCTCTTCTACCGTTTTGCTGACCAGCACCATATAGAAGCGGTCTTTCCCATCGCGGCCCTCCCATTTTTGCCCACCCCCTTCCTCTTCGAGGTAAAGGTAGGCGCAAGGGCTGCTGATGGTGAATTCCACCCCCCAAAGCACATCACCAGGTTCGGGTGGGTTGAATGGGGCCAAACAGGTTGCCATGTCAATTATCTGTTTAATGTACTGCTTGCGCTTGTGCCGGGCGATGCCTTTATCCGTTTGTTCCAGCACTTCTTCATTGTAATAACTTTCTCGGAACCAGACGCCGTAGGCTTCAAATTGAAACCCCTTCGCCTGAAAAAGGCTCGTATAAAGCTGCACCAGAGGCTCCGGCTCAGCGCCATAGATCGACAAGCAACACTGATTGTTCTCGGGGTTCAACCGGGAGCAAAGCCGGAGCTTGAATTCGAAGAGCCGCTCTTCCCAGGCGCGCAGCTCGTTTTCCCAGGCGGGTTTATAAGGCACGACGCCCAGAGAGGAAGTAGCAAAGCCCATCTCCAGGTCTTGGATGCGTTGGTATAAGTGTTCTGCTTCCTGATTCGATTCCTGAAAAGCGGAGTAGCGGTTTGCCTCCGGCAAGTTATCCCAAAAACGTTGTTTGGCGGCCGCCCGCTTTTGTTCAAAAAAAGCAAGTTCGTTGATCAGCTGAGTATAAAGATGGCCATCCTTGATCTGTTCTATTTTACGGCGCAGGCGGCTGGCATAGTCGGAATGCTGAATCCGGCCATATTCTTCTAAAAGCAGCTCCAGCCCCAAGGGATCAGAGGCGATATCGATTTGTATCCGCCCGGCACGCATCCGCACCTCGACTTCCAGCTGGTCGTCGATGTCTTGGGTATTTAATGCTCTGGAGAGGGGAGTCAGCAGGTATTCCCGGATGGTGCGCTGCAAATGGCGGGCGCCATACCGGGGGTCATAGCCTTGCTCCCCCAAGTAGTCCAGCACTTCGTTTTCAATGTGGAGGTTCATGCGGCGGAAGCGGATCCCCTCTCTTTGCCGGATTAATTGAATTTCCCGGTCCACTACAAACCGGACGGTATCCTGATCCAGGGGCGTAAAAGGGATGACCTTGTCGATCCGGTTGAACAGCTCTGGCTGGAAATAGTCCTCGGCAGCAGTAATAAAGTGCTGCTGCACTTCCCGCCCGGATATTTGTTGCTTCCAGCCAATGGGGTTTTGTGCCAGATTCTGCGCGCCGATATTCGAGGTCATGATGATGATAGTGCTGCAAAAGTTGGCCAGCTTGCCCTGGCTGTCGGTCAATCGCCCTTCAAGTATCTGCAACAGCAAATCAAAGAATTGCGGGTGGGCTTTCTCAATCTCATCAAATAATAACACACTGAAAGGTGCGCGCCGCACGGCGGAGGTGAGCAAGCCTTCCGAAAAGAAACCCTCGCCGGTGAGGCGGAGCACGGAGTAAGCGTTGGAATACTCGCTCATGTCAAAGCGGGTCAAGCGGTCGCGCCCGCCAAACATAAATTGCGCCAGCACCTTGGCCAATTCGGTTTTGCCCACGCCGGTGGGGCCCAGGAAAAGCAGAGAGGCAATCGGCTTACCGATGCGGGTAAGCGCGGTTTTAACGGCGGCTAACAAACCCACTACGCTTTCTACGGCGGCTTCCTGCCCAAACAACTGGCTATTAAAAGCGGCTTTGATGGCCGTGATGTCCATCGGGATAGCGGGGTCAACCATAAAACGGGGGATACCAGTCTGCTGGCAAAAACGGTGGATCACTTCCGAACGAGAAAGCTTGATCGAGGCTGCATCCTGGCCCGCAACACGCTTTTTATCCAGCAATAGGCTTTCCAGGAAACGGATGGGCTTTCCTGGCATGCCGGAGTAGGGCTCAAAACGGCGGCTCAGTCGGATGGCTTCGCGGATGGCCTCTTCTTCGATTTCGGTTTGCCGGAGCTGTGCCACATCCTGTACCTTTTGTGAAATAATGGCTTCCAGCGCTTGCCCTTCCGGGGCTTTGAGGTGGATCTGTTGGAAAAAGGAAAGGTATTGCGGGTTTTTCAGCTCGATGCGTGCCAGCTCTTCTTCGGTACATTCCGAGATCATCGTGATCTCCCCCCGGCTGAGGAAAGCGCCCAGGTAATCAGCCATGCTGATTGAATTCCCTTCATACATGCCTACCTCGAATAGTTCTGCCAGGTTGCGGATGAAGAGGATGTTGTCGCTGCCGCTAATTTCCCGGCAGAGCTGTGAAAGGTTCTCCTGCCAACCCATCTCTTGCGACAACTCTTTGATGAGGGTAGAAGCTGTCGTTTCCCAAAACTGTTCTTTGACCCGCCGCCGGCGTTGTTGCCGGGCCAATTCCCATACTAATGCCGTTTTACCTACCCCGGAAGGCCCTACCAATAACACATTCCGCACAAATTTGCTCTTAAGTGTGCTGACCAACTGCTCGAGCTCCTTTTCCATCCCATAGCAAGCGGGGCTTTTTACGACCAGCAAGGTAGCTACATCCGACAGCAAATTGCTTTTGCGCTGCTCCTGCAACAGTTCTAATTCCGCAGGGGTATAAGCTTCAAAGTCAATGGCGTGCTGTTTTAGCTCGATGCTTTCAAACCAAATAGCCGACACGATATCCTGCACGGCTTGAAGCCGTTTCTTCCGGCTAAAATCGAGCTGTACGGCTTCCTTCAAGAGCGCGGCGAGCTGTGGCTCGTCATCGGCAAAAGCTTCCAGTTTCAGGGCTGGCACTATCCCCCAATAACCCTTTTCCTGCCGGTTGAAATAGTAGTCGAATTCCAGGCTGAAAGCCGGAAAGCTGAGGCGGTCGGGCGCGGCGGGGAAGCTGGCCTCCAGCACGCTCCGGTAGAAATCGCCCTCCCGATACTCTTCCAGCACCGCGCGATAGTTGCCCGTGTTCAGTACCTTCTGCTGTAAAGCATCAGCATACTGCTTTGCAACGGCCGACAGCGGTTGCCCGATGCGCAAGGCCTGGTGGTCTGACAAAGGGGCTAGCAGGCTTAAACCAGGATGGAGGTGCAAGCGGAATGCAAAGAAGGGGATGGAAAATTTGAATGCCATATTCTGCTGTTTGCCGAGGGCCTAAAGGTAAACTTTTTTTCTTTACACGATAATGAGGCCTTCTTGTGGATCACCAAAAGCCTGGTGCTCCCCTTTGAGATAGCGAATGCCAGAAATCAACGCCAGAAGGGCATCTACTTGATGCCAGGAGGGTAGGGGAGGTACTTGGGGCTGCCCCGGCAGCTGTGCAGATAATATCGGTAGGATGGCAGCAATCTGAGGCAGGCCCTTTTTGTATTGCAGCACATCCAGGCTCATTAATTTGGCCAGATGGGCGGGATAGACTTCGAGGACCTCGACCCCCATGCTTTCCAACTGGTTTTTCAACCGCATGGCTCGCGCGGTCAGGCCTCCTAAAAACATGGGCGACATGGCCCGCAGCGCCTGGTCGCCCTGGCGGTAAAAGTGGTCTTGGTACTGTTCTGGATAGCGGTATATGCCCGGCAGGCTTAACGGGGCATCCAAAAAAGCCCGCTCCGGCCTAAATTCCGCTGCCCATTCCAGGATAAAGCGGTCGGCATCTTGTTTCGGCTTGCTTTGCCAGAAGCTGAGCCCCCCAGGCTCCAATGCGGCGATGGCTGTAGTGCCTGCCAGTTTGCTGCCGTAGTCTATGCCGGCTATTTTTACGGCTTCATTAAACGCTTGCTCAGATTTCATACGCCATGCAATAGGTTAGCTCCCCCTAAATATCGGCACAACTCCCTGGCGATATCCTCCTCTCCAGTCTTTTGGGAGTAGATGACACTGGCTTGCTGG
Source organism: uncultured Phaeodactylibacter sp. (assembly GCA_964432875.1). Classification (GTDB taxonomy): domain Bacteria; phylum Bacteroidota; class Bacteroidia; order Chitinophagales; family Saprospiraceae; genus JACJYE01. The sequence continues at coordinate 80,563 of CAYSPJ010000002.1, read as the reverse complement.
TAATATCCTTCTCGTTCGGCCAGTTTTTTTTCGATTAAAACTTGCAAGGCTTGCTCCCCCTGTCCGGCAAGCAGCGGGCGCTGGGCTGTTTCCTGGCGCAAGCGACTCAGGAGGATGTCGGCCGGAGTGTGCAGATAAACGGTCAGCCCTTGCTGATTCATCCATTCCATATTGTTGAAAAAACAAGGCGTGCCGCCGCCGCAGGAAATGACTGCCTGGGCATAGGAAGCAGTGCGCCATAACGCCTGTTGCTCCTGCTCCCGAAACCAGGCCTCGCCCTTGTTGGCAAATATAGCTGGTATATCCATGCTGGCTGCTTCTTCTATCCATTGATCCAGCTCGATAAAGGGATATTGCAGCAAGGCAGCCAGCCGCCGCCCGGTATGCGATTTGCCGCTGCCCATGAAACCGATGAGATAGATGCGCATGATTGCTTCTTAATCCTGGTCAAAGACAGGCGAAGTTAGCATATTTTTTTGTACTTTTGTCACGCAAAAAAACAGTGTTCATTATGAAGAGCTTATCCTTACTTTTAGCAATTGGCCTGTTGGCCTGGAGTTGCAGCGGCGGCCAGCCAGAGGCGGTCTCCGAGAAGTCTGTAGAAGAAATTAAGAGCCAGGGCGAAATCAGTAGCGCCGATATCATCCGCAGCCCCGTGACGGCCAATGAGCCGCTGGATACCAATAATGTCGCTAAAATCTCCTTTCAAGAAGATACTTACAACTTCGGCGAGGTCAATGAAGGCGAAATCGTAGAGCATGCTTTCGCCTTTACCAATACGGGCAACGCAGCTATGATTATCAATAATGCCCGCTCGACCTGTGGCTGTACGGTACCGGAATGGCCCAAGGAGCCGATCCCGCCGGGCGGCACCGGCCTGATCAGCGTGCGTTTTGACACCGAAAACAAGCCCAATAAACAGTCGAAGCCCATCACTATTACCGCCAATACGTACCCAGCTACTACCCGCGTTTACCTGACGGGCTTCGTCCACCCCAAACCGGGTGGCACTGATGGCGGTTCGGGTGAATAGAAAGGGGGGAAGCCCTTGGGTACTTGCTCTGATCTATTGCCAACAAAACGAAAAGATTATCACATTAAAATGAATTCAATGAATACCTTACTATTGCAGGCGCAAGGTGGCGCCTACTACAACTTCATCTTCATCGGCGCGATGATCCTCATTTTCTGGCTCTTCCTGATCCGCCCGCAACAGAAGCGGCAGGGCGAGCAGAAGAAATTCATGGACAGCCTGCAAAAAGGTGAGGAGGTCGTCACGGCCAGTGGCATGATTGGCCGCATCAACAAAATCGAAGGCGAAATCGTTACGCTTGAAGTGGCTAAGACGACCTTCATTAGAGTGACCCGCAGCTCTATTTCCAAAGAAATGACGGAATCATTTATTACTGCTGATGATAAAGAGAAGCAGTAAGATTTTCCGTATCCGGATAGAGGGAGACCGAGCTATCCTCATGCTCTGCATGGGGATAGCCTTTGTCTTTTGGCTCTTGGTCAAACTTTCTCAAACCTATAAAAGCGACAAACCAGTCGTTTTTGAATTGAATATCCCCGAAGGCCAAGCGCTGACAGCTTTGCCGCCCGAAGACATGTTGGCAGAGATAGAAGCCTCTGGCTGGGAGCTGCTCTTCGATTTCTTTTCGCAGCGCAAAGCGATACTGGCCTATGACCTGAGCAATACCCAGCAGCTCAACCTTAGCCGCAGTCAACTGCGCAGCGATATTGCACAAACCCTGCGCGCCAACGATATCAAGGTACAGGAATTGAACTACGACAATGTCCTGCTCGTTTTGGAAGAGCGGGCGGTCAAAACCTTGCCCATCATAGTCGGCAAACAGTTGTCGTTCGAGGCAGATTATCACCTGAAAAGCCCCATCCGCCTGGCACCAGACTCCGTATTGGTCAGCGGCCCCAAATCCTTGATTGAAAACCTGGTGGAATGGCCGGCTGATTCAATCAAGCTGGAAAAGCTGCGCTCCAGCTTCACGGCCAATTTAAAACTGATGCCCCCTCCTAAGGAAATCAGCCTCTCCGTCAAAGAAATAGCAGCCCATATCGAGGTAGAGCCCTTCACGGAAAAGACGATGTTCGTCCCTTTAATCGTCAAAAATGCCCCCGACAGCTTGCTCATCTTCCCCGACAAGATTACCGTAAGCTGTAAGCTCGGGCTGAGCCGATATGATTCTATCTCCTTCCGCGACTTTTCTGCTGAGGTGGACCTCAAAGGGGTATCTACCAAAACAGCTGCTAAAACCGTCCCGATCGTGATCACCAAAAGCCCTGACTTTGTGAGCAATTTGCAGTTTACGCCCAAGTCGGCTAAGTTTTTTATCGTCAAGCCAGGGGAGTTGAAGTGATGTCTTCATCGCGCTTCAAGCTTTTTTTCGGGTTAGTGCGTGGTTAATTGCTCGAAATGCTTGCTTCGGTATAGAAAAACCCCCTATCTTGTATGCGCAATTTAACCGGCCAGATGCGATGATCAAGAAAAAGAGCGTAGAAGAAATACTGGAAATAGCCCGCATCGAAGATGTGGTGCAAGATTTCGTCAGCCTTAAGCGCAGAGGGGTAAGCCTGATTGGGCTCTGCCCTTTCCACAACGAAAAGACGCCCTCCTTCAACGTATCCCCATCCAAAGGCATCTACAAATGCTTTGGCTGCGGCAAGGCTGGCGATGCCGTCAACTTCGTGATGGAGCACGAAAACCTCACCTTCCCCGAAGCGCTGCGTTATCTGGCCAAAAAATACGGCATCCAAATTGATGAAATCGAACTCTCGCCCGAAGCCCGGCAAGAGCAGCAGTACCACGATAGCCTTTACATCGTCAATGAATATGCCAAGGACTTCTACCAAGACCAGCTCTTCAATACGGATTTGGGCAAAAGCGTGGGATTGAGCTACTTCAAAGAACGTGGCTTCCGCGAAGAAACCATCCGCAAATTTGGCCTGGGCTTCGCCCCTGATAAAATGGATGCCTTTGTGCTCAAAGCTACCCACGACGGCTACAACCCGGAACTGATGAAGAAGCTGGGGCTGATGTCTCAATACGGCCGCGATTTTTTCCGCAACCGCGTCATGTTCCCCATCCATAACTTGTCGGGCAAAGTCATTGGTTTTGGCGGCCGCATCCTGGTCAAGGATGTTAAAGCCCCCAAGTATATCAATACCCCCGAGACGGAGATTTACAATAAGAGCCAGGTGCTCTACGGGGCTTTTTTTGCCAAAATCGCCATCCGCAAACACGATGAGTGCATCCTGGTAGAGGGCTATACCGATGTATTGTCGCTCCACCAGGCAGGCATTGAAAATGTCGTAGCTTCCTCTGGCACCTCGCTTACCGTAGGGCAGATCCAACTCATCCGCCGCAACACGGAAAACGTCAAAATACTCTACGATGGCGATATGGCCGGCATTAAAGCGGCTCTGCGAGGAGTGGGGCTGGTGTTGGAGCAGGGGCTGAATGTCAAAATCGTCGTTTTGCCAGAAGGAGAAGACCCTGACTCTTATCTTAAAAAGGTAGGCACGGAGGCCTTCCGCACCTATATCGAACAGGAGGCGAAGGACTTCATCATGTTTCAGGCCAGCCTGTTGTTGGGCGAAGCAGCCGGCGACCCGGTGAAGAAAACCCACCTGATCCGGGATATCGTGGAGAGCATCGCCAAAATCCCGGATCCGATCAAGCGCTCGCTCTACGTGCGGGAATGCGCCCGCATCATGGAGGTGGAGGAGCAGCTGCTGGTCAACGAAGCTAATAAATTGGTGGCTCAGCATTTCAAACGGCAGCAGCAGGAAAAAGACCGTGCCCAGTTCCAGGAATCTGGCCCGCCCATGGACTTGCCGCCCGGCATCCGGCCTGCCCCACCTCAACTGAAGCCGGCTGAAAAACCAGTGAGCAGCGGCGACGCCTTCCAGGAAAGAGATATCGCCCGCATCCTCATCCTCGGTGGGGAGTACATTTTCGACCCGGAAGAAAACCTCACTGTAGCCCAGTACGTCCTCAGCAACATCGAGGATGTGATGAACGATTTTGATAATAAGCTCTACGAGCGTATTGTCCACCTGGCTCATGAACGCCTTTTAGAAGGGGGGGCGGTGCAGGCGGCCTTCTTCCTGCGCCACGCTGATGAGGATATCCGTCAGTTGGCTGCCAACTTGTCCAGTAGCCCTTACGAATACAGCGAAAACTGGGAAAAGCGATGGGATATCTTCCTGACGACTCAAAAGATGCCCGACGAGAATTTCGTCAATGACAGTATTCAGTCTCTAAAGCGCTTCAAGCTCCGCAAGCTGGACAAGATGATCCGCAAAAACGCTGAGCAGATCAAAACGCTTTTCCAGCAAAAATCAGATGATTACCTCACCTACCTGAGGCTCGATCAGAAGCTCAAAACTATCCGCAATCAATTGGCGGAGGAAATGGGCACGGTAGTCTTATAGTAGGCCCCATTTTTCCTCAGATTCCCAGAGGGCTCAAATATCCTCCGCATTGCGCTCCATAAACTTCAGCACCATTTTGATCTCGCCATAGGAGAAATCTTCACCGAGCGCGGCTTTTGCTTCGGCGGTGGAGTTGGTCGCATTTTCAATAAAGAAATCCATGATAGCCCTGATCTTATCCTCATCCAGCACCTGGAAGACATCTAACTCGCCTAAAGCGACGTAGTGAGCCAGGTGCCCCTCGATAGTAGTACGCACGAAGCCGCGCTCCTGGGCGATCTCATCGAGGTTTTTTCCGGCTTTAAAAAGCTCAAAACTGACTTTTTTAGTGTCCTCTTTCTTCGGCGGTTTGGCCTTTGCCGGGGCTAAGGCCAATTGAGTGGATTCGATGCCTTTGGAGATGCAATACGCCTGGATGATTTCCAGTATTTCCGGGCCATAGCGCTTGGTTTTAGCGGGGCCCAGGCCATGAATCTTTTTGAGAGCGGGCAGGTTAGCGGGCAGCAGCTCGGCCAGCTCGAGCAGTGATTTGGTCGGCAGCACCTGATAAGCTGGTACGCCTTCCATCTCTGCTGTATCGTCGCGCCATGTTTGCAATTGGCTGTAGAGCTCCGGATGGGCTGTGCCTTTGGGTACTGTGTCGAATGCCTTTGCCAAAGTAGCCGCACCGGGGGTTGCTTTGAAATCTATTTCTGCATCGGCTTTAGCGCGCAGGTGTTTATGAGTGGAAAAGCCCGGTTGGGCAGCCCGCAGGCAGGCTTTGCTGATGAAGAGCTCTTGCTGCAAGCTTTCTAGTGCCTCCATCGCCGTTTTACGGATGGCTTTATTGTCGGTCACGATGGGGATGGCTTGGGCTGCAGGTAGCAAGGTTTGCTCAAGCTTGTCGACAAACCAGGCGCAGGCCTTGCGGATGCGCTCCTGGAGCGCCTCGTTCTCTTCCGGCAGGCCAGGCTGAAGAAGGTGATGCTGCAACTGCCCCTGAAATTTCCCGGCCACGGTAAAGAGCTGGGTTTCTGTATCCACCGCCAGCGTTTTAAACTGCTGGAAGCTGCCTTGCAAGAGGGCGTTTTCGTGCTCCAGGAATACCCGGTTCATCCGCTCAAAAGCCCGCTTCAGCGCTTTGAAGCCAAACAAATCATAAATCAAATCGCGCTGATAATTGATCTTGGAATGGCGCAAGTGGTTTTCATCAGGCGCATTGCGCTCGGCAGCTTCGGTATAGCTGCGCACGGTCGAGTCGGTTTTGACGCTGGAGAGCGTGATACGGGAACACAGCACGATGCCCTCAAAGCTCTTACAGCGGCTAAGGGCTACATAGACTTGCCCATGGGCAAAGGCTGCCTGGGCATCGATGATGGCCCGCTCAAAGGTCAGGCCCTGGCTTTTATGGATGGTGATGGCCCAGGCCAGCTTGAGCGGATATTGGGTAAAGGTGCCGATGATCTCTTCCTCGACCTCCTTGGTCTGTTCATTCAGGGTGTATTTTACATTGTTCCATTCTGCCTGCACAACTTCAATCTCTTCAAAATCATCCGGGCATTTAACGTAGATGGACGCTTCTTTCACCCGCGTTATTTTGCCGATTTTACCATTGTAAAACAGCTTTTCGCGCGAGGGGTCATTTTTGACGAACATGACCTGAGCGCCGACTTTGCACTCCAGTACTTCGTCGGTAGGGTAGGCGTGAGCCGGGAAGTCCCCTTTGATAGAAGCCTTGTAGCTAAGCAAAGCTCCAGGCAGGGCAGCTAGTTTCTGGGCATTGATAGACCTGGCCGAGGCGTTGTGGGAAGACAGCGTGATGTAGGGCTGCTCAGGCGGCGGTTGGAAGCTGGGGATAAAGCGGCTATTCAAAGATTCCAACACTTCCTCGTCAAGTTGGTTGTCGCGCACTTTATTCAGCAGCTCGATGAAGGTCTGGTCTGACTGGCGGTAGATGTGTTTCAGCTCGATGGCGACAGGCTGGGTCTGCTGCAAGGCACGGCTGCCAAAAAAGTAAGGCGTTTGGTAGTAGGGCCGCAGCATATCCCACTCATCATCCTTCACAACGGGGGGCAGCTGGTGCAGGTCGCCGATCATGAGCAACTGCAGTCCGCCAAAAGGCGCCGGATTGCGCCGGTAGCGCCGCAGCACGTCATCGATGGCATCCAGCAAGTCAGCACGCACCATACTGATTTCATCAATGACTAGCAGGTCAAGGCTCTTGATCAGGCGGATTTTTTCGCGGTTGAAGCGGCGCTGTCGGCTGGCATCCTGTGCACTCCCTGGCAAGAAGGGGCCAAAGGGCAACTGGAAAAAGGAGTGGATGGTCATGCCGCCGGCATTAATTGCCGCCACTCCAGTAGGGGCTACCACGGCCATACGCTTGGTCGGCTGGTGCTTAAGGGTATTCAAAAAGGTCGTCTTGCCTGTGCCGGCTTTGCCCGTCAGGAAGATGTTCTTATTGGTATAACTGACGTAGTCAAAAGCGAGCTCGAGTTGGGGGTTGCTCTGAAGTTCAATCATATTGTTAGGGGTTAACCGGCTTCATAATAATGATGACCCGTCGGTATCCTCGAGGAGCGCAATACCCAATACATGCAGCGATTCGGTTAAAGTCATGGCTTAGAGGAATTAGCTTCAGCCACAAATATAGAAAAAAGAAAACAATCAACAAAATGAAACAAGCGTCGGGCAGCTTTCACTGCTACCCGACGCTTATCCGCAAAACAGCCTACCGGCGGAAGTTTAGATTGCTAATATTCTGGCCGATCACTTTACCTTGCTCAACTCCCAGCTCAATGCCATCGCGATAATGGATCCCGCCGTAAAGCCTGGAAATCGCTGCTTCCTGGGCCATGTGATAAAAAGAAGAAAAGCTCCTGGGGCTACCGTTAATATCCGTCCGGTCAACATGGGTCCGGTCGGTAAAAGCATAGTTGTATCCGAACAGGTCAGAAAGCACCTGCGACACCGCGCCGGACTGGGCGGAATGCCCAGAAGTGTACTCCGGGAAGGGCGGCGTATTCAACAAGGTGGTGTAGCTCGGGTCAATAACTTCCTGGATGTAGGTGATTGGCCGGAGCAAGTTAAAATCATATTTACACTTCCAGCAGGAGATGAAAGCGTCATGTACAGCCAGGCCTACTTTGGCATAAGCTTCGGCAGCCACCTCCAGGTCGGCATTATTCTGCTTCAGCACTTGGCTGAGGATGGCAATCGAGTGGCCCGGTGGCGTGGCGGTTAAGCCAGGGTCATCGCTCCAGTATTTTGCGATCAATTCTTGCTCTGGCGTAATGCTGCTCGTGACGGTGTACACTTCCAGGGCCTGGGCATAAAAAACGGAAAACAGGTCGGTTGAGAAAGGGGGCGGTGGTGGAGGTTGAGTGCCCGAAACGTTGACTGCCAGGAAGGGGCGCACCTCTCCCCAATAAGGCTGGAGTGCGGGGCTAAAAGCTGGTGGTGTCGGTTTCCACATACCGGCCCCTGCTGGCGGGACATAACTGGCGGGGAAATTCGACGTATAGGCTAAATCTTGACCATCGGAAGCAGCATAGGCTTGTATGGCTTCGCCTACTGCAAGCCCGTAAGCGATTGATCTTGCTTCAATGTCTTCCGCCACCTCTGCTGCAAATTGCGCTCTATACTGCCCCTCCAGGTCCGCAATAGCCTGGAGGTTGGAGGCGGTAGCATTGCGGTACAACTCTTTGACGATGTAGCCTAAGGCAGCATTGGCAACAAGGCCCCAATGGTAATCTTTCCCGGCTTCGATCTCGGGCACCGTACCCAGGCTAAAAGCTTCGAGCTGACCCTGGAGAGATTGATGCCGGGGCATGCCGTTGACCAAAGATTCGTAAAGCGTCAGCCCAGTGTATCCATAAGCTCTGGCAGCGACTGGAGGGGTAAACCCTGGCCCTTCTTTCGTCAGTTTCATGGTCAGCTTGAACCATTCTGTAGCCAATTCGGAACCGAAATCAGCAGTTGTGCTGGTTATGTCTTCGTCCTTTAGACAGCCTTGAATAAGCATCAGGGCGGAAGCTAAGCCAGCAATTTGCAGAAAAAATAGGATTCTTTTCATGGTGAATTAGATTTATGATCGTGTTTTTTATAAAAAGGATAGCAGCTGATAGGGGTAGGTCAGTTAGCATCAGTTAGGGGGGGGGGAGGGGAGCGGGAGGATAAGTTGAAACGCTTGAGGTAGATGCGAGACTTTGCCGCAGCAAATAAAAACCCCTACAAATTTATGGGGAAAAGGCGTAAATAGCAAGTAGCGAGTAAAAAGAATTTGTAGCTATTTGAGGGTTCCCCCGCTGGCCTTGACTAAGGGTAGGGCCAGCGGGGGGATTGCTCACAATCAGGCGTTGCGGTTCAGGCAATTCAAATCTTCGAAAGCGCTCGCCAGGCGGGCTTTGAAAGTTTTTTCGCCCTCGCGTAGCCACTGGCGTGGATCATAGTATTTCTTGTTGGGCTTATCTTCGCCTTCAGGGTTGCCGATCTGGGCCTGCAGATAGCCATGCTTGCCTTCGTGGTAGCCCCGCACCCCATCCCAGAAAGCCCACTGCAAGTCGGTATCAATGTTCATCTTGATAGCGCCATATTCGATAGCTTCGCGGATTTCCTCGCGAGAGGAGCCAGACCCGCCATGAAAGACGAAGTTGATCGGGTTGTCGCCGGTGTTGAACTTCTGCTTGACGTATTCCTGGGAATTCTTCAGGATAATCGGCTTGAGCGAGACGTTCCCAGGCTTATATACCCCGTGCACGTTGCCGAAAGCAGCGGCGATGGTGAAGCGCGGGCTCACTTTGCTGAGCGCCTCGTAGGCGAAGGCTACTTCTTCCGGCTGAGTGTAGAGGCGGGAGCTGTCCACATCGGAATTGTCTACCCCGTCTTCTTCACCGCCAGTGACGCCAAGCTCGATTTCGAGGGTCATGCCGATTTTATCCATGCGCTCCAGGAAGCGGGCGCAAATTTCGACGTTTTCAGCCAGCGGCTCTTCCGATAGGTCGAGCATGTGCGAGCTGTAGAGCGGGTAGCCGCGGCTTTCGTAAAACTTTTCGCCCGCAGCGATAAGGCCTTCTACCCAGGGGAGCAGCTTGAGCGCGCAGTGGTCAGTATGAAGCACCACGGTCACGCCATAAGCTTTGGCCAGCGCATGCACGTGCATAGCGCCAGAGATACCACCTAGTATGGCGGCTTGTTGACCTTCGTTGGAAAGCCCTTTGCCGGCAAAAAAATGAGCGCCGCCATTGGAAAATTGGATGATGACTGGAGAATTCACTTCGCGAGCGGTTTCCAAGACCGCGTTGACTGTATTAGTGCCAGTGACGTTGACGGCCGGCAAGGCAAAGTTATGTTCATTGGCATAGCTGAAGAGTTCCGTCACTTCATCGCCATGCAGTACGCCCGGGCGAAAGCGGGTAGAGGTCAGTGCAGACATAGGTAATACTGTTTTTTTATACAAAAATGGCTATATCGCCAGTTTGAGCGGGCAATATAGCCATTTTTGTTAAAATGAACCGGCTTTCTCTCTTTTGAAAAACGCTAAGTAGCCGATGGCGTTAATGCTCACTGGGCTTTTTGCGTTTGAGCGAAGCTAGACCACTCCCTTTTCCGTGAGGTAGCGTTCGGCATCCAAAGCAGCCATGCAGCCGGTTCCGGCAGCAGTGACGGCCTGGCGATAGATGTTGTCCTGAGCGTCTCCACTAGCAAATACGCCTTCGAGGTTAGTGCGGGTAGTTTTGCCCTGGGTAAGGATATAGCCCGTACTGTCCATTTTCAGCCAATCCTTGAAGATATCCGTATTGGGCTTATGCCCAATAGCCACAAAGAAGCCCTTGATGGGGATAGTGCTTTCTTCTTTAGTCTTATTGTTGATGATCCGCATGCCTTCGACTTCCTGTTCGCCCAGGATTTCGAGCACTTCGGTATTCCAGTGCACATGGATATTTTCGGCTTTAAAGACGCGCTCCTGCATGATTTTAGAGGCTCTAAGTTCGTCGCGGCGCACCAACATGTGCACTTTGGGGCAGAGCTTGGAGAGGTACAGCGCTTCTTCGGCAGCCGTATCACCGCCGCCGACTAGCGCCACTTCTTGTCCTCGGAAAAAGAAACCGTCGCAGACCGCACAGGCAGAGACGCCCTTATTGGTGAGCCGTTGTTCCGACTCCAGCCCCAGCCATTTGGCGCTGGCGCCGGTAGAGATGATGATGCTATCAGCCTGGATTTCTTTGCCGCTCTCCGTCCAAGCTTTATGTACTGGGCCGGTAAAATCTACTTTAGTAATCATTTCATAGCGGATATCAGTGCCGAAGCGTTCGGCCTGCTTGCGGAAATCTTCCATCATCTGCGGCCCCATGATGCCATCGGGATAGCCGGGGTAGTTCTCCACATCGGTGGTGATCATCAATTGCCCACCAGGCTCCATGCCCGTGTATAGGACGGGCTTGAGCCCAGCTCTTGCGGCATAGACTGCAGCAGTATAACCTGCCGGGCCAGAGCCGATAATCAAACAATGCAATTTTTCAATTCCTTCTGCCATGATTTGTTTTCGTTTTTTTTTCGGCGCAAAATTATAAAGATTGCGTTAACGCTACTGTAACCGAGGTTACATTTGTGTAAGCAACCACTGGTTTTTTGTCCAATTATACATCGACTAAACAACAACATCCCGATGTGTGTGGAGGTTGAGTAGGGTAGGGGGGGCGCACCGCAAAATCAGCCCTCGCGCCGCAATTGTTGGAGGTACTCCCGGGGAGTCAGCGTGGTGCTTTCTTTGAAGACTTTAAAAAAAGTGGATTTGTTTTTAAAACCGCATTGTAGCGCGATGCCGTACAAAGTGAGATTAGCATACTCTTTGCTGGCAATTTTAGCTTTAGCTTCCGCCACGCGATAATCATTGATGAACTGCTGGAAATTCAGCCCGGATTGGTGGTTGACCACCTGTGAGAGGTACTTGGTATTGGTATGCAATCTGTCTGCCAGCTTTTTCAATGACAAGTCGGGCTTGAGGTAGAGCTTTTCTGCTTCGAGTAGGCCCTTCAGGCGCAAATATAGCTTGACTTCCTCAACGCCTTTGAGGCTGCTGGAGCGGTATTTATCTTCGAGCTGCAACAGTGGGATGCTCTCTTCTGCAGTCTGGTCACCATCAATTTCAAAGGCGATGTAGTTGGTCAGCTCCTGATCCCGATTGAAGATGGGGTGGATGACCAGCTTGCAGCAATAAGCTTCCCCGTTTTTGCGGTAGTTGGTCAATTCCCCCTTTACCGGCACCTTGCTTTCCAATGCCTTGCGGATGCGGATAATGGCTTCCTTTTCGGTGCCCGGCCCTTGCAGCAGGCTTGGTTTTTTACCGATTACTTCTGCCAGAGCGTACCCTGTGATGGAGGTGAAATCCTCATTCACCCATAAGATTTGCCGGGAGGCATCGGTCAGTATGACAGCTATATTGGGCAACATAAGCAAAATATTTACACGGCTCCGCTAAGCGGGCAGAACAAATTAACGCCTTTTATTGCTAATTCAAAAATACAGCCCTTTTTTTCTACTGTCATTGATTTTTGTCAATATTGCAAGTTCCAATGCAGCAGAGATAGCAGGCTGATGAATAAATTTACTATATTTGAGCGATTAGACAACCATTGCTGTTAAACACGATCAAATGAAAAGCGAGCTAGAGCATAGTGCTGCCGGACTTTGGCACCACACCCGCTGGCAGATATACCGCAACGCGCAACCTACCTTGGAGGCTAATATCGATGCAGCTGCGCTGGAGGGCAATTTTGCGTTTACCCTCCTGAGCTATTTGTTTACCGGGCAGCCTTTTCAGCTTGCCATCAAGCCTTCCTTTGAGGAAGGGCAGCGATTGCAGGAGGCTTATTTTGAATGCCGGGTGCAAGAGCGCATCAGCGGGGTGCATCCATTCGGCCTGGGGTTCCCCTTATTTGTTGGTCTAGACCAGGCCGGCGAAACTATTGCGGCCCCATTGTTCATCTGGCGCCTGACCATCGAGCCGGGTGCCAAGCCAGGGGATGGCTGGACGATCTCGCGCCGTCCTTTCCAGCATGCCGCCTACAACCATTTCCTGGCGCATTACTGGCGCAACGAGCTAGGGCTGGAAATCGAAGCTGAGCTGGCCGCCGCCGTTGAAAAAGGGCTGCCTTCAGCCGCAGCGCTAGCAGCGATATGCGATCAAGCTAATGAAGCCCTGGACATCCCTCCTGGCGGCGGGCAAATCGCCATCGCCAAGCAGCCCGCTGAAGAAGAAATCCGGCTGGGCCCGCTTAAAGGGCGGATTGCCTGGGCAGGGGCACTAGGGGTTTTCCCGCCGCATACTCATTTATTTGCTGCTGCGGGTGAGCCGACGGCCGAAGCCGCACCGGTTTTTACCGGGCATCCCTTTGGCTTGCTGCCGCTTTCACCCGAACAGGCCAGTGCTGCCGAACTGGCCAGGCAGCACCCGTTGCTCCTCGTCACTGGGCCGGCTGGCTCGGGAAAGACCCATCTGGCCGCCCACCTCTTGACTAATGCTTTGTCCAATAATCAGAAATGCCTCCTCGTTTCTTCCCGCGCCGGCGTACTGCGCCAGATGCAGCGCCAAATGGAGCTGATGGGTATCGGCCGCTTGTCTTTCTTGCTGCGAGACGTAAACCTGGACCTGGCGCTCTTCCTGGAGATATTGCGCTCGATAGCTCTTGCCAAAGAAGCGGAGGAGGAGCTAAAACCAGTGGAGTTCCCCATATTGACTGCCCGGCTAGAACGCCTCAAGGAAAAACTCGACAACAGTTATCATGCTTCGCGTAAAATGGCTTTTGGCAATACAAACTGGTCCGCAGCAGTGGGTAAGTACCTCAAAAGCGCCCGCAAAGAAGGCAAAGAAAGCCTGGCCACCCAACTCAACGCCCAAGAGTACCAATTCAGCGAGGCAGCTTACCGGGAAATGGTTGATGCCATTGACTCTTGTCAGCGCCTCTTCGACAAATCGAGCACCTTGTACAGCCCATTGAACAAGTTGCACCAAGGGGTTTTCCTGCGCATGCAAAAAGCCGAAGCCCGTGAGTTTGTCGAAGAAAAAATCGAAACCCTCTTGTCCAGATCGACTTTGCTGCAGCAGTGGTATGCCAATCGCATCGACGCCTATGCCAGCTTATTATCAGCTCATTACGAGCAGTATTTTCAAGATTATGCCCGCCAGATTTCACAGCTTCAGGACCAGCTGGCTGAATACCGGGGGCGCTTTGGAGATGATTTCCTACATCAAGGCCAGGGTGCCTTGCGCTTTAAAAAGCTTTTCTCGGCTAAGGCCAAAGCTTTAACTGAAGCACGTCAGGCGTTTGCCGCTGCTTATGAGCGATTGGGGCATGATTTTTCCGTCAACGCTTATTTCGACTTTCAATTTGATGATGCAGCCAAGGGTGCAGCTATCGCCCAAGCTAAGGCTTGTTTGGAGCGTTTCGAACAGGCTTTGCAGCTTTGGCATGCCCAGCAGCAGGAGCTGGTCCAGGAGGAAATAGCGCGCCTCAGCCCTAAAACCACACTGCCGATACTTAATTTTGAAACCCAGGCGGCCGAACTTGAAAATGGGTTGGAAGGGCTGCTCGAGCAAGTGAACGAGAGCGGCTTATACCATCTGCCCATCCACAATAAAATGTTGACCCTGCCCAAGCAACAACGCTTGCTGGACAGCCTGATCGAGCAATTCGAAACCAGCCGCCGAGCCCTGCCAGAGTTTGACGATTTCTACGATTGGCAGCACAATTGGCTGCAGCTCAGCGAGCAAGCCCGCCGCCTGGTCAAAGCGCTGATCAAATTGCGCCCTAAAGATTGGAAAGCTGCTTTCGATAGCTGGTTTCTCGATAACTGCCTCAGCCGCAGCTATGAATCGGCATTGCCGCCGGAAAAGGGCAGCCTGCAGCAGATGGCTATGGCACATGCTCAACTGGAGGAGCTGATGCCCTCCCAAATCCTGTATAATTGGCAAAGCCGTAAAGAGGAAGCTGTGCGTAAATTGCGCCGCAGCAGCAACGAAGCAGCCCAATGGCTTGCGGGCAAAGCTCTGGGAGAAGAGCGCAGCAGTTGGATGCCTTTATTTGAAAAAGGCACTGAAAGTATTGCCACGATCATGCCAGTTTTGCTCGTCACGCCCCATCTTGCAGGTGAGCTTTTCGCTAATGTCGGCAAGGTGTTCGATTATATCCTGGTAGATGAAGCCCAAAGCCTGCAACCCGCCGAAGCTGCTTTCCTCCGAGGCTTGGCCCGGCGGGCTGTCTTTTTTGCTGCTGCCCCTGTGCTGGATGGTGCTGCCGAACCGGAAATCCTCGGCCGGATAGATGCCATGGGGGGGCGGCGTTTTACCCTCCATCAATCGCAACAAGCCTTTCCTCTGGATTTGCTTCAACCCAAGAGCTTTTCCGCCTTGCCAGACGCCAAGCCTGCCCCCGTCGCCTTCGAACAGGTAGGCGGGCTGTATGACGAAGAAAAGGAAACCAACGAAGATGAAGCGCTCTACATCATCAGTTTGCTCAACCGCATCGAACAGACCCCTCAGCGCACTTACCCTGCCGTAGGGATCGCCTGCTTTACTAAAGGGCAACGCCGCCTCATCGCTTCTTATCTGCTCAATATTAAACAGCGCCGCTCTACTGGCGTAGAAATCATCCAGCAACTGGAGCGCAACGGACTAGCGGTACTCGAACTTGACGAGCTGACCGGCCAGCGCTTCGATATCCTCATCATCTCCAGCACTTATGGCCCAGCTGATATCAAGGGGCGGCTCACGAATCACCTCCAGCGTATCAGCCTTCAGTTGCCCCAACTGCTTCTAGTGATGAGCCGCACGGAGAAACGCATCATGTTGGTCAATTCTATCCCTTTGGAGAAACTACAAGAGCTCTTGGAGCGCCCTGAGGATAAACCTGCTTACCTGCTCGCCGCTTATTTCCTCGCTGCCCGTGCCGCGAGCCTGGGGGATCGGGCTTTTCTGAGCCGTTTACAGGAAAACTTGCCAGCCTGGGCAAAAAGGCCCTGGCCTTATCCTCAACCCCTCGATTTCCTGGAAGAGGTTGGCATCCAACTGCGCCCTTATCTCGCGCCAGGCCGTATCAAATTTGAAAGCGCAGGCGAAGCTGAATTAGACACTTTGAAGATACTCCCTCCCGCTGATGCCCCCGGGCAAGCCCTCTACGTAGCAGTGGAAGGCTTCCTGGCGCAAACGCCTTATACGGATTACCGCTGGGAGTATGCCCAACACAATATGCTAGCTGCTCAGGGCTTTTTCCCGCTCTCTGCACGCCCTGCTGACTGGTGGCGCGATCCCGAAAGGCAGGCGAAGCGCCTGGCCAGCACCATTATTATTCAGGAACAGCAACTGGCCAAAGAGGAGGAAGAGTAGGGGAGGGGCAGGGGCCTCATTGCCAGCAAATGCGAAATAAGCAAAAATTGACACGGGCTTGAGCTCGTGTCAGCCCGCAACAGCGCCCATCCGTTTTTCGCGCGCTTCAAAAACGAAAGCGGCCGTCGCTGAGAGCACAAAATATGCTGCTACGAACCAGCTCATCCCCGGCAACCAGCTATTGAGGTGGAACCAATCACCGCCCTGTTGATAAAGCAAGCCCAAGCCGATGAATGACTTCAGGGTTTCCACGACTGCAGCATAGCTGCTCTTATCCATCAGCATGGAATAACTGAAAATGGACAGCGCCAGGAAGCCGCCGTAAACTAGCGCGCCGGTAAAGCCTATCGTTGCCAGGTTGTTGAATAGATACATCATGGAAACAAAGGTGAAAACAAACTGGATCCACGACCACCATTGCAAGCCTGGCGAAAGGCGCGGGTCATATTTCTCAAAGTTGTACACATCCTTGATCGCATATACCGGATAAGCCGCGGCCACATCTTCTGGCCGCCAGCCAGTGGGCATAAACCAGATTTTGAATTTGGCGCTCAGCGAATTCGTGCGCCAGGCATCCTGTATCAAGAGCCACAAGTGCTGGAAGTTGATGATGATCGGATTCCAGGTGCGTGCCGGCCGCGTGATGCCATAGACCGGGGGCACATCGTCGAGCTCTTCCTGGAATGTCCCAAAGAGCTTATCCCAAATGATAAAAATCTGCGAGTGGTTCTTATCTAGATATTCCGGGTTGATCGCATGGTGTACGCGGTGATGCGAGGGCGTCACGATTATTTTCTCCAGGAAGCCCAGCTTGCCGATCAGCCGGGTGTGGTACCAATACTGTGCAAACAAATGGAGCGGCGCGACGATGCCGACTACTTCCGGCGGCACGCCCAGGATCGCGATGGGCAACAAGAAAAATACCGTGATTGCAAAAAAACCGGAAATAGACTGCCGCAACGCACATCCCAAATTAAATTCTTCGCTGCTGTGATGGATGATGTGACGGTTCCATAAAAAATTGATTTCGTGCGACAAGCGGTGGACCCAATACCCAGCAAAATCCATGCCAATAAATGCCAAGATATAAACAAACAATGTTGATTGTATTTCAAAAATCGCGATGTGTTCCACAAACCAGCCATACGAAACAATGACGACCGTCAAGCCCAAAACGTCTTTAATGGTGTTCGTCAGCCCGGAGCTCAAGCTGGATAAGGTATCCATGCTGCGGATTACTTTGGCGCCTTTCCACCAGGCGAAGAAAGCTTCGGCCAGCAGCAGCGACACGAAGAACGGTATGGCGAAGTTGAGTACTTTGGCGTATGCTTCCATATTTTAATGCGCTTTCGTCTGAACGCAAAAATAGGCATTTTGAGCAATAGCTACAAAGGTTGATTTTTTCTAATTTTACCCTATAATTTATATTATGTTAACTCAGTGTTTTGAAAGCGCATTCCATCCCGTATTCCGCGCCCGCTTACACTTCAACTAATGGCGTCGCTTCTTTCCTTTTCTGCAAACCAATAGACCAGCCGGAAAGCATGGACGATAACTGCGTAATAGAGCTTCCACTTTAAGCGCACCAACCAGGGCGCATTCAAGTACTCCTCCTGGTTTACTTCTCGGCAATCCTGGGCGATGACTTCGGCGAGCTTCTGCTGTAGCTCCTGAGCGCCATCTTGGTCGAATATTTCCACATTCAGCTCTACGCTCAGCAGCTCGCTAAGGTCATTCAGGTTGAAAGAGCCGATGGTACACCAGCGGCCATCGACGACCGCGACTTTGGCATGCAAGATAGTCGGCTGGTATTCATATATTTTAACACCAGCCTCTAAGAGCTTGGGATACAAATACTTGACTCCTGTATGGTAAAATGGGACGTCAGTTTCGCCCGGCAGGATTAACCGGGTATCTACCCCGCGCGCGGCAGCTTTGCATAATAGATTGATAATGCGTTTTTTAGGCAGAAAGTAGCTCGCTGCGATCGTCACGGAACTGCGGGCGGAAGCCAAGGCTCGGTAATAGCCCCGGCGTACCTCCCTCCTACCCTTGAGCAAGTCGTTGACGCGCACTTCTATTTTGTCCTTGCCCAAAGGAGCTTCCTTGCTCAGCAGTTTTTTAAACGGGATTTTAGGATAAGGCTTTTTATTGGCGATGCTTTCCGCCAACTCGTGCAGTTGCTCGCATACTGCCCCTTCTATATAGACGGCGAAATCTAGCCAGGGCGGCTCCTGGGCATCGCCCCGATACCGGTCGGCGAGGTTAAGCCCGCCCACCAGGGCTTTTTCCTGGTCGAATACGGCAAGCTTGTGGTGCAAGCGGCGCCCGGTTCGGAATGGGATGGAAAACTTAATGGGTGAATAAAAGCGCAGCTTGACCCCTGCCGCTTCGAAACGCTGACAAAACCGCTGTGGCAAATTCATGCTCCCTACCCCATCCAGCACGATAGATACCTCCACTCCCCTTTTGCGGGCTTGTAACAGGGCATGCTGGATTTCTTTGCCCGTAGTATCGTTTGCCAGGATATAGAATTGCAAATGCATGACCTCACGGCATTCTGCAATAAGCTGGAGTAAACGCTGGAAGTACCCTCCCCCACCCTGCATGATCTCACAACAATGCAACAATGTTTGCTTTTTAGCAACGCGCTCAGCCATGTTTCGTTTTATGGTTACGGCGAATATAACGCAGCAGCTGCCCTTAATGTTTGAGGGCAGGAATAAGTGCTGACCACCTACCGATTTACTTCGGGGTTTTGTAATAGGCACGAGCTAGGATCATTTGAACCAAAGAAGGCGATAACGCATCAACGGCAGCTAGCAATCGCCCCAAAAAAGAGTAGTTAGATGATTTTTTGCGCTGCGCTATGACTTTAGAGATAAACCTGGCTGCTGCAGCAGCCGAGATGCGCCCGGCATTTTGGCGATTGGGCACAGCTTCCAGTTGGCCTGAAGCTGCGTATTGGGTCTTGCTTGCATCGTTTTCAACAAACCCCAGGTAAATGATACCAACGTGTATGCCTACATCCTTTAGCTCAATCCGCATGGACTGAGCTAATGCTGTCAACGCCATCTTGGAAGCTGAATATCCGCTATGCCTGGGCAATCCATAGATGCCAGCTACGCTTGAAATAAAGACAATACTCCCTTGGGATTGCTTCAGCCAGGGCAAAGCTGCTTTTGACGGATAAAGGCTGCCCAGATAGTTCACGTCCATCACCGACTTAAACACGTCGGGCTGCAGATCTTCAATTTTGCCCTCCATCGTCAAGCCGGCATTATTGACCAACACGTCCAAGCGTCCAAATGCATCGATGGCAGCCTCGATGATCTTTTCGCAGTCGCTATAAATAGAAACATCACCTGGTGCCAAGGCGATGTCCTGATATCCCTTATCTTGTAGCTCCTTTTCCGTTTGGCGCAGTTTTTCGGCCTTGCGCCCATTGAGCACTAACTTGGCGCCCTTTGCCGCCAAATGAAATGCTAAGGCTTTGCCGATGCCTGCACCTGCGCCAGTAATTAAAACGACGCGGCCATGAAATGCCTCCATAAGCAATCAATATTTTGATGGCCAAAGCCTTTCCAGAAACTCATTCCTTTGAAACCAATTGAGGCAAAGGTAATGAATTTACCGGGGAGCAGGGTCACCAGTCTAACTGCCAACTCAGCACTGGAGTGATGCTGGCTTGGGGGCGGCGGGCCCACCCATTCCTGACTGGGTCGAAAATCCACTCAAACGGCCGCAGATTCTCGATGTTGAAGACATTCTGCACGTCGAGCGAGAGGCTGTGGCGGTTTTTGCGCCAAGCCAGCCGGAGGTCGCTACGGAAATAGTCTCTGACACGCTCGCCAAAAGGCCTGCTCTCTTCTAATATCGGGCTTTCACCACCAAATTGGATGGCGGCAAGAGGTGTAGAAGGCAAGCCATTCATCCAGAGGTTTTTCATGCCTACTTGCCAGATACCCCCTTTGCTTACGCCCCACTCCCGGGCCATGGTGAGGGCACCGGTGTAATTGGCGTTGAACTGGGTGTTGAAATCCCTGGTACCTTTAAAGCGGTAAGTACTGTTGAAAACCGAGCCGTTCAACAAGAAGAAAAAGCCTTGGCGGAAGGATTTTTCCAGCGATAGGTCCAAGCCCGTGTTGGTGCCTTGGCCCGCGTCGGCAAAGCTGCGGTTGGGGTATCCTTCCATTTCGTTCAGTAGCCAATAGAAATAGCTCAGCCCGCGGTCGCCGGGTATATCGAAGAGGTCTTGCCGATAACCTTCTAGATGGAGGCGCAGTTGTGGTGCGAGCCAGGCGTCATAAGCTACTACTACCTGTAGGGACTTCATCAATGGGAGGTTGCGATTAGGCTGGGTGATCATGCTATCCTGCTGGACGTTGGCAAAATAAACGCCCAGGGGGGCCGTTTGGCTGTGATAGCCTACTGCCATGCTGAGGGTTTGTCTTCTGCCGAGGCGGCGGCGGGCGCTTAGGCGGGGCTCCAGGGAGAAAGATTCGGTGAGCCCAAAGTACAAGCCGTGTAACCCCAGGTTCAAGGTCCAGTTGGCATTAGGCTGATAGCCGAGTTGTGCGAACGGCTGCGCCTGCAGCGTTGTGCCTTTTTCAGCGATATAAGCGGCGGTCTGGCCGCCAGCCTGGATACTGTCGAAGCTCAGGTCATAAAGCAGCCCGCTAAATTGCAGGCCGGTCTTGAAAGTGCTGCTGGAAGAGATTTTTTTGGTAAAAAATGTAGAGAGGGCAAGTTTGCCCTGGCGATAGTCCTCATCACTTAGTATCCCCTGGCCACCTTCCGCAAAATTGCGCCGGAGATGATGGTAGGCTTGCTGCCCCATGATCGCTACGGTGGTCTTCAGGTGCGATTTTTCGCCAGTGGCTATCGTGTGGGTCAGCCCGAGCACGCCGATTTTTGAGCCGTTCTGATAGCTGAGGCTGTCGTCAAAAATCTGCCAGCCACCTTGGGCTGTCACTTTGTCTTCGCTGCTCAGGCCTCCAACGCCCCAAAGCCTCAGGCTCGCTTTCCCGTCCTTGCCAGGGAAAAAGAGGTTGAAGCTCAAGTCTTGGAAATTGTTGCGCACCCGTTCGCCTACCAGGTAGATGCCCATTTCATTCAGGATGCCAAGCGTAGAGTAGCGGTAGTTGAGGAGGTAAGAGCCGCTTTTGCCCCCTGCCTGTTGTTTGCTGGCTGAAAAGGGGCCCTCTGTAGCATATTCCAGCCCCAGCATGCCTGCCCGGAAGCGGTGCTGGCGGTTGTCTCTATTACCATTGCGGAAGCGCATGTCAAATACGCCGGCCAGGGCATTGCCATACTCTGCTGGGAAAGCCCCGGCGAAAAAGTCGGAGGTGCTCAGCACGCTCACGCTAAAGATGGTCAGGCCACCGCCGCTGCCGCCCAGGCGGGCGAAGTGGTTGGGGTTGAGGATGTCTACCCCTTCCAGGCGCCACAGCACGCCCGTGCTGGCATTCCCCCGGATAATGATGTCGCCCTCGTTGTCTCTCGACGGCTGTACGCCGGGCAGGCTATGCGCCATGCGCCCGGGGTCGTTAATGGCGCCAGCGAAATGCTGCACCTCTTCTACCGAAAAGGAGCGGGAGCTGAGCAAGGCCGCATCATTGAGCGGGCTGTGTGGCGAAACAACCGCCGTGACCAGCACTTCGCCCAGGGTTGCGGCATCTTCTTTTAGCTCGATTTCCAGTACAAGTTCTCGGGCAGCAGTAAGCACCAACCCGTCTGCTTGCCAAGAGCCATAGCCGATATACCGACAAACCAAGGTGTGCCGCCCAATGGGTACGCCTTCGAGCACGAAGGTGCCATCGAACTCTGTTACCGTACCAAGCATGGTTTCCAAATCAGGTAGAGCCACCGTCGCTCCAATCAGGGGTTGGCGGGTATCTTTATCTATGACAGTGCCGCGGATGGTCTGTCCTTGTGCCCCAGCAAAAAAAGGCAAAGGAACGAAGCTCACCGTGATGACGGCAAGCACGAAGCAGGTTTTGTGTTTCATGTCGGGGTTGTTTTATGAACCACTTCAACCTACCAGAAGAGCCGAAAACACAGGGCTAGATGTACGTTCAATATTACGACACTTTTTTCACATTTCCAAATTTTGGCGACCACTTTGTCTTCGTAAAGCACTCGGACTATAAAAACCGGCGCTACTTACCCCTAAAACCTCTTCCCTACCCCCAGTGTAATCGCCCAAGTATCGAAAGCCTCTTGACGAGTATCGTAAAAAATAGAAGGTGCTACATCCCAGTGCCGGCCAAATTCAAACTCGTATTCTACCCCCATACGCAGCAGATAGAAGTGTTCGGAGCGCTCCAATTCAATGCCCGGGCCAAACTGGAGGACCAGTCCGCGCCAGGGTTTGAAAAGGGCATCCAGGGTTAAGACCAGGGGGTATTCTCGTTCCAGGAGTTCTTCCCTGCCTACCTGTTCGATGATAAAAGACTGCAGTTCAATGTCGTTGTGCAGCCCGATGCCCCATTTAGCAGTGTGCCAGTATTCTAGGTCCAGCCCCCAAGAAGGGATGGCTGAATACTGGGCCCCCACGGCTGGGACAAAGGTATGCCCTAGCAGCAGCGCAACGCGCCAGTGCGGCTGATGGTTATCCGAATGGTCAAGCGGGCCATGGGCCTGCCCCAGAGCTGAAGCACTAACGAACAGCAGAAAGCTTAATGAAAGGATAGCTTTGTACATGATTGCTAAATTTTGCACAAAGCAAGAAAGCAGTAGCGCGAGAGTTAGTGAAACTGGTCACAAAGCTGGATTTTTTTTTAGCCTGAAAATACCGAGCTTCGGTGCTTTGGCATTGGTAATGAATTGGAGCTTCTCGCGCAACGCCCGGCGCTTGCTCCACAACACGGAGAGGATGAGTAATGTCAGCATGGGATTGTTTCAGTTTTTTGGATGCTAATAACGATGGTGAAAACGCTGGCTCAAAGGAAATGTTTTGCATGAAGGAGTTTTCATGAGGCTTTTTTTAAGCAGAGCTTGAAGCGCTTGGCTATGGAGGGTATAGCCACATGATTGATTGCAGGCATGGTGCCTCGTTTTCGTTATAATTCCCTTATCTTTGCCCCTGGAAAGGCATGAATGCCGCCAATTGCCTATCTTTGGGCCCGGAAAAAAGCAGACATTTGTGATCAAAGCAGATAACATCCATAAATCATTTGGCCAACTCCTGGTGCTTAAGGGGGTGGAACTGGAAGTAGGCAAAGGGGAAGTCGTTTCCATCGTTGGCAAGTCCGGCGCGGGCAAAAGCACCCTTTTGCACATCCTCGGCACACTAGACCGGGCAGATACCGGACGGCTGTACATTAATGGTGAAGATGTGCTGCAAATGGGGCATAAAAAACTGGCGGCCTTCCGCAACCAGAATATCGGCTTCATTTTTCAGTTTCATCATTTGCTTCCCGAGTTTACCGCATTGGAAAATACTTATATCCCAGCGCTTATCGCCCGGCATCCGGAAAGCAAAGCTATCAAGCGGGCCAAAGAGCTTCTGGATTATTTGGGGCTGTCTGAGCGCCTTACCCACAAGCCTTCTCAACTGTCGGGAGGCGAGCAGCAGCGCGTGGCAGTAGCCCGGTCGTTGATGAACCAGCCCGCCGTGGTCTTTGCTGATGAGCCCTCCGGCAATCTGGACTCCGTCTCCTCGCAGGAATTACACCAATTGATCTTTAACTTGCGCCGAGATTTACAGCAAACTTTCATCATCGTAACCCACAACCAAGAACTAGCCGCGATGAGCGACCGCCGCCTCGAAATGCAGGATGGCCGGCTTATCTGAATGAAATGATAACCATGAGAGCACTGATTGTAATAGATATCCAAAACGACTTTTGCCCTGGCGGCGCACTTGAAGTCAAAGATGGTGATCAAGTAGTGGCGGTAGCTAACCGTGCGATGAAGAAGTTCGAACTGGTAGTGGCTACGCAAGACTGGCACCCGGCAACCCATGGCAGCTTTGCTGCCAACCACCCCTGGCGCTACCCCGGCAGTAAAATCATGCTAGACGGGCTTGAACAAATCCTCTGGCCCATCCACTGCGTGCAAGGCAGCTTCGGGGCAGAGTTTGTACAAGAATTGGATACGTCCAAGTTTGAAAAAGTCTTCGTCAAAGGCACCGACCCAGCCATTGACAGCTATAGCGGCTTCTACGATAACGGCAGGCGGAAGTCTACCGGCTTGGCGGAATACCTGCGCCAGCGCGGCATCGAAGAGGTTTACATCCTGGGGCTGGCCCTGGACTACTGCGTCAAATATTCGGTGCTGGATGCACTGGAAGAGGGTTTTAAAACCTATGTCATCCTGGATGGCTGCCGCGCGGTCAACCTACAAGAGGGTGATGGGGAACGCGCCGTGGAGGAGATGGTCGCTAAGGGGGCGGTAGTGGTGGAGGCGGCGGGGATCAAGGTTAAGGGCTAAAGGCTAAAGGTTAAGGGTTAAAGGTTAAAGGAGCGAATTTATAAAAGAGCTACAACTTATGGTACAAGAAGCTATGTTTACATCCCAGGAATTAATGCAGATGGAGAGCCAGTATGGCGCTCATAATTACCACCCGCTGCCCGTGGTGTTGTCGCGAGGGAGCGGTGTTTTCCTGTGGGATGCGGAAGGGAAGCGTTATTACGACTTTCTCGCGGCCTATTCGGCAGTCAATCAAGGGCATTGCCACCCTCGTATCATTAAAGCGCTGACGGAGCAAGCCCAGCGGCTGACGCTGACCTCCCGCGCTTTTTACAATGACATGCTCGGGCCTTTCGAGCAGTTCATTACTCAGTATTTTGGCTACGACCGGGTCTTGCCGATGAATACGGGGGTAGAAGCTTGTGAGACGGCAGTAAAGCTCTGCCGCAAATGGGGCTATGAAGTTAAAGGCATACCCACCAACCAGGCGAAGGTCATCTTTGTAGAAGGGAACTTCTGGGGGCGCTCTATCGCCGCGATTTCATCCTCCACTGATAGCAATAGTACCCGGAACTTTGGCCCCTATCTGCCGGGCTATGTCATTATACCCTACAACAATCTGAAGGCACTGGAAGAAGCCCTGGAAGACCCTTGCGTGGCTGGCTTCATGGTGGAGCCCATTCAGGGCGAAGCAGGCGTTTTCGTGCCAGATGAAGGCTACTTGCGCCAGGCTTATGAGCTGTGCCGCCAGCGCAACGTGCTCTTCATCGCTGATGAAGTGCAGACGGGCATCGCCCGAACGGGTAGGTTGCTGGCTTGCCAACATGAGGGCTTCTTGCCCGACATCCTCGTTTTGGGCAAAGCCATTTCGGGCGGCGTTTTCCCCGTATCTGCCGTTTTGGCCCGCGATGAAATTATGCTTAGGCTGAAGCCTGGGCAACACGGCTCCACTTTCGGCGGCAACCCCCTGGGCTGTGCCGTAGCGATGGAGGCTTTGCGCGTGGTACAGGATGAAAAACTGGCGGAGAATGCCGAGCGCCTCGGGAAGATTTTCCGCCGCCGGATGCAAGAAAACCTGGTGGACAAGTGCGACCTGGCCGCTCAGGTGCGCGGCAAAGGCTTGCTCAATGCGGTGGTCATCAACGATACGCCCGATAGCGAGACCGCCTGGGAGATTTGCCTTAAAATGGCAGAAAACGGCTTGTTGGCCAAGCCCACCCACGGCAACATCATCCGCTTTGCGCCCCCGTTGACGATGACCGAAGAACAGCTGCACGAATGCTGCGGCATCATCGAACAGACGATTTTGGGTTTCGATGCTTGAGGCTTCGGCTTGCTGCAATGCAAAGCTGCTTGTCAACTAGCTCCGGAAAAAATCGCCTCAATAAATATACGCTTATCAGCCTAGCCTGCGTTCAACACAGGTGCCCGTATATGGGCCTCAGGCTTTTGATTTAAATCAAAAAACATTGCGATGTTA
Source organism: uncultured Phaeodactylibacter sp. (assembly GCA_964432875.1). Lineage (GTDB taxonomy): Bacteria > Bacteroidota > Bacteroidia > Chitinophagales > Saprospiraceae > JACJYE01. The sequence continues at coordinate 54,854 of CAYSPJ010000002.1, read as the reverse complement.
AAAAGAATTGCCCTTCTGTTACTGGCCTGCCTCCCAATCCTCCCGCTCGCTGCCCAACAGACTACGGTTTATACCGAAGCTCACGAAGCTTATAAGTCTGGCGTTTCTCTTTTTGAGCAGGGCGTATTGGCAAAGGCCCAACAAGAATTCAGCCGCGCCCTGGTTCTGCTGCGGCCCATCAACGAACCTGATGCCGAATTGCTGCGCGTAAAAGCCGAGCTCAATTATGCTCGCTGTGCCGTACGCCTGGGTGCCCCCGATGGGGAAAAACTCATCCTGGACTTCGTGCGTAAGTATTCACCTAGCCCCATGGCTAGCCAGGCACTCATTGAAGTGGCCAACTACTATTATGATGCCGGCCAATATGAGAAAGCCGTCGATTATTTCTCCAAAGTGCCTACCGCCGGCATGAGCCGCGATCAGCGTGCAGAAGTGAAATTCAAGATGGGCTATTCCCAATTTATCCGCAAAGATTTTGCCAAAGCCAAAAACAATTTCCGGGATATCAAAGATATTGATGGCGAATATTATTTCCCCGCCAATTACTACCTCGGGCTTTGCTACTTCTTCGAAGGCAGCTACGACAACGCCATCACCGCGTTTAAACTGGTGGAGCGCAACAACCGCTATAAGCGCCACGTACCTTACTACACGGCCCAAATCTACTTTGCCGAACGCCGCTTTGATGAGCTGATCGCTTATGCCGAGCCCCGCCTGAGGGATCCAGACCTGCGCAATGAACTGGAAATCCGCCAACTGATCGGCCAATCTTATTTTGAGAAAAAAGACTACGCCAAAGCTCTGCCTCATCTGCAGTATTACGCTGAGCGCACGAGCAAGCTGCGGGAAGAGGAGCTCTATCAGGTGGGGTTCACCTTTTACCAAACTGGCAATTACGCCAAGACTATCCAATACCTACAGGAGCTATCGACCGTAGATTCCGAGATCGGCCAAAATGCTATGTACATCCTGGGCGATTCTTACCTGCGCCAAAACCAGCGTGCTTCGGCCCGTACCGCGTTTGGTGCCGCCCGGCGCATGCCCTACGACGCCCGCGTCCAGGAGGAGGCCCTGTGGAATTACGCCAAGCTTTCCTACGAGCTTAAAGACCCCCGCGAAGCCATTACAGCACTGAAAGAGCTTCGCCCCGCGTCAAAATACTACGTTGATGCCCAATCGCTGATGAGCGAGATATTCCTCAGTTATCGCGACTACCAGCAGGCGCTCGACATCCTGGATGGCATCCCCAACAAAACGCCTAAACTACAAGAGACCCACCAGCAAGTGGCTTATCTGCGCGGCATACAATTGCTGCAAAGCAACGATCTGCCCAAAGCCAAACAGCTGCTGGCGAAATCGCTGGAATATTCCATCGATGCCCGCACCCGAGCCCTGGCAATTTACTGGCAAGCTGATATCGCTCACCGTGAGGGTGATTACAATGCCAGTATCCGACTGGCCAGCCAATTCCTCACGCTGGCTAAATCCATGAGCAATCTGCCCGATGAGTCTTCTATCTTCACGGCCAACTACTTGCAAGGCTACAACTACCTCAAGCAAGAAAACTATGCCACGGCCCTGGGGTTCTTTGAAGATGCGGTGCGGGGTATCGAACGCAACCGCCCTTTCATCCGCAACACACAGGTCTTACAACAGGTATTGGGCGACGCTACCCTGCGAGCAGGCGATTGCTACTTCAAGCGCAACCAGTATGCCAAAGCCGTGGAATATTACAATACAGCGATTGACAAAAAGTACGAAGGCTTCGTTTATGCGCTCTACCAGAAAGCCATTATCGAAGGCCTCCTGGGGCGTGCCTCCAATAAAATCCTGGCTCTGGAGGAGATTGAGAAGAAATACCCCAACTCGGAATATGCCGACGATGCCCTACTGCTATTGGGCACTACCTATCAGGAAATTGGCCAGTTTAGCAAAGCTCTCGAGCCGCTTAAAGAATTGCTGCGCCGTTATCAAGGCAAATCGGACCTCATCCCTAAAGCCTTGGTGCGCCTCGGTCTGATCAGTTATAACCAAGGCAATGTCGATGCGGCGATTACCTACTACAAACAGGTTTTCTCTAATAACCCCGACCCCAATGAGGCCAACCTGGCCCTGGCAGCCCTGGAGGAAATTTACGTGGATGACTTGGGGCAGGCCGACAATTACTTTACGTTCCTGGAAACGGTACGCGGCAACGTAGAAAGCAGCCTGCGTGACTCCATCAACTTCCGGGCTGCAGAATCGCAGTTTGAAAACGCTAATTACGAGCGGGCTGTAACCGCTTATACCGAATACTTGCGCAAGTTCCCGCGCGGCAATTACACCCTCCAGGCCCAGTACAACCGGGGGGAATCCCATAGCGTGCTGCGGCAGTATAGCCAGGCATTCCAGGATTACGAGGCGGTGGTGCAACGGGGCCCGAGCTCTTATTACCTCCGCGCCTTGGAGAAAGCGGCGATCATCGCTTACAACCATGAACAGAACTTTGCCCGCTCTTATGAGCTATACACCCAGCTAGAAGCTGCGGCTGCCTCTCCCGATCAACGTTTTGAGGCACAACTGGGGAGCCTGCGCAGCGCCTATCGCATCAACCGTAGCCAAGCGGTCTTCGAACAAGCCCGCAAGGTGATCTCCAACCCTAGCGCTTCACAGCTGCAAATTGCCACGGCCAATTTTTACCTCGGAAAAATGGCCTTTGACCAAAAGGACTACGACAACGCGATGTCGGCTTTCAACGAAGTCATCCGCCTGAGCGATAACGAGCAGACGGCCGAGGCGCGCTACCTGCGGGCTTATATCTTCTACTTGCGCCGCAACCTGGAAGAAGCCCAGAAAATCTGCATCAATGCCAACCGCGAAAGCTCCGCCTATCCTTACTGGGTAGCCAAGAGCATTATCCTGTTGTCGGATATTTTATCGGAGAAAGGCGACTTGTTCAATGCCCGAGCCTCGCTGGAGGCATTGCTCAATAATTATACCGGTGATCAAGAGCTGATTGACGAAGCCAAGCGCAAGCTAGCGGCAATCAACGCCCAAATCAACCGCTCCAGCCGATTGGATACCGACCGCAGCGGCGGCACCTTGGAAATGCAAAATGGCGGTAATTAGCACTGCGCCTTTTTTGCTTAGAAGCAGTCTTTTTTTTAAGTTAAAAACAAAATGACAATAATGAAAGCCTTCAAGAATATTGGCCTGATCCTCTTACTTGGCTGCGGAAGCCTGGCCCTGCAGGCTCAAAAGCCTGGCTTACAAGCCGGAGAAGTAGATATCGTCAAGAGCTTCGACGCCCGCCTGGCGGTCACCGAGCGCTTCGGCGTCGCTCCGGTGCTGCCTCCCCTGGATACAGCTACTAAGCGCCTGGATTATGCCATTACTGCCCGTTCGATGGAAGTGGAGTACTTGCCGCCACGCATCCGCCCCCTGGCGATGCCTTCAAGCAAAGAAAACGGCGACACCTACAATGGCTACCTCCGCCTGGGCGGGGGCTTCCCGGCAGCCATCCTGGGAGACGGCTATTACAACATCAGTAGCCTGGAGAACTTCACCCTTGGCCTTACCGCCCGCCACCACTCGGCAAATAACGACCGCAGGGTAGAAAATCAAAGCTTCTCTTATTCCGGCGGCGGCTTGGACGGCACTTACCACTTCGACCAGGGCTTTTCGGTCAATGGAGGCTTGGGCTATTCCTCCAATGTCAACCACTTCTACGGCTACAACGACCTCAATGAAGAAAAGGACCTCAGCTATTCTTTCCTGCCCGAAGAAGTGCGCCAACGCTTCAATATCTTCGACGCCAAAGCTAGTGTCTTCAATGGCGCCCGCACCGAGGCGGATTTCAATTACCATGCCGGATTCAAAGCTTATCTGCTCAACGACTTCTACGCCGTACGCGAACGGGGCTTCAACCTACTGCTATCTGGCACGAAGTGGTTCGCTGGCAGCCACCCCCTCAATATTGATCTGGAAACAGACTTTACGACTTATAAAGATACCGCCAACCAAAGCCTCAATAACTTCTTCCTGCGGCCCAATTACACTTACCACGGTGGTAGCTTTACCGCTAAAGTAGGCGTCAATATCGCTTCACACCGCGACCAATTCTCTTTCTTCCCCGATGTAGAGCTTTATGCCCTCATCCTGGAAGGCGTGCTCGGCGCTTACGTGGGCGCTACCGGTACCCTGCAAAAGAATGACTTCCGAACTTTGAGCGACTACAACCCCTTCATCTCTTCCCGCATCCGGGTGCGCAACACCAGTTACTACCAGTACTATGGCGGGGTGAAAGGCAATGTGCAGGGCATCAACTACGATGCGCAGGTGGGTTATAAAACCGTGGACAACCTGGCGCTTTTCCTCCTGCCTGATGTCAATGATAGCATCCCTCGCTTTGATGTGCTCTACGATACAGCCAATATTGTTTACTTCAAAGCCTCGCTGGAGATGCCCCTGTTCGAGGGCTTTAACCTGACGGGCACGGTCAGCCAAAATTTCTTCTCGCTGCAAGGGCAGGAGAAACCCTGGCATCTGCCCTCCCTGACGGTTAATGTTGGTGCCCGTTATACCACTATGGAAAATAAGCTGACCCTCAAGGGGGACTTCTTCTTAGAAAATGGCGTACCGTATCTGGACGAAAACAACGAAGCTCAAAACCTCAATGCATTATTCGACGTCAGCGTAGGGGCAGATTATTTCTTTACCAAAAATATCGGCGGCTTTATCCAGATCAACAACCTGGCCAACAACCAGCGGCAACGCTGGTTCCGCTACCCTACTTTTGGCATCAACGCTATGGTTGGACTGGTTGCCCGATTCTAGAGCCTCGCGTACTAAGCTCATGTCGGGAAATGCAAGCCCGGTGGAATCTCATGTTCCATCGGGCTTGTGCCTTGCTAGATTAGCGATTTTGTAGAATCTTTTTCTACCTTTAGCGCGAAAAATTAAATCTGGTGCCATGAGCGCAAAACAATATCAATCAAATCTATGGGCGGCCTTGCTGCTTCTCGCCCTGTTGTGGAGCCTTCCCTCATTCAGCCAAAGTGCTACCCAAGCTTCGGCTATTCCGGCTAATGAGGTCATGGCCTATATTGCCGAAAACTACGCTAAGCAAGAAACCTACATCTCTATGCGCGATGGGGTCAGGCTATTTACGGCTATCTATTCGCCCAAAGACCAGTCGGCCTCCTACCCTATCCTCATGATCCGCACGCCTTATAGCGTGGCACCTTATGGTGAAGATCAATATCCGGAGCGGCTGGCTCGCTATATGCACCTGGTCGAAGCTGGTTATATCTTCGTCATGCAAGACGTGCGTGGAAAGTACATGAGTGAAGGAGAATTTGAAGATGTGCGCCCCTATCAGCCCGGCAAAAAGGGCCAGGAGTTTGACGAAAGCAGCGATACCTACGACAGCATGGACTGGCTGGTGAAAAACGTGCCCAACAACAATGGCAACATCGGCATCTTCGGCATTTCCTATCCCGGCTTTTACGCCACCATGTCTATCCCCGATGCGCACCCCGCCCTCAAGGCCGTGTCGCCCCAGGCACCGGTCACCGACTGGTTTATCGGCGACGACTTCCACCACAATGGAGCATTTTTCGTCCTGGACGCTTTTTCATTCTACTATAGCTTTGGGCAGCCCCGGCCAGCGCCTACCACCAAAGGCGCTCCGCGCTTCGAATGGCCGGTAGAGGACAACTACCAGTTCTTCCTGGACGTAGGGCCAATCAAAAACCTAAAGCGTTATATGGGCGACTCCATCAGGTTTTGGAATCAGTTGATGGCCCATCCCAACTACGATGAATTCTGGCAGGCACGTAACCCACGCCCTCACTTAAAGGGGGTGCGCCCAGCGGTAATGACGGTTGGCGGTTGGTTCGATGCCGAAGATAGCTTCGGGCCGCTGCGGGTATTCGAAGCTATCGAAAAGCAAAATCCAGCCACTACCGCAAACCGCCTGGTAATGGGCCCCTGGTACCACGGCCAATGGTCTGCCAGCGATGGCGAGCGCCTCGGGAATGTACATTGGGGCTTCAATACCACCGAATATTACAAGCAACTAGAGGCTAAATTCTTTAGTTACTACCTGAAAGGTGAAGGACAGGCGGATATACCCAAAGCCACTATTTTTGTGACTGGCAGCAATGAGTGGCGTGACTTCGAGGCTTGGCCGCCTGAAAATACCCGCACCCAGCGGCTCTATTTCCATCCCGACGGCGGCCTGAGCTTCAGCATGCCTGTAGTAGCAGAAAGCTTCGAGGAGTACATCGCCGACCCCAACAAGCCAGTGCCCTATACCCAAGACGTGCACCTGCGCCGTACCCGCGAATATATGACTGACGACCAGCGCTTTGCCGCCCGCCGACCGGATGTCATGGTCTATCAAACCCCCGTGCTGGAAGAAGACATCACCATCGCTGGCCCGCTCACGGCCAGCCTCTACGTCTCTACTACCGGCACCGATGCAGATTATGTAGTGAAGCTCATCGACGTATTCCCTGATAAAATGGAAGGCTACCCGGCCAACGAAAAGGAGGTGCCTATGGGGGGCTACCAGATGTTGGTGCGGGGCGAAATCTTACGTGGCCGCTTCCGCAATAGCTTTGAAGCGCCAGAGCCTTTTGTGCCCGGCAAAATCACCCCGGTACGCTTTCAAGCCCCAGATGTGGCGCACACCTTCAAAAAAGGGCACCGCATCATGATACAAGTGCAAAACTCCTGGTTCCCATTGGTGGACCGCAACCCGCAAAAGTTCGTGGATATCTACAACTGCTCGGAGGAAGATTTCCAAAAAGCGACGCACCGCATTTATCAGGATACAACGCGGCCCTCCCATTTGGAAGTACGGGTGTTGAGGCCTTAAAACAGCGCTTATTTATAAACCTAAAAAAGCTCGAGCTGCGGCCTTTTGAACCGTTCGTACAGCTCCAGGTCGTAAACCAGCTTGGGTTTATCTTTGAAAAAACGCGCCCGGGCTAGCTGGAATTGCTGTGCGATGATTTCGGCAATATGCCCTTCGCCCCTCATGCGGGTGCCGAAACGGCTGTCGTTCAGCTGTCCGCCATGGCAATCGCGGATCCCATTGAGCACTTTATCTGCCCGGTCGGGGAAAGTTTTACGGATCCAATCCTCGAATACTGCCGCGACGTCCCCATTGAGGCGCACCACGGTGTAGCCAATGGAAAGCGCGCCCACGCTAGCGGCCCGCTCCGCCAGGGGCAATATTTCGTGGCTATTCAAACCGGGGATGATGGGGGCGAGCATGGCGTTTACAGGGATGCCGTTTTCAGCTAGTGTTTGTATGGTCTTCAAGCGGGTATCCACGGAAGCGGTGCGGGGTTCCAGCAGGCGGCGCAAGCCCTCGTCGAGGGTAGTCAGGGAAATGGATACGCGCAACAGGCGGCATTCGGCCATCGGCTTCAGGATATCCAGGTCGCGCAGTATCAGGCTATTTTTGGTGATGATGCCCACCGGGTGCCGATACTTCCACAATACTTTCAGTATCTCCCGGGTGATTTCCAGCTCTCGCTCGATGGGTTGATAGCAATCAGTATTGCCAGAGAGCATGATGGGCTCGGCTCTCCAGTTCTTCTTTTTGAGTTGTTCTTCCAGCAAACGCGGCGCCTCTTCTTTGACCAGGATGACCCGCTCGAAATCCAAACCGGCGCTATAGCCCCAGTAGTTGTGGCTGTTGCGGGCGTAACAATAGACGCAGCCGTGCTCGCAACCCTGGTAGGGGTTCATCGACCAACCGGGCCCGATGTCGGGGCTATCCACCCGGTTGAGGATGGTCTTGGGGTGCACTTTATGATACTGGGTGCGCAGCCCCAGCTCTGGCGCTGCCTCCTCCCTTACGTGTTGGCTGAAGCGGTCGGTCGGGTTGATCTGTGCTCCCCTACCCTTCTGATATACCGTTTGCTCTTCCATTTGCTGGCAAATTTTGAGCAAATATAAAACATTTTGTTTAACACAAAAAATATTTCCTGGTTTTACTGCAGATTATAGGCCCCAAAAGGCTATTCTACCACTATCCTCCCCCCATATACTTTATCCTCCGCTGCCACCCTTACCCAATATACCCCACTAGGCAAGCCGCTGACTGGCACCGATACTTCCTCCCCCTGCCAGGATTGGGTGTAAACCAACTGCCCCGCTGCATTGAAAAGCTGGACTCGTTTCCAGCCCGGGCTTGGCAGGTGGAAAGTGAAAGCCTCGCGGGCGGGGTTGGGGAAAAGCGCCAGCTGGAGGCTAGCTGCAAGGTTGCGCGCCGGGGAAGTGCTATCGGGCAAGAGGTTGGTCTGGAAGGCAGACAGGCCGCCGCGCTCGTTGCCAATGATGATTTCCAGGCGGCCGTTGCCATCGAGGTCGGCCACCGCAGGACGGGTGATACGCCCGACCTCTATGCCGCCAACTTTGCCGTCCACCAGATTAAATGTGCCGTTGATATTGCCTTCGATATTGTTGTAGAAACGGATCGCCCCGTTTTGCGTGCCCGTGATGAGCACGTAGGTGCCCGCTTGGTCAAGTACAATTGGGGAGCTATGGCCGGTGATGAAGCCCGGCTCGGCCGCATTGATGTTGCCCAAGGCGAAGACATTAGGGGCCATATTTTCATTGGGGTTAAAGTCCGGAATGGAGGGGGTGCCGATATTTTGGAAGTAGTTGATATTGCCGGTGCGTTCGCCCACCAGCAAATCCGGCAAGCCATCGCGATTAAGGTCCACGATAAAGGGGGTGCTGAAGGTGCCGATGGAGATGCCTTTGTAATTGTACTGCCAGGGCCCATAAGCCACCGGGTTGCCCGGGCCGGCGGTGTTTTCGGCGTAGAATAAACGCCCGAATGCCTCGCCTACTACGATATCCAGATCGCCATCACCATCCAGATCGCCGAAGGCGGGCGAAAAGGCAAAATAACCCGAGAAATTGCTCAGGCCCAGGAAGTCATCGTCTACGAGCTCAAAAGCTGGAGCGCTTGCCGTGCCTACATTCTCAAACAAGAAGAGGCGGGCGTCGCGGGCGCCGAAGGGCCTGGAAAAGCCCGTATTGCCCACCACCAGGTCTAGCAAGCCATCGGCATTATAATCGATGAAAGCCGGGAAAGCGCCCGAGCCAAAATCGAGCATATCATCCACCAGTAAATCGCGCTGGCGGAATTGGAAAACCGGCGCCTCATCCGTATTGATGTTTTCATAATACCACAACACCTCATAGTTTTCCGAGATGTTGATGGCGTTGGGGGCTGCCAAAAGGTCGCGCTTGCCATCGTTGTTGACATCCAGGTAAAAAGCCGCCGGGAAAACCTCCAGTTCTAGCGGCACGTCATAACTAGGAAAGGTAGGGTCCTGAGTACTCATCCAGGCTTGGGTACAGCTCCCGCTATTGGAGAGCATATTGATATAGTTGAAGGTTATATCGCCCAGGATGAGCTCTTTGACGCCATCGTTGTCGATATCCAGGGTCAGGAGGGTGGAGCCAGGGTGGCGAGTGGTGACGCCCTCCTGGTTCAACAAATTGAAGCAGGCACCAGGAGCGTCAGCCAGGCCTAAATTCAGGTCAATGCCGCTTTCGAAGAAACCGCCCCAACAATCATCCTTCAGCTCGAAGATCAAGCTGTCCAGCCCATAGCCCCGCTCTATGGATTGATTTTGGTAAAACTCCACATAGCCCCCGGCAGGATTGAAAGTCAGGATATCCAGGTCGCCATCGCAATCCAGGTCGTCTATGGCGGGGTAATCGATATTGCTGACGTAAATCTGGGTCGTCGTGCCGTTGAGCAACTGGAATTGTAAGACGTCATCAACATTACTGAAAGGCACTCTTTCAAAGGCGATGCGGTTGTCGCTGCCATAGTAGCCGCGGAAAACGATGATACCCTGGAAAGGAGAATAGGAACGGGCCTGGGCGAAGATATCCATGATGCCGTCGCCGTTGTAGTCGCGCAACTGCACCCAGTCGAGCAGGCCGCGGGGGAATTGTTTTTCGTACTCGGGCGCATAGGTGTAGCTCACCTGCCCGGGCGTACCCGCATTGAGGAAAGTGAGGTGCACGTTGCCCGTCCGGTCGAAGATGTAGAGGTCTAGCAGGCCGTTATTGTTGAGGTCTACTGCATTAAGCTGGGGGGTGTTTAGGCCGCCAGCCAGTGGAAAAGCTAAATCTTTGCCGTTGACGCGGAAGGGGATTTGGAAGTGGCGGTAGTCTTGGGTAAAAATGGAGCAGATAGTTCCGAGCGAGAACAAGAGTATGGCGATGGTACTTTTCATGCGTTGATTTTGCAGTTTATGGAAATCTTCGTTAATTGTGCGGCTGATGAAAGGCCAAATTTATAACAAACGAAAAATGAAAAACACTTACTGCCTCGCTATTATCTTCTTTTGTTGTGCAATTGCCAATTCTTTTGGACAGGCCGACAGCGCCGCCTTCCAGCAATTGCTGGAATTGAAGCCCGTGCGGCTCGAAAGCTATCACCTGGAAGCTGCTCCAGGGCGCATCGTCTTCAAAGCCGATTTGCCGGACGGGCTGGCCGAGCTATCGATCAATGGGGCCGACACCATGATTGTTTTCCAGGGCGGGCAAGCAACAGCGCCGCTAGATATTGATGCTCGCGGCAAGCTGCTGCTAATTCAGAACAGCGTAAAAAACTACCAGCTATATCACCTTGCTGAACGCAAAGACGGCAGTTACCGCCTCAAATATATCCCGATGTGGTTGTCCATCCTTCCACCGCTGGTCGCTATCTTGTTGGCGCTCATCTTCAAGGAGGTCATTATATCCCTTTTCATCGGCGTATGGACAGGTGCGTTCATCGCCGGGGGGATGCGTTTAGGATCCTTGTACTACTTCCTCCTCAGTTTCTTCGAGGTGGTACAAAAATACATCGTGGCAGCCCTGGCCGATACGGGGCATGTTTCCATCATCGTTTTTTCCCTGCTTATCGGGGGCATGGTGGCCATCATCTCCAGGAATGGAGGGATGGCAGGGGTGGTCGAGCTATTTTCCCGCTACGCCCGCTCGCCGCGCAGCGCCCAGTTTATGACCTGGCTGCTGGGCGTGGCGATTTTCTTTGACGATTATGCCAACACCCTCATCGTAGGCAATACCATGCGCAAAGTGACCGACCGCTTTCGCGTATCCCGTGAAAAACTGGCCTATATTGTAGACAGCACGGCGGCACCAGTGGCTTCCATTGCCTTCATTACCACCTGGATCGGGGCTGAGTTGGGCTATATCGATGACGGCCTCAAACAAATCGAAGGCTTGAATGCGGGCCTGACGCCCTATGCCATTTTCCTGGCGTCATTAAAATATTCCTTTTATCCGGTCTTGGCTTTAGCTTTTATCCTCTTATTGGTCATCCTGAAGCGGGACTTTGGCAGTATGTACAAAGCCGAAATCCGTGCGCGGCAGACTGGCGAAGTATCCTCGAAAAGAAACAAGCCTGGCGATACCGAGCTGGAAGACCTCTCGCCAGTAGAAGGCGCGCCCATCAAGTGGCACAATGCCGTAATCCCGGTTGCCCTGGTCATCCTGGTCACGATTTTCGGGCTGACCGATACCGGCATGGCCAGTACTTATGAGGAGATGCTTGGCAAAGGCATCTCCGTCGGTAGCCCTGGCTGGGGTGATATTTGGGCGGCCATGAGCCAGTATCTGGGCGAATCGGCTGGCCTTTTTATGAAGCTTGGCAAGCTTATCGGCAATTCCGATTCTTATGTAGCGCTTTTGTGGGCCTCCCTTTCGGGCGCAACGGCCGCCATATTGCTCACCCTAGGTGGGCGTATCATGTCATTGGGCGACACCATCACCACGCTGACCGCTGGTTTTAAAACCATGTTGCCAGCCTTGATGATTTTGACCATGGCCTGGTCTTTGGCCGCCACTACGCATGAATTGCACACGGCCGACTTTCTGGCCTCGGCACTAAAAGATAGCGTCAACCCTCACCTCATGCCGGCTATCATCTTCATCCTGGCGGCATTCACTTCATTTTCCACCGGTTCCAGTTGGAGTACAATGGCGATCCTCTACCCCATCGCCATCCCCGCCACTTGGGCAATATGCACCAGCCAGGGGATGGATTATGACCACAGCCTGGAGCTGCTGCTAAACGTCATCTCGGTTACCCTGGGCGCTTCGGTGCTCGGCGACCACTGCTCTCCGATCTCCGATACGACTATCTTGAGCTCGCTTGCCTCTGATTGCAACCACATCGATCACGTGCGGACCCAGATGCCGTACGCCCTCACGGTGGGCGCTGTCAGCATCCTGGCGGGCACGCTGGCAACTTACCTGGGCGGCAGCTGGAGCATCAGCTTGCTGCTGCTGCTGATCAGCCTCGCTATTCTGGCTTTTATCATCCTGCGGGTAGGTAAACGGGTAGATTGATCTGATAGTAGGACAGCCGCAGAGGCGGCCTGTTGGCCATCTTGCAAGAGGTTGGGGGTTAGGAATATGCCGCTTGAGCCTACTGCCTTGCCATCACATACCCTTCGATCATCTTGGCCAGTTCGGGGTCGGCAGCGTAATTGACTAGTTCATAGATGCCGACGTCATCGTGAGATTTGATGTAGGGGTTGGCCTTAAAAGTAATCAACAAAGCTACTACATTCTTTTTCTTGTTGGCAGTGGCGTGCATGAGGGCCGTGAATCCATCGGCGCTATCCTGCCGATCGATTTCGGCGCCGCGGAGGAGGAGCATGCGGGCCATTTCGGCATGGCCCCCCATAGCGGTGCACATCAAGGGGGTAATGCGATAAGGCGGCCCGGCGGCATCGGCTTGGGAGTGGTGGTCCAGCAGGCGGGAGGCTAGCTTGATATGCCCAAAGCGGGCCGCCGCAGCCAGGGGGGTATAGCCCGCCAAACCAAAATCATCGGGTGGAGCACCGCGGTCTAATAAGAGCTCTAGCAGCTCTTCATTGCCGTTGGCGGCCGCCCAAAACAAGATGGGGAGATAGAGCTCATCTCGCTGGCTGGCACTAGCGCCGGCATCCAGCAATTGCCTGGCTGTTTCCACATCTCCCGCTTTTACTGCCGCCACCAGCTCCTGAGCTTGCCCCTCCTCCAGGGGCTGGCCAGCACCTTGGCTGATAAAGAAATTTAGCAAGTCCAGATGCCATTGCTGAGCGGCGATTTCCAGGGCATTGCCATTGCGGCTGCTCACGTCCCAGCGGGCACCATAACGCAACAGGACTTGCGCGTAGCCGACATGGCCGTAGTAAGCGGCCCAGTTGAGGGCGGGGTCGCCAAAAGCATCTAGCGCCTGCACATCGGCACCGTGCTCCAGGAGGAGGCGGGCGATGATTGTGTCATTCCTGACACTGGCTTCCATCAGTGCAGTATTACCGAAAGTATTGACCCGGTTAGCCTCAGAACTCGCCCCATGCTTCAAGAGGTTCGTCAGGATTTGTTGATGCCCGCCCCGAGCTGCCAATAAAAGCGCGGGCAGGCCATTGGAATCCTGGACATTCGGGTTGGCACCAGCTTGCAGGCATGAATCTACCCGGGCCGTATCGCCCGCAGCGACAGCTTCAAGCAGGCTGCCGTCTAGATCCTGCTGATGCCGGGGTGCCTGGCGGCAGCCTGCCACGGCTAAAACCAGCAGGAACAGCGCCAGCAACCAGCCGCTGGCAGTAGTATGGTGTTTTTCTAGCTTCATGACTTTAGTTAATTGCTAAACACTTGACGGCCATTTTTCGTTTTTATTGCCTGATACTCGATCCGGGCACAGACAATGATATACCTTGCCGAAGATAAGTCAATAAATTGAATATGGAGCAAAAATCAACTAACGCGATTTGGAAACAAGACTTCACCCTGGAAGGCTTGGGCGTCCTCACTCAAAACACCTTAGTAGCGCACTTGGGCATCACCTTTACCGCTTACGGCCCGGATTATATTGAAGCCAGTATGCCCGTTGACCAGCGCACCATACAGCCCATGGGCTTGTTGCACGGCGGTGCTTCGGCAACTCTGGCAGAGACCCTGGGTAGCGTCGCCTCTGTTTTATGCCTGCCCGACCCCTTAAAAGAACAGGTGGTCGGTGTAGAACTCAACGCCAACCACCTGCGGCCGGCTACCAAAGGCCATGTCACTGGAAGGGTAAGCCCGCTGCGCATCGGCCGGCGCATCCACGTCTGGGATATTGAGATAAAGGATGAAGAGGGCCAGACAACTTGTGTCAGCCGCTTAACAATTGCGGTAGTACCGCTCTAGCAATCTTTCTTTTTCAGCGCAAAGCCAGTATCTTTACGCACCCTAAAAAAACAGCCAGATTCTTTCATCACATTAACAAGTTTTCATGAAAAAAGCACTATTACTACTCCTATTCGCTGTTTCATCTGCCTACGGCATGGCGCAACTGAATATGGAGTTGCTCTCTCGCGTACAATACAGTAACAACATCAGCGACGTCTGGGGTTGGGCTGATCCGGTGAGCGGTACCGAATACGCCCTCGTAGGCGTACGCAATGGCTTCTCCATTGTCAGCCTGGAAGATCCGTCCAATGCTCAGGAGGTAGCCTTCATACCCGGCGCAGTCACAACCTGGCGCGATATCAAAACCTGGGGCAACTACGCCTACGTCACTAACGAAGGCGCCAATGGCTTGCTGGTGGTTGACCTGTCTGATTTGCCCAATAGCGTGACGCACTACGACTGGACGCCGGACCTGCCGGGCCTCGGCATCTTGTCCTCCTGCCACAACCTCTACATAGACGAATATGGCTTTTGCTACCTGGCCGGCTGCAACCTCAATGGCGGCGGCATGCTGATCCTGGATGTAAACACCTCTGACGGGCATCCGGAATTTGTGGCGGCAGCGCCAGCAATCTATTCTCATGATGTCTTTACGGCCAGCAATCGCATGTATGCTTCCGAGATTTACGTGGGCAATATGACCGTTTATGATGTGAGCGACAAAAGCAACATCCAACTGTTGGGCACCCAGCCTACGCCTTTCCGTTTTACCCACAACGTCTGGCTGAACGAAGAAGAAACCGTCGCTTTTACCACCGATGAACGCCCGAATGCCCCTGTTGGCGCTTACGATGTCACCGACCTGGGCAATATCGTCGAATTGGACCAATATCGCCCGGTCGGCTCGCTGGGCTTGGGGGTCATCCCGCACAACGTGCATGTATGGGATAACTACCTGTTGATCTCCTATTATACGGACGGCGGCCGCGTGGTGGATGCTTCCCGCCCTACCAACCTGATCGAGGTAGGCAACTACGGCACCTGGCTTGGTGCCCCTGGCAATTTCAATGGCGCCTGGGGCTTATATCCATATTTGCCCTCCCAGACGGTGCTCGTCACGGATATTACCAACGGCCTCTATGTCCTGCGCCCAACTTTTGTGCGGGCTTGTTGGCTGGAAGGCATCGTTACGGATTCGATTACTGGCGCCTTGCTCAAAGATGTGCGGGTCGTAATCAATTCTAACCAGCCCAACTTCGATCTTACGGATGCATTTGGGCGTTTCGAGACCGGCCAGGCACTCAATGGCGTTTTCGACGTTGAATTCACCAAACCGGGCTACAACGAAAAAACCATTAGCCTGACGCTCGAAAATGGCGTCCTGACTGAAGTGGAAGTAGAACTGGTGCCGATCACCACTTATGTCATTACGGGCCAAACCGTGCGCGATGCTGACGGCCAGCCCTTGGGTGGCGCCTTGGTGATGGCACAAAACGAAACTTTCGCCTTTAGCACTAATACTGATGCCAACGGCAACTTTACCCTTTCGGGAGTGACCGAGGGGCAATATAATGTTTACGCCGCCAAATGGGGCTACCTCCATGCTGTTGTGGAAAACGTCAACCTGAGCGGCAATACCAGCCTGACGATCATGCTGCAAGAAGGCTATCAGGATGACTTCCTCTTTGACCTGGACTGGACGGTTTCCCAGGTAGGTGCTACCAGTGGTTTCTGGGAGCGGGGTGAACCTGTAGGCACTTTCTTCAACGGCGCTGCTTCTAACCCCGGCGCAGATGCCCCCAACGACCTGGGCAAGGAATGCTACGTAACTGGCAACGGCGGCGGCGGTGCCGGCGACGACGACGTGGACAACGGCATCGTCACCCTGACTTCTCCCCTGATGGATTTGTCTGATTATAGCGATCCGGTGCTTACCGGCCTGTTCTGGTTCTTTAATGACGGCGGAGCTGGCACCCCTGATGATGATTTCTCCATCCGGGTTGACAATGGCCTGGATGAAGCTGAGATTTTCTATACGGCTCAATCTCAAAGCCAGTGGCGCTCACTCGGCGAAATCCACTTGGCCGATTTTATTGCCCTTACGGACAAGGTGCAGCTGATTATAAGAACTTCGGACCTACAGCCAACTGGCCACCTGGTAGAAGCAGCCATTGATCAAATCCTGATCGAGGAACGCGGCATAAGCAGCGTAGATGAAACTGCGGCAGCCCAGCTAATCCAGGCATCACCCAACCCTTTCCGGGAAACAGCTGTCATCAGTTACCAACTGGAAGCAGTTAGCGGCAGCAAGGCTTTGTTGCTCTACAATGCCCTGGGCCAGGAAATCAAACGCTTTGAATTACTCGACAACCAAGGGCAGATAACCCTCGGCAGCGATCTGCCGAATGGCGTTTACTGGGCTAAACTGACTAGTGGCGGCCAGCTGTTGCAGAGCTTGCGGGTGGTGAAACAGTAAAAACAAGGATAAAGGATAAAGGATAAAGGTTAAAGGACAGGTCATCCTTTAACCTTTATCCTTTATCCTTTATCCTTTTTACTTCAAGCTACCTCCAATAAGCCACCAGCCCTGCTGACAGCCCAAAAGAAAGGTCAAAATCGCGGGTGGAAGTAGCCAGGGTTGGGCTAGCAGTTCGGCCTGAGAGGCTGAAGATGAGCTCTAGAGCCAAAGAGGGAGACAAGAAATTATCCAGGCCCACGCCCATGCGCCAGGTATTGAAAGCAGTGCTGGCAAAGCCTAGCCGATTGGTGCTATCGCTACGCCCCAGCATGTAGCCCATAGTGGGGAACAATAGCATATTATCGTTGAGCTCAAAATAGTAGCGCAGGAAGGGCTCTAGCGAGCGGGTGAAATACCCCTCCTCCAAACGGTTAGCACTAGGGAAGCCCTGGAATTCTACGCCCAGCCCCAGCGCCAGCCGACTGGAAAGGAAAATGCTGCCGATGGCATTGATATCCCAGAAATCAGGGCTATCAAAGTAAAGCGCGCCGCCGATGCGCCCGCCAGCCATCCAATTCCCACTGCGCACCGCCCCAAGGCCCGGCCCCTTCATACCTGACGCTTCGCTATCCACACCCAGATAAGCCCGCAACCTGGCACCCATCATCAGGCTGCTTAAGGCAGGCGTATCTTGCTGCCCGCCCTGATCTAAAGATTCGCGGTAACGGTATTCCAACAAGCCTTCCAAACACCCGCGCTCGGCAAAAAGCAGATTAGCCCCTGCCCCCAGGGAGAAGCCGAGGCCTTCTACACGCTGGCCGGAGATGCCAAACTGGCTCAGCTCTGTTCGCTGCCAGTAACCACTTGCCTCGACGAAAAAGGGGATAGGCGCTCTCAGGAAATAATAGCGTACCTTCGGCTCGATGGTAAAAGCCAGTTCGGAAGCCTGAAAAAAATCGTCGTTGAAGGCCAGGTATTGATTGGATAAGCGCCCGCCAATTGCCAGGTTATCCAGGGGGAAAAAGTGGAAATCGGCCGTGAACTCATACTCATGTATACGCTGGGCTGGTTCTTCGATCGCCGCATAGCGATAATAACCCACGGCATCGGCTAACCAGCCGGCAGCATCCAGTTGAGCGGGCAGGCGGGCCGTAAGCAGCATTGGCAGCACCGCCATGCCCCAGCGCATCCATTGCCGTTTATTCATGATTTTTCCAATCGTGTTCCTGGCTGAGCTCCGCTTGCCCCTCGGGCTGATCCAGAGGGTGTGGCTCCCCCGCTTGCTGCAGATAGTTGCGCAAGTAGCCAGAGATCACTTCTACCCCCCAATCAAATTTATGGTTGTTGTTGATAATCAAATCAGCTTCATCCTTGTATGGCTGGATGTAGCGCTCGAAGGTGGGCAACACGTGGTGCTCGTAGCGGTATAGTACGTCTTCGATGGGATAGTTGCGCTCGATCTGGTCGCGCTTGATGCGGCGGATGACTTTAAGGTTTTCCTTGGCGTGCAGGAATATTTTCAGTTGTAGCAGCTTTTTCAGCTTTTTGAAGTGAAATACAAAAATACCTTCCACCAAAATAATCGGGGCTGGCTCAAAAGTCAACAAACGAGGCACGGCGGCATCGTTATTGAAAGTGTATTCCTGCCGGACAACTACCTTCCCTTTGATCAGCCGCTTGATGTCCTTGATAAAAGCCTCTTTATCAATAGAGGCCGGGCGGTCATAATTGTGTACGCCTTGAATATCAACGCATTGTTTTTCCCGGGGCAGGTAGTAGTCATCCTGTGAGATTACGCAAAGCTCTTGCTGCGAAAAGCGCTCCCGTAGCCTGCGGATGAAGGTGGTTTTGCCCGAGCCGCTACCCCCGGTAACGCCGATGATTAGTGGTTTCATTTCGCCATGCTGCTGGTTGGGGCAAAAGTAAGAAGAATAGCGGAAAAAGTTTTTTACTTTTGGCGCTTTGCTGATATAAAACGATTCACATGGAGTTGACTATTTCCCTTCTTCGCGGCTTATTGGGCATAATGGTTATGCTTGGCGCTTGCTATTTATTGAGCGCCAACCGGCGGGGCATCAATTGGCGTATCGTGGGCATAGGCATGAGCATGCAGTTCGTCCTGGCCATCGCCATTCTGAAAGTGCCGCTGATCAATAAGCTTTTCGACTTCATTGCGAGCTTTTTTGTCGTAATCCTCGATTTTACCGAGGAAGGCACGAAATTTGTTTTGGGCGACTGGCCATCTAATGTGCAATTTATCGATGGGGCCAGCGGTGAGATCGTGGCCGTAGGCTATATCTTCGCCTTTAAAGTACTGCCCACCATTATCTTCTTCTCCGCGTTGTCTTCCGTTTTGTACTACTTAGGCATCCTGCAGCTCATCATCAAAAGCTTTGCCTGGGTGATGACGCGCAGCATGAAGCTGACCGGGGCAGAGAGCCTGGCAGCAGCGGCCAACGTTTTTATCGGACAAACCGAGGCCCCTTTGGTAGTTAAACCCTATCTGGAAAGCATGTCCCGCTCTGAAATCCTTTGCCTGATGACTGGCGGCATGGCTACGATTGCCGGTGGGGTTTTTGCGGCTTATGTGGGTTTCCTCGGAGGAGATGACCCTGCTATGCAGCAGCTTTTCGCCACTCACTTGCTCACCGCTTCCATCATCTCCGCTCCAGCGGCCATCGTGGCCGCCAAGATGCTCTACCCGGAAACCCGGCAGATCGACCTGGAGCACCAGAAGCTGGATATCCCCCGGCAAGATGTAGGCAACAATATGCTGGACGCCATTTCCCGCGGCACAACCGACGGGCTGAAACTGGCAATCAATGTGGGGGCGATGCTGCTCGTTTTTACGGCTTTTATCGCCATGCTCAACTATGTGCTCATCAACGGCATCGGCACTTGGAGCGGCTTGAACGAATATGTGCTCAAAACCACCGATGGGCGCTTCGAGGGCTTTAATATGCAGTTTGTGCTGGGCATTTTATTCGCACCAATCGCATGGGTATTGGGCGTAGCTTCCAGCGATATGCTCATGGTGGGGCAGTTGTTGGGTTTAAAGACAACCCTCAACGAATTTTTTGCCTACGCGGCCCTTCAAGGTATGGAAAGCGAATTAAGCTTTAAATCATTGATTATCTCCACTTATGCATTATGCGGCTTTGCCAATTTTGCCTCCATCGGCATCCAGATCGGTGGCATCGGGGCCATCGCCCCCGGGCAGCGTAAGACGCTGACCGAACTGGGCATCAAGGCGCTCATCGGCGGCACGGTTGCTTGCTTCCTTACGGCGGCTATCGCCGGTATGCTGGTGGGAGGCGGTTGAGCTTGCGTTTTTGCTACTGAAACACCACTTTCCTGTTCGCTACTCCTTTACCGTCAGCAAGCCTGAGGAGGTAGATGCCAGCGGGTAAATCTCCGCGCTCCAGGTCGAATCGGTGCTGTCCGGCAGGCAATAGGCCGGTGTGGAGCGTTTGTACCAGCTTGCCTTCGGTGCTGAACAGCTCCAGGCGGGCGGCGCGCAACTCGCTGGAAAGCTCCAGGGCGATGGTCGCCTGTTGGCCCGCAGGCGTGGGGAAGACCTCAAAGCTGCCGAGTGAAGCCGGGGCTTGCACTGCCGAGACGAGCGAGGCAAAAGCAGAATTGGTGTTGACGGCTACATATTTGCTGCCGTCGCGCTGCCAAATGATTGTAGCGATTTCGACATTGCCATTCAACAAGCTTGCCAAGTCCCCGATGCCCGCATCCTGGATAGCGGCACTGTTGATGCTAAAGGTGTTCTCCAGTTCAGTGCCGGCAGCGATGGCCCCGTTGGCGATCTGTTCGCCAAAAGCGCTTTGGCTGAGTGAACGGCGCAGCATCTGCTTGTGCAGCGCGTTATTCCCTTGTCCTGACTGGATGCCGATAAACTCTTTCTCCACCAAATATACCCCCAGGTAATACTCCCCGCTTGCGGGGCTAAAAAAACGGGTTTTGGTGAATACCGTCAAGTTATTAGCGTCGTCAACCTCGGCGCGCAGGCCGGCTTGTACCAGAGGGGCCTGCCCATTAGTTTGCTGCACTTTCTGGCGGATGTCGCTGCGCTTACTGGCAGCATTGCCTGAAGTAGCCCCCTGGTTTTGATTGTTGAGGAAGAAGACCGGCTGAGAAATGACGTTGTCGTTGCTATACCAGCCCATGGAGACTGAATTTTGGAAATTGCCGCTATAGTGAGAAGCGACAAGCAATGCATCTTCGCTATTGTCCTCCAATAGATTGCGGAAAAGGGACCAGCCCCAGGTGCCGCAGTTGGGGCACCAGCTTGCAGTATATTTGACGATGAGCGGCTTATTAGTCTGCGGCACCTCGATGTCCTGTCCGGTTAACAATAGAGGGAAAATAAGGATGGGGAGGAGTAGAGATAATTGCTTCATGGTTATTGATATTTTTGGTTTGGAAATCAGCATCCATTTTTAATTGCGGTTAGCGAAAAGGGCTGATGAGTTTTATATAAGCACCGTGGCTCACAAAGTAAAATCAATGCAAAATTGGCGCTATTTTTTCATATTTCAAAACCCAATAGGACCGAGTGTCTGGCTTGATGCAAAAGCGTTCGTCGATGCGGTAGCCCACCAGCCAGCAGATGCGCCCCTGAGCATCTGCGAGTATCCAGGCCCGCTCTTTGTCGAAAAGGGAGACTTTATTGTTGGTGAAAAAGTCCTGAACTTTTTGGTGTTTGCCGCCCATGCCCAGGGGTTGGAAGGTATCGCCTGGCTGCCAGCGCCGTAAAAATAAGGGGAAAACCAGTGTATCGGCATCCAGCGCTGCTTCATTTGGGCCTGTAGACCATGCCACGGGCTGTCCGGACAGTCGGCTCAAAGACAAGCGCCCTTCAGTTAAAACTACCGCCCGCGCCTCTGCAGTGATCAAAAAAGCATCCCCTGCCCCCTGCACTGCCGTCATCTTTTCTAAAATCAAGAAGCCCCGATCTACCAACAAGCGGTATCCGGGCGCGAAGAAAACCGCTCCGGCATGATCCAGGCATTGCGCCAGTTGCCCCGTTTGGCTGGCATTGAAACCATAGGGGGATAATAGCTCATATAGTATGGTAGTCAAGCCTGAATCATGATGCTTCAAAGCATTCATATTCATTAAAATACGACCATCCTCCTCTTTAATTACTTCATCCCTAATGCTTTCCAATGCATAATCGTAGAGGTACTCCGTTGCGCGAAGCCGCTCGATATTGGCCGCCATGGTGCTTTCGAGGCTAGGGTTGATAGCTTTTAACCCCGGGATGACTTGATGCCGGATTTTGTTGCGGCTGTATTTTGTTTCCGTATTGGAAGCATCTTCGCGGTGGAGCAGCCCCTGCTCCAGGGCGTAGTGTTCTATCTCCTCACGGGCAGCGAAGAGCAGCGGGCGGATGACGTAGCCGTTGCGCGGGGGGATGCCGTGCAAGCCGCGGATGCCACAACCCTTGGCGAGATTGTAAAGCAGGGTTTCTATCGAATCGTTGAGATGGTGGGCTGTGGCGATGTGGCTGTAGCCGTTATCGCTACGGATCGATTCCAGCCATTCATAGCGCAGTTGCCGGGCAGCCATCTGGATAGAAATGCCTTCCTCCCGGGCAATTTGTTCGGTATTGAAAGCGGCCGAGTAGAAAGGGGCCGCCAGATTTGCCGCCAGGCGCGCCACAAAGCGCTCATCCTCGTCTGCTTCCTCAGCCCGCAGTTTAAAGTTGCAGTGCGCGATACCAAAATGCAAGCCTGCCTGCTTGAAGAGCTGTGCCATAGCCACCGAATCCACGCCGCCGCTGACGGCAAGCAAAGCCCGGCTGCCGGGGGGCAGCAGTTGTTGTGCCTGCACGTAATCCCGAAAAGCCTTTAGCATCTCTTCTATTGTGTTCTGGCAGCCTCTCCATAATGCTGCCGGATAAGGGCGTTAGTCTCGCTTAGCGATTTAAACACCTCAAAAGTAGTGCCTTGGGTGCGCAGCGCACCCAAGGCGTTGGCATACTGGGCAGCGCGGATATAATCGGCCCGGTCTTCCAGCAAGCCGAAAGCCATGCCGCCGGCAAAGGAATCGCCGCAGCCAGTCGTATCGACCACCTCTTCCACCCAGACGGAGCGGACAAATTCCGCTTTGAACTCCCCCCCTGCCTGGGAATACACCATGCACCCCCGGGCATCCAGGGTGATAAAGACTGCTTTGACGCCTTGATTCAAAGCGTGTTGAGCAAATTCAGCCATTTCCTCCTCGGTCAGCTCGCGGTATTCGTGCTGGAGCTCTTCCTCGGCGTATTCCTTTTTGAACCAACAGCAGCCAGCCTCTTCGATATTCATTTTGAGTACGTCGATATATGGCAGCCAGCGGTCGCGCTCCACCCAAAACCGGCGCAGGCGGTCGCCGGTGGTCGTCACCGCTGTTGTGGGGCCATGGGCATCAAAGATGGTGATGGCCTGGGGGTTGCGGTGAGCTTTAATGTATTGCAGAGTCTCCAGCGGCACCTCGTAATCGGAGATCGGCACGCAGACAAAGATGTCAGATCCGATGAGGGGTGCCACATCTTCCGGGCTAATGGGCGGCATGAAGGCGGTTTGTTTTTCCAGGCGGTTGTTTTGATCCAGGAAGCGCAGTTGGATCACGTCGCCCTGGTCATGATGAGAATAGAGCCCTTCCAGCCCGATATTGGAGTAAGCCCCCAATAGGGTACGCACTGCAGCATCATCCTGCCGACGGATGTGGGCTACCGGGCTGGCGCTACCCCGCCCATCCATTAGCTTGGCCAGCGCGATCAGCGGGTGGGTCACACAGCCGTATTTGACGATCTCGGCCCCCCGGCTAGTGGTGATGTGGTCGTATGGTATCGGCCCTAAGACAGCGACCTGGTGTTGTTGCTCCATCGGAATCGTATTGTGGTTTGCGTTAATTATGCCGCGCTAAGATAGGAATATTTCAAATAATAACGCTCTAGCCGTACACCGTCTCGCTAGCCCTCCCAAACCGGGATCATTGGCCTTGTTTTAGTGGCCGTCTAGTGCTCAAAGAGCCCCGTGTGAAACCTTTTTTCAGGCTGATTACCCTATCTGCTTGCGCTGGATGACTGGCACATCCTTCATCACCATCTGAGCAGTGGTGTTTTTGATACGCTCCTCCAGCAGTACGATTTTGCCGCGGCGCAGGTTGTCTAGCACGTTTTCCTGATAGTGCCGCACTGTGACTAGCTCCAGGCCCCGGTCTAGCACCACTTTGAACTTGTCGCTGATGCGCTCGGCGAAACGGTCGGCTTTATCATCCACATCGTTGATGCAGATGCTGAAACTGATGGCAGAATTCTGCATCATATTGACTTGTAGGCGGAACTCGGCAATGATATTGAACAGCAGGCTGATGTGGTGCTCGGCGACAAAAGAAAAGTCGCGGGTACTAATTTGTAGCAGCACCTGGTCCGACTCCACCGCCACCATCGGGGGGTAGGTGTCTTCCACTTCAGCAGAAATCAGGGTGCCTTCGCCCAGAGGGTCGATAAAAGACTTGACGTAGAGCGGGATGCTCTTGTTTTGCAGCGGCTTGATGGTCTTGGGGTGGATGACCTTGGCACCATAGTAAGTCATCTCGATGGCCTCCTTATAAGAAAGGCGGTCGAGCTTGACGACGTTGTCGAACAGGCGCGGGTCGGCGGTCAATACGCCGGGAACATCTTTCCAAATGGTCATGTCTTTGGCATTGAGGCAGAAAGAGAAGATGGCAGCGGTATAGTCGGAGCCTTCCCGCCCCAGAGTAGTGGTGAAGTTTTCGGTGGTGCTGCCGATAAAGCCTTGGGTGACGATAAAGCCAGGGTTCTCTAGCATAGGCTTGACGATGCGCTCCGCCCTTTCCTCGGTTTCGGGCCATTGCACCCAACCTTCGCGGAAAATATCGTCGGTGATAATGATATCCCGGGCATCGAGCCACTGGGTGGGCAGGCCAGCTTCGTTGAAGTAGGCTGCCGCAATTTTAGAAGAGACCACCTCGCCGATGGAGACGATCTGATCGTACATATAGTCGTAATTTTCGTGCGGCGGCTCATCCAGTACCCATTCGATTTCCACAAAAGAATCGTTGACCTGGGCATAAACTTCATCGCCAGCCTCAAACAGCTCATCGATGATGCGGTAGTGCTGGGCTTTGATGCCCTCGAGTATCTCGAAGGCTTTACCGTCTTGGGCGGCATGAGATTGAGCCACGGTTTCCAGGGCATTGGTCACTTTGCCCATGGCCGAGACGATGATGACCAGTTTTTGGCTTTTATAGGATTGCAGGATGTTGGCTACGTTTTTGATGGCCGCTGCATCCTTTAAGGATGCCCCGCCGAATTTAAACACGCTGATGCTTTGTTTCATTTGCGGTTGAGTTACAGGTTGATGAAAAAACGAGCTTTTGACTTTTTGGGCGGCGCAAAGTAACGAATTTGCAGGCGAAAAATCAGCCCCGCAAGGCCTTCATTTATTGGCATGGAAACTTTTGCAGGTATTTGCCGTTTAAAAAATCGTAATTATACGGTTGAAAAAAGGATGGAAAAGGAACATCATTTTGTTATCTTTGCCGCCCGATAAATAAAATAATGAACGACCTTAACGAAGCACTAATCCTCCTTGCCGCTGGCATGGTCACTGTTTTCACCATCCTTTTGCTGGTGGTACTCAGCGCGCAACTGCTCATCAGGGTAGTCAACCGCTTTGCGCCAGCTGCTACTGCTAACCCGAAAGCCCCTAATGAGGAAGAACTAGCCGCCCTTTTTGCTGCGGTGGAAATCGCCACGCAGGGGAAGGGGGAGGTGGTGAGGGTGGAAGTCAAGGATAAAGGGTAAAGGATAAAGTGGGGGGAGGATATAAGAACGATAGCAACACCTTACTAAAATGGGAAAAGAAATCAAGTTGTGCCTGGTATACCGGGACATGTGGCAGTCTTCCGGGAAGTATATGCCCCGGGTAGATCAATTAGTTAAAGTAGCCGAGCCGATTATTGATATGGGCTGTTTTGCCCGGGTGGAGACCAACGGCGGCGGCTTTGAACAGATCAACCTGCTCTTTGGGGAAAACCCCAACCAGGCCGTGCGCGCCTGGACGAAGCCATTCAACGAAGCAGGCATCCAAACACAAATGCTGGAGCGCGGGCTGAATGCCCTCAGCATGGGGCCGGTGCCCGCCGATGTGCGCCGCCTGATGTTCCGGGTAAAGAAAAAACAAGGGACGGATATTTCCCGCTCTTTTGATGGGCTGAACTATGCGCCCAACCTGAAGAAATCCTTTCAGTACGCCCGCGAAGGCGGCATGGTGGCCCAGGGCGCCCTTTGTATCGCCTATTCCAAGCTACATACCGTTGAGTATTTTATTCAATTGGCCGACCAGCTCATCGAACTGGGGGCTGAAGAGATCGCGATTAAAGACATGGCCGGGGTAGGCCGCCCGGCTTCTATCGGTAGGATGGTCAAAGGCATCAAGGAGCGGCATCCCGATATGCTGGTGCAATACCATGGCCACTCCACGCCGGGCTTCTCTATCGCTTCTGCCCTGGAAGCAGCACGCAATGGGGCGGACATCATCGATGTGGGGATGGAGCCGCTCTCCTGGGGTACGGGCCATGCCGACTTGCTGGCCGTCCATGCCATGCTTAAAGACGACGGCTTTAGCCTGCCCGACATCAATATGAAGGCTTATATGCAGGCGCGCAGCCTCACCCAAGAGTTTATCGACGACTTCCTCGGCTACTATATCAGCCCACAAAACCGGATGATGAACTCCCTGCTCATCGGCCCGGGCCTGCCCGGCGGCATGATGGGCAGCCTGATGGCCGACCTGGAAAACAACCTCAAGAGCCTCAACAAATGGCTGGTAAAAAACAGCCAGTCAGAAACCAGCCAGGACGAACTCCTGGTCAGCCTGTTTGATGAGGTAGAGTATATCTGGCCCAAGCTCGGCTACCCCCCGCTGGTAACACCTTACAGCCAATACGTCAAGAACGTCGCGTTGATGAACGTCATCAACTTGGCTAAAGGTAAAGGGCGCTGGTCGATGATCGACGAGGATACCTGGAATATGATGCTGGGCAAAGCAGGCCAATTACCGGGTGAAGTTGATGAGGAAATCAAAGCGCTCGCCCAGGAACAAGGGCGCGAATTCTTCGCCGGCGACCCCCAAGGCCTCTATCCCGACGCGCTGGAACGCTGCCGGGCCGAAATGCAGGAAAAGGGCTGGGATTTGGGACAGGACGAGGAAGAACTCCTCGAATACGCCCTGCACCCGCAGCAGTATATCGATTATATGTCGGGCAAGGCCAAGGAGCGCTTTCTCGAAGACCTGGGGAAACGCAAGGCCCCCAAGGCGGCAGCACCCCCCTCCTCCTCCCCTGCCCCAGCGGCGGCAGCTATGCCAAAGGCCTTGGATATCGAGATCAACGGCAACTCATATCGGGTATCCATCGCCTATCCGCAAGCGGTGCCGTCGGTAACGGGCGATCATCCCATGCCAGACCAGCCTGCTCAGCCATCTAGCAATGGCAAAAGCAACGGCATCTACAAATCCATCACTTCACCTCTGGAAGGCAAATTTCTGCTGACCCGTGACCCTTCCGAAAAGCCCATCAAGCCAGGCGACCGCATCAAGGCGGGTGATACGGTGGCTTATATCGAATCGATGAAGGTCGTAAATGCCATCACTGCCGACCATAGCGGGGAGGTAGTGGAAGTGGTAGCCCGGCACGGGGAGGATATTGGCGAAGACGACATTATCATCAAGATCAGATAAGCGGCTATGCTGAAGGATACATTGTGGAAATTATATGAAATGACGGCCATCAGCGGTCTGATCGCTGAACCGGGCTCGATCATCATGCTCCTGTTAGGCTTGGTACTCCTCTATCTAGGCATCAAAAAACGCTACGAGCCGCTATTGCTGGTGCCGATTGCCTTCGGCTTGTTGCTCGCCAATTTCCCGGGCAGCCGCATGGGGGTCATCCCAGCAGAAGAGGCGGTGGGGATTGTCGATATGAGCTTGGTGCGGATTGCCTACGATTATGGCATCATGAATATGCTCTACTATGCGCTCATCAAAACAGGCTTGCTGCCACCGCTGATTTTCATGGGTGTGGGCGCCATGACTGATTTTGGGCCGATGTTGCGCAACTTGCGCCTGGCTTTCTTTGGCGCTGCTGCACAAATCGGCATTTTTACCGTGCTCATCGCTGCCGTGTTGCTGGGCAGGCCGCTCAACGAAGCTGCCGCCCTGGGCATCATCGGCGGGGCTGATGGCCCGACGGCTATTTATACCTCTATTATGCTTGCCCCCAATCTGCTGGGGCCCATAGCCATCGCTGCTTATTCCTACATGGCATTGGTGCCGGTCATCATCCCCTTGGTAGTGCGCTTCTCGGTCACTGAAAAGGAGCTGCGCATCAACATGAAAGAGCAGGAGCGGCTATACCCCAGCAAAATGGAGATCAAAGACCTGCGTACAGTAAAAATCATTTTCCCCATCATGCTGGCGGCCATCGCGGCTATCCTCGTCCCTTCTTCGGCACCGCTGATCGGGCTGCTGATGTTTGGCAACCTGATCAAAGAAATCGGCAGCGATACGAACCGCCTTTTCCAGGCTGCTTCGGAGACAGTGATGAACACGGCCACCATTTTTCTGGGCTTGTGCATCGGTGCTACGATGTCCGCACATTCCTTCCTCAAGGCCGATACCTTGGCAATAGTTGTAGGCGGCTTCCTGGCTTTTGCGATCTCTATCCTCGGCGGCATCATGGCGGTGAAGTTTTATAACCTCTTCTCCCGCAAGAAGATCAACCCGCTTATCGGGGCAACGGGCTTAAGCGCCGTGCCGATGGCTTCGCGGGTAGCGAATGAGATCGCCTTGCGCTACGACCCGAAAAACCATTTGCTACAATATGCCATGTCGAGCAATATTTCCGGCGTAATCGGCTCAGCGGTGGCGGCGGGAGTGCTGATTGCATTTGTTTTGGGCAGATAAAGGCAGCCGCTATCGGACTCTAAAGACAAGCACGATCTAAACAATTCCCTGTTCCTGCTGTTAGCTCTCGAAAAATGCCTAAGCAGCGCAAGAAAAGCGATTTGCCCAGCAAAACCTGCCCTTCCTGCGGCTTGCCCTTCCAGTGGCGCAAGAAGTGGGAAAAGCAGTGGGAATCAATCGTATATTGCAGCGAGCGCTGCCGCCGGCAAGGAAAAAAAGAACGTCCACCCAAAGCAGATGCCCAATGAATAGCCAAAGCCAGCCCGCAAAACAGCAAGGCGGCGCCGGAGAATACGACTCCTTTGCCTTCCACCCTTACAACGTGGCGCTCACCCTCTTGCTCTTCGGCATTACCGCCTTATTCCTGGCGTTTTCGGCCGCCTTTGTTTACACCCGCGTGCAAAGCGATCTACCCCCCTTACGCCTGCCCAACTTGTTTTTATTCAACACTCTAATCCTCTTGGGCAGCAGTTTTGCTATGGTGTGGGCCAAGCGCTGCTACCAATCTGATGACACCCTCAATTATCAGCGCGCCCTGGGGGCCACCATCGCCCTTTCGCTGCTCTTCCTGGCCTTGCAATTCCTGGCTTGGTCGCAATTATTTGGCCAGGATATCTTCATCCACTCCGATAATTCTGCCGGCTACCTTTACATCATTTCCGGGCTGCACTTCGCCCACCTCATCGCCGGGCTGCCTTTCCTCGCTGGTTTCCTGCTCAAGGCGCGCAAACACATGCAAGAGCCCGTGAGCGTACTGGTCTATTTTTCCGACCCTGAAAAACGGCTTAAGCTGCGGCTGCTCACCATCTACTGGCATTACCTGGATGGCTTGTGGATTTATCTGATGTTGTTCTTTTGGGTAAATTATTTAATCCGGTAGCTGCCCTGCCGCAAAGCCTGAGCCGATGGCTCTCTACTTCATCGGGTGCTTCTTACACCTGAAGCCATACTCAAATACTTGCCCTTTTGCCTCTATAAAATTAGCCCCCACCTGCACTTATCTAACAAGATGCGTATCTTTGCGGCTCAAACAATAAGCAGACAAAGTAATGCAGGACACTGAAGCGCAAATCACCTTAGAAACTGCCCAAAACCTGGGGCTAAGCGAAGCAGAATTCCAGCAAATCATCATAATCATGGGTCGTGTCCCTGATTTCACGGAACTAAGCATCTTCTCCGTGATGTGGTCTGAGTATTGTTCTAATAAAAATTCAATCTACTGGCTAAAGACCGTCCCTCGCGCAGGCAGCCGCCTGCTGGCCAGTTCCGAAGAGGAGGATGCCAAACTGGTAGACATTGGCGATGGCTGGGCCTGCGCCTTTAACCTTCAATCGCACACCCCTTCCTACATCGAGCCTTACCAGGGAGGTATGAGGGGGGCAGACAGCATCCATCGCGGCATCTTCACCATGGGTGCTCGCCCGATTGTTGCCCTCAACTCCCTATATTTCGGCAATATCAAAAATGCTCATACCCGACATCTGCTGCGCAGCGTGGTCAAAGGGATTAGCGACCATGGCAAAGCCATTGGCGTGCCGCCCGTAGGCGTGACACTTTATTTCAACGACAGCTACAATAATAACATCCTGGTCAATACCATGTCGGTAGGATTGGTGCGGATAAGCGAAACAATCCCGGCCCGCGCTGACGGCCCAGGCAATCCTGTTTTTATCGTTGGTGCCGCTACGGGCAACGTCGGCATTCACGGGGCTACCTCCACTTCATCCGGTTTGGCCGATAAGCCTGCTGGAGGCCTGCCCGCCGTACAAGTGAGGGCCCCCTTTCAGGGAAAATTGCTGCTAGAGGCCACCTTGGAAGCTCTGCAGACCGGTGCCATAGCAGGAGTGCAGGACCTGGGTGCGGGAGGTATCGCTCGCTCCACCGCGGAGATGAGCGCCAGGAGCGGCACCGGCATGCGCATCAACCTGGACAAGGTACCCACCCGGCAGGACGCTATGAAGCCCCTGGAGATTTTGCTATCGGAAAGCCAAGATCGCCTGCTCGTCGTAGCCAGGGAGGGGCAGGAGGGTGTGCTGTTAGAGCTATTTGAAAAATGGGGGCTTACCTGTGCCCAAATCGGAGAAGTGACGGCCACTGACCGCCTGGAATTTTCCCATCAGGGTAAATTGATTGCCGATTTGGAAGCCAAGCTGCTGGTTAAGGGCGGTGGAGCACCGGTTTATCAGCGAGACTACCAAAAGCCAGCCTACCTCAAACAGATCAGCCGGTACAAGCTTTCCCACGTGCCCAAGCCAGATGATTACCTCAAAGCCGCCCGGCAGTTGTTCTCCTCGCCCAATATCGGTTCCAAGCACTGGATTTACCAGCAATACGACTCTATGGTAGACACCAATCCCATAAGCAGCGCCACCCTTTCAGATGCGGTGCTGGTAGGTGTTGAAGGTACGCGTAAGGCCTTGGTGCTGACGGCCGGCTGCAACTCCAGCTACGTCTTTGCCGATCCGTACATCGGCACCATGATCGCCGTGGCTGAGGCCGCCCGCAATATCGTCTGCTCGGGAGGAGAGCCAGTAGCCATTACCACTAGCCTCAATTTTGGCAGCCCTGATGATCCCGAGGTTTATTGGCAATTCGTCATGGCCATCAAAGGTATGGGCGAGGCTTGCCGCCGCTTCAATATCCCGGTGGCCGACAGCAACCTCTGCTTTCACCATCAAACGGATGACCAAGGCCAAACTGATCCGATATACCCTACCCCCATCATCGGGATGCTTGGCATCCTGGAGGACTGCAGCCAACCGATGACCCTGGACTTCAAAATGCCCGGGCATCAGATTTACATGATCGGCACGCCCCAAGATGATTTGGGCAGCTCGGAATTCCTGCGGCAGGTGCACGGCATTCACCACTCCCCGGCCCCGGCATTCGATTTGGATGAGGAATTCCATGTACAAGCCAATTTAAAAAAGCTGCTGCGCAAGGGTTGGATAGCATCAGCTCATGATATTTCGGGTGGCGGGTTATTCACCGCCCTTATGGAATGCGCCATGCCCCGAGGCTTGGGCTTCGAAATTGAAGCCGACAGCAACTTCCGCAAAGATGCTTATCTTTTTGGCGAAAGCCAGAGCCGCATCCTCATCAGCCTTGCGCTGGAGAACGAAGATGCGCTTGTCAACCATCTAAATACTCATAATGTTTCCTTTACTAAATTGGGCGAAGTCAAAGGTGAGCGGGCAGTGATCGACGAGGAAGACTTCGGCAAGATAACCGAATGGGCCAGCATCTATTTACAGGAGCTGGAACAAAAAATAGAGGCGTAATCATCATTCCACAATACAAACAAATCCTTCTTGAACATGAGGCAGTTAATCAATTTTGTCGTACTCATCGCCGTAGCGCTTTTTAGCTTTCAATGCGATACGAACCCAACCGGCACCGTCATCTCAGGACAAATCCAAAATGCTGGCAATATGCAAGCCTTCCTGGATTACGTCATGATCAACAAGCCCAGCGAAGTGCTGGCCAAGGTAGAGACAGATGCCTCCGGCAATTTCAAAATAGACTTGCCGGAAACGATTAAGCCCGGCATCTATCAGTTCCGCCTGGGGGCCAAAGCCATCAACCTGGTGATGGATGGTACAGAGAAAAAGATCGAGCTACAGGGCGATTTGAACACCTTTCAAAATTATCAGGTCAACATCAGCGGCAACAAGGATTCCAAAATCCTGGCCAACCTCATGTCCCGTGCTTTTGCTCAACAGATCAGCGTACAGGACATTACTGCTTTTATCGATACGGTATCCAACCCCACCTTAGGCGCTTTTGTCGCTTATCGTGCCCTGGGCAACAACCCCCAGTTTATCGACACCCAGAAAAAGGCGCTACAAAGACTTGCGGCTAAGGATCCCAATGGGCAAATGACTCAGGAATACACCACTTTCATCGCTGCCGTAGAGCAGCAGGCACAGGCGCAGATGTCTTCCCAACTGATCCGTGTCGGCCAGGAAGCGCCAGATATCACCCTGCCCAGCCCGGATGGCAAGAACTATTCGCTCTCTGACCTCAAAGGCAAAATCGTATTGCTCGACTTTTGGGCGAGCTGGTGCGGCCCCTGCCGCCGGGAAAACCCCAATGTGGTAAAAGTATATGACCGCTACAAAGACCAGGGCTTTACCGTTTATAGCGTCTCTTTGGACGGTTTGGACTCCCGCACGGCCGCCCGTTTTGATCAGAAGCAGCGCGATGAGTTTGTATCTCAACAGAAAAGCCGCTGGGTGGACGCGATCAAACAGGATAACTTGAAGTGGGCCTACCACGTGAGCGACCTGAAAAAGTGGGAGTGCGCTCCGGCGGCTACTTACGGCGTCACCAGCATACCCCGTACTTTCCTGATCGACCGGGAGGGGAAAATCGCCGCCATCAACCTGCGTGGAGCGGAGCATATCGAGATGGAGCTGAAGAAATTGTTGTAAGAGAAAGCAGCAGTTATTGCGTTTTCAAGCTCAGCCAAAAGCCAGGCCGCAACTTCGATTTTGAGTTGCGGCCTGGCTTTTTAATCGGCAAGCCGGTTTTTAGTTATTTTGAAAAACCGCACAGATAATGCCCGTGGCCACAGCTGCATTGAGTGATTCGGCACCGGCCCGGGCAGCAGCCGGGATGGCAATCCGCCGGGTGAGCAGGCGGCTGGCCGTTGCGGAGATGCCGTTGCCCTCATTGCCGATGACGATAAGGCCGCGGCGAGGCAAGTCAGCATGGAAGATATTTTCTCCATCCATAGCGGCCCCACATACCGGCAACCCCGGCACTGAATGGCAAAGCGCTTCCAGCTCCTCCTCGATGACCTTTACCCTAAGTAAGGCCCCCATCGAAGCCTGGATGGCTTTGGGGTTGTAGGGGTCAACGGAGTTTTTGGCACAAAATACGTACTCAATCCCAAACCAATCGGCAATGCGCAAGATAGTGCCGAAATTGCCGGGGTCCTGGATGCCATCCAAATACAAGGATAAACCTTCGCGCCAGCCATCCTCTCCAAGTGGGGCGTCTTGCCTGGACACCACCGCCAGTACTTGGTTGGGCGTAGAAAGGAAGGAAAGCTTGCGCAGCTCCGCCTCTGTTACCGGAGTGATTTTATCGGCGGGCAATAGCAGGTTTGTGCCTAGGCTATCGAGCCAGCTTTCCAGCGCAAAGAGGGCTTCGACCCGGCCGGCTTGCTGCTGCAATAACTCTCGCGCCATTTTATCTCCTTCGACCACAAAATTGTTATACTTTTGCCTGAACTTTTTCAAGCCCAGCGATTTGATGTATTTAATGGTGCTTTTGGAAACCGTCATTGGAACTATATATTGTGATGCGCTTTATTCATCCCGCAAAATACGTAATCGCCGCCATATTGGCGGTGGCTTTCTTGTCTTCCTGTGATACGAGCAAGTATCTGGCGGGTGAAGAGCTTTTGCTGCGCGGCAACAATATCAAGCTCAACGACAAGGGCAACCTCAACCGGAAACGCGCGCTAAAATATGAGCTTTCCCTGTTGTATAAGCAAAAGCCCAACAGCCGCTTTTTCTTTATCCCCCGGCAATGGTTCTACCACAAGTCCGCTAGTAAGGCCGAAAGCTCCAAATACCACCGCTGGCAAAAACGCGTGCTGGGGGAGCCGCCAGCTATTTATAGCAAGGAACTTACTACTGCGACTGAAAAGTCAATGACCGTATTCCTCTGGCACAAGGGCTATTACAATGCCGAAGTATACTCGACCGAATTCGTCAAACCCAGGAAGAAGAAAATATCAATCACCTATCACGTCACGCCCAATCAGCAATTCCAGATTGGCGAGGTTTCGTATTTTAGCAAAGACACTGCCATCAACCGAATCTTAAAGGAAATCAAGCAGGAAAGCTTCCTCAAACCTGGCGCAGGAGTCGAAGATAAACTGTACGACCGCGAGCGGGATCGCATTGTGGGCTACCTGCGCAACCATGGCTATGCCTACTTTTCCGCTAGCTCCATCGCTCCTTTGGAAGCAGATACCTTGCTCAAACCCAAAACCGCCGGAATATTCTTCGAGGTGCTCCCCCCGCCAGACGATAGTATCCACCGCGCTTACCATGTGGGCGATATTACCGTTTTTATGGATTATACGCCAGGGCAGGCCGACTCCCTGCAGTATGATTCCCTCTTCAACGGGGTACACTTCCTGTCGCCCCGCAGTTCGTTCCGCATCCGCCCGGAAGCAATTATGGAGGCGCTTTTTTTAAAAAAAGGCGAGCTCTACAGCCAACGCAATTACGACCAGACTAACCGGCAGTTGTCTGCCCTGGGCATTTTCCGCTTTGTGCGCATCCGGCAGGAAATCAATCCAGATGACCCTAGCCAACTGGATTTCCGCATCGAGCTGACGCAAAGCAAAAAAATAGAGCTGGGCCTAAATGTGGGGTTTAATTATGCCAGCCGCAGCGCTTCGGGAGCAGGCAACCTCATCGGCTTTAGCGCCAGCCCCTCCTTCCGCAACCGCAACGTTTTCAAAGGCGCAGAGTTGCTGATTACCGACCTCTCTGCCGGGGTGGAAGTCAACCCCGCTCCAGATGCTATTGCGGACGGGCGCTTTTGGAATACCGTAGATGTACGCCTGCAAACCGACCTTTACCTGCCGCGCTTTGTCGACAACCTCGGTATCTGGCGCACGCTAAACAAAGTGCGCGCCGGGAAACACAAGCTTATTGTAAGCGACAACTTTTATCGGTCATTAAAAGACAATGCAGTCACCCGCTTTTCGGCCAGCTACAACTACCTGCTCATCTTGGATTTCTACGAGTACAACCTTTTCAATGGCAGCCTCGGTTATGATTTCCAGCGCAGCAGCTCTCAGCGCATTATCCTCAATCATATTGGCATTGACTACCTGGCACCCATTACCAAACCTCGTTTTGACACCCTGCTCGGCGTCAATGACTTCCTGGCGCGCTCTTTTGGCGACCAGCTCTTCGTCAGCCTCTTGTTCCGGGATGTCAATTTCGTGTATAATTCCCGGCCTGACCGGCGCGGCTCTTCCCACTACCTCGGGCTGTACCTGGAACTGGCGGGAGCAGAACTATGGGCGGGCAATGCCTTGTACAATGCTTTTGCCCAAAACCCCGACACCCTCTCTGTCCGCATCGGCGAAAACAAAACCGTGAGCTTTTCGCAATATGCCCGCACCCGCCTGGATTTGCGCACCTACCGGCAGTACACGCCCAAGAGCAGCATAGCAGCGCGTTTTGCCCTCGGCATAGCCCGCCCCTTCGGCTTTACCTCTGATGTGCCTTATGTCAAGCAATTTTTTGTGGGCGGCCCCAACAGCATCCGCGCCTGGGCGCCACGGGGCCTGGGCCCTGGCGCTTACGAAGACCCTTTATCTTTTGACCGCCGCAATAACACTCGCCTGTTCCAAACTGGCGACTTTAGCCTGGAAGGCAGCCTGGAATACCGCTTCAATATCTTCTGGATGATTAATGGCGCTCTATTCCTCGATGCCGGCAATATCTGGACCTTGCAACAAGATACCAGCCGCTGCGGCTCGCAATTCCTCCTGCGCGGGCGGCAGTACCAATGCATCGATGAATCTGGCACCCCCGTCACTTACGTCAATGAGCCTTTTTACCGGCAAATCGCCATTGGCGGGGGCTTTGGCTTGCGGTTTGATTTTTCCTTTTTTATCCTCCGCCTCGACATGGGGCTCAAGCTGCGCCACGCCCGCCCCATCCCGCTTGAGGAAGGCCGCAGCAATTTCCGGAACTATTGGTTCCGGGATTTCCGCCCCGATGGCGGCAGATCAGGGCTGAAGGCAGCAGACATCATCAATTTCAACCTGGGCTTTGGCTATCCATTTTAAGGCTTAGCAAAAAAAACGATAGCTCTTGAAACAGCGCCCCTATAAGCCCAGCGCCAGCACAAAAGCCAGCGCCAGGCAGATGGAATAGCCTAGGTACCAGCGCATGTCGGTATATTGCCCGATGCCGATGCCAAAGCGGCGATAAAGGTACCAGCACAACAAGATTTTTTCCAGCGTATGCGCAGCTACTGTAGCCAGGGCAATGCCAGCTAGGCCCAGCCAGGGGGCCAAGGCAAAGCCGAGGGCAAGGTGAAAGGCTAATTCCAACAAAGAGATATAAAAAACCACGCGGTTGGCATTCAAACCAACCAGGATGGTGCGGGAGAAGACCAGGCGGCTGATCGTCACCAATAAAAAGATATTGAACAATAGGGCAGACTCCTGGAAATCTGGGCTAAAAACCAACGGGAAAAACCATTTGCTGGTCAGCACCAGCAGGATGGACAATGGGAAGAGCAAGTGGAACAACTTGCGCGACTTGTCCCGCATCACCCAAAGGGCTGCCTTCAGGCTGCCCGCTACTTCGGGCAGCATCGCCAGCCCAAAGGCATTGGAAAGGGCCAATACTAGCGGCAGCTCGCGGGCACCGTAGCGGAAAACTGCAAAAATATGCTCATCGCCCTTGAAGGTAAAATTGACCAGCCAGTTATCAAAGGATTGGCTAAGGGCACCTACCAGGGCATAGAGCACCAGCGGGAAAGACAAATACAACCAACGCCTCAACTCCTGTGCATCCAGGCGGAAAACACCAAATTGCCCCAAGATGCGGAGTAGCCAAAGGTGTTTAGCCAGCGCCAGCCCGATCAGGGCATAGAAAGCGCCTTCGAGTCCGTAGCCCAGATAGATAGGTAGCAGCGTCGCAGCAAATTGCATGCCGAAAGCAAAAAGGCCAAACCGGAAAATAGCCCCAGGGCGGTCCAACAGCAGGTAGATGTGCTCAACCAGATATGTCGGGGTATTCAACCAAAGGAAAAGCACAAAAAGCCCGTAATGCGCAAGGCTAGCTTGCCCAGCCAGAGCTGGCAGCAGGATGCCTTGCCCCCACCACAAGGCCGCTGCGGCCAGCGTGCTCAAAGCCAGGAACAAGAGATAACCGTTGAAGAGAAATGCCGGCTGCTGCGCGGCCGGGAGTTGGGGGTAGCGCGCCAGGAACCCCTGCATCAGACCAGATAGCCAGAAGAAGGTCAGCACAAAGCCGATGTACAACAGCATTTCATACAGGCCGATGCCGAGTGTGCCAAGGCTGCTCTTGGCCAATAGGATAGCAATCAGGATGGCAGAGCCTTGACGCAGCACATTGAATGCCTGGAAT
This sequence comes from uncultured Phaeodactylibacter sp., assembly GCA_964432875.1. GTDB lineage: Bacteria > Bacteroidota > Bacteroidia > Chitinophagales > Saprospiraceae > JACJYE01. The sequence goes on along the minus strand of CAYSPJ010000002.1, from coordinate 17,079 downwards.
GCCCTGAGATTGCTGCGGTATAAAAATCGGAACGGCTTCAGGGCTTAAAGGGCTTTTTCCTCATCTTTGAAAATCACACCAAATTCTTTTAATTCCTTCAATACTGGTTCGTAAACTTCTGGCATGACCGGTATATTGACCCCTGCCTTCACGATGCGCCCTTCCATGACCTGCTTGGCAAAGATGCCCAAGGGCAAGCCGACCAGCTTTGACATGGCGGTGTTTTCACTGTCTTCCCCCTTCATGATCAGGGTGGAAATCTGCTGGCGCTTTTCCCGCCCTAGCTCGTACTCGAATTCGTGCTGCATGATGATCATGTCTTTATCCTGGGGGTTCAGCTTCCACTTATCCAAGAGCAATTGCTCCAGGATGAGGGCCGGAGTAGCGTCTTTCAGGCGGATTTTCTTTTTGCTGAATAGCCCCAGCCATTCGAGCTTTTGTATCACTTCTGAATCGACCCCCTGCTTGACAAAATTAGCGATGCGTTCCTTCACCGAGCCGTTGGTGAAGGAAGGGGACAGATAGCCTTCCAGCATTTCGTGGTAGGTCATATTTTCCGAACCCATGATGGGGTAGGCGCCGTCGGTCAGGCCGATCTTGAGCAGGGCATTCCAGGCGTCGCAAAAGCCGCGATAGCGCAAGGTGCCGCGGAGGATGTTGGGGATACCCGCCAAGCCATAAGCCTCGCGGTAAAGCAGCGAATCCCGATTGGCATAAGCCTCAAATTTCCCCATACCAGGGACATCAATGAGGCGATACTCCTTAAACAAGCGGTTGTAAGGGATGTACTTGTGCTTGCCGTTTTCCAGGTACTGCGCCGTGCCTTGACCCGCTAGCACTATATTGCGTGGGTTCCAGGTTATTTTGTAGTGCCAGGGGTTGTCGTCTGACTCAGGCGCGACTAGCCCGCCAGTATATGACCGGAAGGCGGTAATCTTCCCACCTTTAGCTTTAATGCCGTTGATTTGCTGCATGGCTGACATGTGATCGATGCCGGGGTCCAGGCCCATCTCGCCCATAAAAATCAATTCTTGGTTGCGAGCCACATCGGCCAGGCGGTGCATCTCCTGCGAGACGTAAGAAGCGGTGATGAGGTGTTTCTTCAGTTTGATGCAGTCATGTGCTACTTCCAGGTGCAAGTGGGCAGGCAGGAGCGAGACCACCACATCAGTCCGCCCGATTAGCTCCCGCCGGTCGTTGACTTTCATCACATCCAGCCAAGTGCCTCGCCCATTGGGGTGGCCAGCTACTTTTGCCTCCGCGAGCTTGGGGTCAGCATCGGCTACGGTGACAAACCAGTTGCGCTCAGCAGCTTTTTCCAGCACGTATTTGATGCAAGCAGTTGCAGAGCGGCCTGCACCGATAATTAAAATATTGTTCATGAGGTGTCGTTTGATTTTGGAATTCAGATTTAAAACTTAGTTTTGTGAATACCCTTAAAAATCGCCGCAAGATAAGACATTATCGCATCAGCCCTATGAAAGAAATAACACTTAGTACGAAATTAAAGGCTTACGACAAGCTGGAAGAATTGCCGGAAAGGTATCAAAACCTGCTGGAAAAAGCCCGTGCGGCACGGGAAGAAGCCTATGCGCCATATTCTTCTTTCTACGTAGGCGCAGCGGCTCTGCTGGAGGATGGGCACATCGCCATAGGCGCCAATCAGGAAAACGCCGCCTACCCGATGTGCCTGTGCGCCGAGCGGGTGGCGCTGGGCAATGCTGCCATGCAATACCCCCGTACCCCCATCCTCGCCATGGCGATCAGCGTGCGCAACCCCAACAAAGAGATTGCCGAGCCTGCTGCCCCCTGTGGCTCTTGCCGGCAGGCCATCTGCGAGTCTGAAGACCGGCAGGGCCGGCCTATTGCTCTGATCCTCCAGGGCGCTGAAGGCCCGGTCTATCTGTTAGAGTCAGGCAAGTCCATCCTCCCGCTGGGGTTTCATAAGGGTTTTCTATGACTAGCTGGGCTGATGAAGCATGACGCCAAAGACTGTTTTTTTTTGAATTATTCAAAAGTCAGGCCCCATATCTAGGCGATTTAGCGTTTAAGCCTTACCTTGGCTCGATTTTAAAACTCAAGAAACAAGTATAAACAATGAAAAAAACAGTCCTCCTGTTACTGGGCATCAGCCTGGTTTTCCTGACCGGGTGTATCGAAACGCTGGAAGAAGTCTACCTCAACAAAGACGGTTCTGGCAAATACAATATCACTTTTGACATGAGCGAGTTCTTTGGCAACCCAATGATGAAGGGCATGCTGGACGAAGCCATGAAAGAAGGCGAAATAGACTCTTCTTTGCCCTTGGGCGAGACCGACACCATTATATATCTTAAAGATCAGCCCGATGTAAAAGGCATGATGAGCAAAGCTGTCGTGCGCATCAAAATGAGCGATGCCGATGGCGTATTCATGATGAATATGAGCTTCCCCTTCGAAAACGTAAAGCAAATTGACCAATTCTTCCAGGAGTTTAATGAACAAGGGGGGGCTCAAGCGGCCGGGCCAATGGCAGGCGGTGCCGGCATGTTTATGCCCAGTGGCCTATTCGCCTTCAGCAAAGGTAAACTGACCCGAAACACAGCGCCCCAAGCCGAAGACTCGATCCTGGCTAGTGAGGAAGGTGAGTTTATGAAAATGTTCCTCGCCTCGGCCCAATACGTCTCGGTCTATCATCTTCCGGGGAAAGTCAAAAAAACGACGATTAAAGGCGCCAAAGTGGATGGCAAAACGGTAACCGTCGAACAATCGCTGTTGGACATCATGGAAGGCAATGCCGTCGTTGATGGGGATATCCTTTTCAAAGGTAAATAAGTTGTAGCTTAAACCACATCTTTATGGGGTTGTTCGGGCGGGTTTAACGGCTTATCTTTGCCGCGTCAAGCAGTGTAGATACGTATTACTCATACGTCCTTTCCTATGCTGCAGGCAGACAAAACCCCAAGCCATAAACACATTGCGATTAACTCGTATTAATCAGAGCGTGTTTATAACCATGGGCTTTCCTCTCGTAGGAAAGCCCTTCGTTATTTATTGGTATCCGTATGACGCCAAGTCAGCACTCTAGCAGCTTCCCGGGTCTAATCTCCTACGCCCCTTCATTCTTAAGCTTTCCCTTACTCAAGATTACCCAAACATACCCATTCCAGATTTTGAACGGCTGTTAAAAAGGCTTAATTTTGGAGTCAAAAAAAACAACATGGACCTGACGAACGCCCAAGAAGCCTTGAAGAAGTACTTTGGTTATGATCATTTCCGACCCATGCAGGCCGAGATCATCAGCAAAGTATACGAAGGCCGGGATACGCTGGTGCTAATGCCCACCGGCGGCGGCAAGTCGATCTGCTATCAAATCCCGGCGGTGACTATGCCTGGCATGGCGATAGTCGTTTCCCCGCTAATCTCTTTAATGAAAGACCAGGTAGAAGGCTTGCGCGCTAACGGCATACACGCTGCCTATCTCAACAGCTCGCTGGATGACCTGGGGCAGCGCCTGGTAGAAGAGGAAGCGATGCAGAACAAGCTCGACCTGCTCTACGTCTCCCCCGAGAAGCTGGTATCTCAAAATTTTCTGCCCCTGTTAAAAAGCGCCCGCCCCTGCTTATTTGCCATTGATGAAGCCCACTGCATTTCTGCCTGGGGGCATGACTTCCGGCCGGAATACACGCAGATGCGCTTTTTGAAAAGGGAGTTCCCGCATACCCCTATCATCGCTCTGACCGCTACAGCCGACAAGCTAACCCGCCGGGATATTGCCCGGCAACTACAGCTCAATCAGCCAGAAGTTTTTATCGCTTCTTTTGACCGCCCCAACCTCAGCCTAGAGGTGCGCCCCGGCCAGCGGCGGCTGGAGCAGATCCTCGCTTTCCTGAAGCAACGCCCCAGGCAACCCGGAATCATCTATTGCCTTAGCCGCCGCAGCACCGAAGAGCTGGCGGAAAAACTACAAGCCAAAGGCATTGCCGCTTCCTTCTACCATGCCGGCATGGATGCTGATGAACGTGCTGCTGTGCAGGAGGATTTTATCAACGACCGCCAGCAGATTATTTGCGCAACTGTCGCCTTTGGCATGGGGATCGACAAATCCAATGTGCGCTGGGTAATCCACTATAACCTACCCAAAAATATCGAAAGTTACTATCAGGAAATCGGCCGGGCTGGACGAGATGGCGCTCAGGCGGATACCTTGCTCTTTTATAGCTACCAAGATACTATGGTGCTGAGGGACATCCTCCAAAAAAATGAAGGTGAAATGCTGGACCTCAAACTGGCTAAGCTGGAACGCATGCAGCAATATGCCGAAGCGGTGGGCTGCCGCCGCCGCATCCTGCTAAGCTATTTCGGCGAAGATGCCAAGGAGGATTGCGGCAACTGCGACGTCTGTAAAAACCCACCCAGTGCTTTCGACGGTACCGTCATTGCTCAAAAAGCCCTTTCTGCCATCCACCGCCTGCGCCAGCAGGTGGGGATGACCACCCTGATCGACGTGCTGCGCGGCTCTGGGAAAAAGGAGATTTATGAACGCGGCTACCACCAAATCAAAACTTACGGTGCCGGCCGTGATATCCCGCTCTTGGAATGGCAGCACTACCTGCTGCAGTTGCTCAACCTGGGCTATGTCGAAATAGCTCATGAGCAGCACGGCGCTTTACAATTGACGCCAGCTAGCCAACGCCTGCTTTTCAATGGCGAGAAAGTACAGTTGGTCCGCTTTGCCACCATCCGGGAACGCCAGCAAGCGGAAAGGACGCAGGCTAAACAAAGCGCTAAACCAGAGCGTGTACGCGACGCGCTCTTCGAAAAGCTGCGGCTCCTACGCCTGGAATTAGCTCGCGAGCGCGGCCTGCCTCCCTATATCGTCTTTAGCGATGCCACTCTGGAGGAGATGGCTGCCACCCGGCCAACCAATGACGAAGAAATGAAGCATATATCAGGCGTAGGGGAGCGGAAACTGCACCTCTATGGCAGTTATTTTATCGAGGCTATCACAACGTTTAGCGAGCAGTAGGCAACCTGCCGCGGCGGCCTACTGCTCGCTAAAACTATGGGTTCATCTTACTGAAAACCAGTCCTGCAACGGTCGCCTGTACCCACCCATAAACGAGCCAGGAGGCTACCATCACCAGCGAAACGCTGATAGCGCTGAAGGTTATCCACATGGAAGGGAGGGTGGCGATCAGGGCGTAAACCAAGCCTAGCTCCATACCCCGCAACCAGCCAGATGATCGTAGCAGCGGCTTGAAGCGGTTCCATAGCCAGGAAAGCGCCAGGCCCAGGATAAATGGGTGGAAGTAAAACAGGAAAGCCCGGTCGGCCCCCGGCCAGAAAATCGGGTTGTAATACTCTTCTGCCATGGAAGGCAGCAGCCGGATAATCGTGAAGAGCACCAGATAACTCAGGGCTAATAGCACGATGCCCGCTACGATACCGGGTAAAATCACTTTTTTCATGTCGCTTGTGTTAAGTTGGTTTTGAATAATGATGCTAGTTACATCAACTTGCGCAAAAAAGCAAGAGGATGGCCATCAAAAAAGCAAATCTGTAGCTAGTTGCGAGCTTCGAGCTGCCAGCCACGAGCCGCGAGTTCAACCTGGCATGACCCGCTCCCATCTCTCTCCGGCGAGGAAAAAAGATCAAGCCGGGCCGCCCCTCAAAATCTCCGCCAGCTCATACAAGCTGCCCACCTGCGCCTCCCAGTGCAAGCCTGCTGCTTGTGCCGCAACGAGGGCCGCTGCCTCATCCGTTTTGGTAGCCACCAGTACGTTGAGCATGCCCAGGCGCTGGCCAAAAGCCATATCTGAGAGTGAATCGCCGACCATTAGGGAGCGGGAGAAATCGATTTCCGGGAAATCGAGTTGGGCCTGAAGGGCCATATCCGGGGCAGGCTTGCGGCAGTTGGGCTCAGCAGAGGACAAGGATGGACAATAATAAACCCCATCGATACGCCCTCCTGCTGCTTCGGCCTCCTGGCGCATGAGGCGGTGGATCATTGCGAGATCCGCCTCGCTCATCAAGCCTTTACCGATGCCTTGCTGATTGGTCACCACGACGATGCGCCCGAAAGCGCCCGCGAAAAAAGCCAAGGCATCCAGAGTGCCGGGTAACCACTCAAATGCGGCCCAGGAAGAGACGTAGGCACCAGGCAGGCGGCGGTTGATCACGCCGTCGCGGTCTAAAAAAAGCGTCCAATCCTTTGATATCGAGGGAAGTTTCATCCTTGATTGATTAGCGCTGCAATCCTACCCCTTAAACAACTCTTGTTCTACCAGCTCGCAGATGATATGCCCCATCAGGATATGGCACTCCTGGATGCGGGGGGTATCTGCCGAAGGGACGTTGAGGAGGAAATCGCAAAACTGGGATAACTGGCCACCAGCCCGGCCGGTCATCCCCACTACCATCATGCCCTGATCGCGGGCAGCTTTAGCAGCCTTGAGGATGTTGGGCGAATTGCCGGAGGTAGAGATTGCAAAAAGCATATCCCCTTTTCGCCCGAAAGCGCGTAGGAGGCGGGCATAAGCCTCCTCGTAGCCATAGTCGTTGGCCACTGCAGTTAAGAAAGAAGTGTTAACGTGCAGTGCTTCCGCGAAGAGGGGCGGGCGGTCCAGGTAGAAACGCCCCGAAAACTCGGCGGCCAGGTGCTGGGCATCGGCAGCGCTGCCGCCATTGCCGCAAAACAGCACCTTACCATCCCGCTGAAAGGTAGCGATGCAAGCCAGGGCAACGGCTTCAATATGCTCGAGCAGCGCTGCATCAGCCAGCAGAGCCTGCTTGGTGGCGATGCTCTGCCCAACTATCGCTTGTATCTGGTTGAACATAAGGCATTACATTAAAAAATAAATCAGGAAAGCCAGGAAGAAAAAGAGCAAGGCTTTAAGCGCTATGGACAAGACCTGGCTCTTCACCCGCAGGCTAATGACCGTCAGGGTGGAAACCAGCGCACTGACAGCCAGGTTGGCCAGCAGGCCTGGCGCTACGTAAAAAAAATAAGACCATGTGCTCTCTGCCGAATACTTGGCCAACAGCCAGAAGCCAAAAGCAGAAGACAAATGCCCGAGCAAACCCACCCCCATCCCGGTCAGGAATAGCCAGCCGACCTCAACCTCCTTCAGCAGCTTATCGACTGTACGGACACCCGTGCTAGCCAACAGCCAAACCAGAAAAAGCATAAATGCGACATTCAGCTTCAATGACCAATGCCCCATAAAAGCCAGCGCATTGGTCAAGTACCCGATGGCTAGCAATGCCAGGCCCAAGCTTAGCCCGGCAATCAGGACAACCCGCCCTGCGACGCTGCGCACTGGATAGCCGCTGCCTTGATAATCCAATATCTCTCGTTTCATAATTCTGAGTAAAGCTTTTTGATGCCGCTCGCCATATTCTCCCAGGAAAAGCGCTGCTTGCCTTCGCGCACCCGGGCACTCATGGCTGCCGCGCGTTTTTGTACAAAAAAATCGGCGATAGCTGCAGCGATAGCGCCGGGCTGTACCTCAACCACATAGCCCTCCTCGCCGTGGGCCACGATTTCTGGCAGCCCCCCTACCCTGGTCACTACCATCGGTTTGTCAAAGTGGTAAGCCAACTGCGAGATGCCGCTCTGCGTAGCTGAGCGATAAGGCTGCACCACCAAATCTGCCGCGCCGAAGTAATAACGCACCTGCTCGTCGGGGATGTACACATCGCACAGGTAAACTTGCCCCTCCAACCCCAAATCCTGGATGAGCTGCAGGTAGGGCGCTTTATCTTCGTAAAATTCGCCCGCGACGATGAGTTTTAAGCCCAGGCTTTGCACCGCTGGCTGAGCCATCGCCTCTAGTAACAGGCTCAAGCCTTTGTAATGCCGGATGAAACCGAAGAATAGCAAATAGGTGCTTTCCACAGGCAGCCCCAATTGTTGGAGGGACTGCTCGCGCCCCGCCGGTGCACCGTAGTTGTCGTAAACCGGATGCGGGATATAGCTTATTGGCTTGTCTGCCGTAAACTGCCGGATATCTTGCCCTACGGAACGAGACATGACCACGAAGCCATCGGCCGCGCCGATGAAATAACGGGTGAATAAACGATCCCCCGGACGTTTTTCATGTGGGATGGCATTATCGGTCAGCGCAATGACCTTGGTGCGGCCATTGCGCCGGGCCAAACGCAGGATCGTGCCTAGGCAAGGCCCCATGAAAGGCAGCCAGTAGCGCACGATAATCAAATCGGGCGCTTCCCGCTGGAGCCGACGCCCTACTTTCCACCAGTTGAACGGGTTGACGGAGTTTATTTCTGCACGGATATCCAACCCCTCGGGAGCGGGGCTGTCGGCATATTGGCTCTTGCCAGGGAAGAGGAAGGCCGGATATTGCAGGCTGAAAGAGCTAATCCGCACCGCCTGGCCATGCTGCTGCAACTCCCGAGCAAGTCGCTCTGTAGATGAAGCGATGCCCCCTCTCAATGGATGGGCTGGAGAAAGAAGGACGATGCTTTCCACTTTTTTGCCCGCAAGATAGGGTTTTCTGCTTAGGAATGCCCGAGCTGAACCGGATAATCTGCCACAGGCAAGGTGAAAGAAAAATCTGTTCGGCTTAACACGTTTTCCTACCTGCCTGGCGTTGTTGGATGAAGGTAAAAAAGATTTGCAAATAAGGCGCAATTGCCCCGCCTGTAAAATTAAACTCAAACATGTCAATCTACTTACGCCTCTTCCTCCTTTTGAATATCATGGCCGGGTCATCCATAGCCGCCGACGCCCAGCGGCTGGACCGCTTTCAGCGTAAGATCGAGGACCAGCGCGGCGCCGAGTGGCAACCTGAGCGCGTTTACTCCCGCACCTCCCTGGGCTATGCCTTGCAGAAGACTTTTAAAAAACACTGCGAGTACTGCGGCTTCGGCACGCCCAACAACCGGCGCGACTATATCCCACAGGACATCAGCAAATTCCTGGGCAAACGCGAACTGCGCACCAAGGTTGAGACGGCGGACATTCGTGGGGGCGGCTTGCTTTATTACATCTTTGCCGGAGAGGAGCGCTTTAAGCCCTTTGAAGAAATCAGCTACATCCCTAGCCGCATCTTCCGGCTCAATAGCTTATATCAGCAATTTGCCGTCAACCCCGACGATAACTTTGACTCGTTTATCTTACATAAGACTTGTAGCGGTTATCTCAAAGCCGCGCTCGATGCCGGGCTAGAGCCGCCCTACGCCAGCTTCCGCGCCGCTATCGATACGGACAGCCGCCGCGAGTCTTCGGTCATGGCTCTTTCTGGCTCTTTCTTATCACCGCTGCACCTGGCGCTGCAGGCCAATGACTCTCGCACTACCGAGGCGATGATGAAGCTTTGGACTTTTTACCAGGAAAACCCGCAGTATATCAACAATGCCTACTACTTGCGCGAATTTGAAGGCATCATGGTTAAAAACGTGACCTCTGCCGAGGAGAATTTCCGCATCGAGACTGAAGGCAACCTCAATCTCAACGCTCCCTTGCCTGCCCATCTCAAAGCCAACCTCAGCCGTGGGAAAGGCAGCAGCATGTCCTTTCTGGGCACCGATTGGGAGACTTTAATCTACAACGACTTCAGCAACCCTTACGATAAGCAGGTCCTATTCTCCCCCCTCCCCTCCCCTGCTGATATTCAGCGCTATATGTCGAGCATCCAGCCAGTCTTTCAAAACACTCAGGACCTGCCCATCATGGTGGAAGGCATGGAGCACAAACACTTCCTCATCGTAGAAGGCATACCCGAAAACATGGCCAACAATTTTTGGCTGATCGAGGCTATCCAACCGGGCGTTTACGATGGCATGCCCAGCCTTTCAGCGGAATATTTCCAACAAGGAGATAACGGATCCAACGGCTGCCGCTTCACCGTCACTGGCAAGCCGCTGGCGAGCAATTTTTATGGCCCGGTAGAAAGCCGCCCCAGCAAATTAGACGTCCGCTATCGCATCCGCAGCAGGCATCCGGTACAAGGGGAATATCTTTCTTTTGAAATGAATCAGGAGATCCAGACCAGCGCCCATCCGGTGGCCTCTATCGAAGGCGGGCAATTCAGCCTCAGTAAGAAAGAAGGCGCGGGCTTTGCCTTCCAGTGGTCCTTTACGGTTGAAATCGAAGACCGCTACAACCCAGTCGATTTCAGCCTGGCCCCTTACTTCGGCAACCTGGTGATGCGCAACAGCAATAGAGAGCTAAACGTCCGCATCGTAAAAGTAGAACCCAACGCCCAGCGCCGCCTGTTCAACGTAACCCTGGAAACTCAGGAAACCTTCCCCTTGGATTGGATTGACCACAATCAGATGCAGCCCTACAACCTGGCGCTGGATATCCACTTGAAGAATCAACGTTTCGGGAGCACCTCCATCCGCCCCGTGCGGAGCATCCTGCGCTGCCCGGCAATCAACGAGCCGCCACTGGCACCGGTGCGCTTACCTGAACCCGCTTATTTTGTCCCGCTAGCAGCCCCCATTAACCCTGCTGGTAATGATGATGGCGGGGGGCGGTGAGTAGTAAAAGGCTGCATTAAAAAATCAATAATCGCAAATAGGCAAAATAATATTTTGCTGTACGAGTACCAAGTACGAGGCATTGAAACAATCATGAACTTTTCTGCTTGTTTGCCCACTTTTTACTTCCCGCTTCACTTAGTTCAGACGGGATGTCACTTCGTTCCATTTTACTTCTTACTTTTTACTTTTTACTTCCCGCTTCACTTCGTTCAGACGGGATGTCGCTTCGCTCTATCCCGCTCTCGCTCCGCTCGTCCGGGACGCCAGCGTTTTACTTTTTACTTTTTACTTCTTTCGCCCCCCTCATAGCAGCCTTAATCTACCCGCAGCGTATAGACGTTGACGTGGTAAGTGTATCCCTGGAAAGAGCCTCTATAATGATGTTGGGCAAGCTCGAAGCCCTGGCTTGACAGCCCGGCGAAGAAGCCAGCGGCTACCGTCCGGTTTGGCTCGCTAACCAGGATGGTGCCACCGGGGCGGCATAGGGTGCGGAAAGCATGAGGCAAATAATCAAAAGCCCGGCGCTCGTAAGCTACATCAGAAGCCAATAGGATGTCGGCAGCTAGCGCAGGGTTCGGGTCGCGCCAGTCCATCTGCTCGAAACGTGCAGGCCGGGCAACATTCTGTGCCCAGTTGTGGCGGGCAAACTCCAAGGCCTCAGGAAGGTAGTCGGTCTGTGTCGTTTCAGCGCCTAGCAAGCCGGCAACGATGCCCGGCAGGCCTAGTCCGCAGCCCATTTCGGTGACGCGCACGCCCGGCTGGATGATGCCGCTCAGCACCAGATGGCGGCTCAGCGCCAGGGCAGAGGGCCAGAGGTCTGCCCAGTAGGGGATGCGCTCGTCCTGCACGTCTTCATGTGCTTCGCCTTTGGCGATGAGCTGATCCATCAATTCAGCCGTATTGGCAATAACCGATAACTTTACCGGCAAGCCCTCGATGTCGAGCTCCAGATGCTCGGTGCTAAATCCTGTCGGCAGTACTGGCATGGCAGCAGTTTGTTATTCTTGTCTGAAGCAAAAAAAAAGCGGAGCTGTAACGCTCCGCTTTTGAGTAGCCCGTACGGGAATCGAACC
>CAYSPJ010000002.1:0-5415 GCA_964432875.1 uncultured Phaeodactylibacter sp. | reverse complement strand
CGTGTTACAGGAATGAAAATCCTGCGTCCTAACCCCTAGACGAACGGGCCATTTTTAATGGCTTTCAGTTGCTTAACTGGGGTAATATAGTAGCCCGTACGGGAATCGAACCCGTGTTACAGGAATGAAAATCCTGCGTCCTAACCCCTAGACGAACGGGCCATTTTATGGCGTATTTGCTGACGGGCTGCAAAGGTAAACGTTCAAGTGCAACCAGACAAACATTTTTGGGGCCTATTTTTTCAAATTAGAGATTTTTTTCTCCAAAACGTTGCAAATATAGGGCTTTTGCAAAAAATCGGCTACATCTGCCGCCAACTTTTTTTGCTTTAGCGGCGAAAAAGGCTAGCTTTGCAGGACCATGATTAACGGGAGCAGGGGTTGAATGGTTCATTTTTTTGACAAAAAAATCAGCCGGGAAATTAGGATTTTTGCCCATTTATTGTTACATTTACACTAACTCTTTCAGGGCGCTCTAGCGAGAGCGTAAAAGTTGTTTGAAAACCAAAAATACAAGGGGCCTAGCCCCTATTGATAAATTTCCTATTACCAAAATTAAATTGCGTAAAACCATGTCCAAAAAGATTGCAATCAACGGCTTTGGCCGTATTGGGCGGCTTACCTTCCGCTACCTCCTCGATATGGAGGGCATAGAAGTCGTAGCCATCAATGACTTGACCGACAACCCTACCCTGGCACACTTGCTGAAGTACGACAGCGTACAAGGCAAATTCAATGGCACCGTAACCGCAGACGACAACTACTTGCACGTCAACGGCAAAGCCATTGCTGCGCTCGCTGAAAAAGACCCGACCAAACTGCCCTGGAAAGAAATGGGCGTGGACCTGGTGCTGGAATGCACTGGCCGGTTCACCGATGCTGAAAAGGCGGGCTGGCACCTCCAAGCCGGCGCCAAGAAAGTGGCGATATCAGCGCCTGCAAAAGGCGATATCCCTACGGTAGTACTTGGTGTCAACAACGAAGTCATCACCAAGGACGTCACAATCATCTCCAACGCTTCCTGTACGACCAACTGCCTGGCGCCGATGGTAAAAGTACTGGATGATTTGTATGGTATCGAACGTGGCTTCATGACTACCATCCACGCCTATACTGCTGACCAAAACATCCAGGATGCGCCACACCGCGACTTGCGCCGCGCTCGTGCCGCTGCGGTTTCTATCGTGCCGACCTCTACCGGCGCTGCTAAAGCGGTGGGGCAGGTATTGCCGCACATGAAAGGCAAACTGAATGGCAACGCCCTGCGCGTGCCGGTACCCGATGGCTCGGTAACTGACTTTACGGCAGTGGTCTCCAAGACCGCTAGCGTGGATGAGATCAATGCCGCTTTCAAAAAAGCGGCTGCAGCGGGCCCGCTGAAAGGGATCCTCCAATACAACGAAGACCCAATTGTCTCGGCTGATATTATCGGCAACCCCTACTCTTGCATTTTCGACAGCGAATTGACCATGGTCATCGATAATGTCGTCAAGCTGGTAGGCTGGTATGACAACGAAGCGGGGTACTCTGCTCGTATGGCCGACCTGGCGAAAATCCTGGTCAATACCTAAGCAATAATAAGGTGCTCTCTGAGGCAGGCACGGAGGCCCGCAAACCCTTAGACACGCCTGGAGCGTTATCCGGCTGCAAGCGGGGTCAAGGCTGAAAGCCCGCGGTGCCTGCCCTTCTTTTCTATGCGCGCCGGTTTGAAACCGATCTGAGCTTTCTTGGCAAGGGTTAAAAGGTTTCAAACCGGCACTCAAAAAACAACAAGTATGAAACTGGATTTCAATGGCAAAAAAGCCTTAGTTCGGGTGGACTTCAACGTCCCACTCGACAAGGATTTCCATATTACGGATGATACGCGCATCCGCGCTGCTGTGCCCACCATCCGGCACATCCTGGACCAAGGCGGCGCTGCCATCCTCATGTCGCATTTGGGCCGCCCACTCAAGAAACTAAAAGAAGATGGCAGCATCGACCGAGAAAAATTCACCCTTAAGCACCTGGTGAACCACTTGTCTGAACTGCTCGGCACCAAGGTGCAGTTCTGTGACGAAACGGTGGGGGAAAAAGCAAGCGTCATGGCTGCGGCATTGAAGCCCGGCGAGGTTTTGCTGCTGGAAAACACCCGTTTTGAAGCTGGCGAAACCAAAGGCGATGAAAGCCTGGCCCGTACTATGGCTGCCTTAGGCGATGTTTATGTCAATGATGCATTTGGGACGGCCCACCGGGAGCACGCTTCTACGGCCACGGTAGCTCGTTTTTTCGCTGCGGGTACCAAAACCTTTGGCTACCTGATGGAAGCTGAAGTCGAAAATGCCAACCGCGTGATGAATAATCCCACCCGCCCTCTGACCGCCATCATTGGAGGTGCCAAGGTGTCGGACAAGATACTGCTGCTGGATCGCCTGCTCGATTATGTGGATAACCTCATCATCGGTGGCGGCATGGCTTACACCTTTATTAAAGCACAAGGTGGTCAGGTGGGTAAGTCGCTGGTAGAAGAAGACCGCTTAGAGCTGGCGCTGACGCTGCTGGAAAAAGCGAATAGCAAGGGGGTCAAACTCCTTCTGCCCGAAGATTCTATCATTGCGGATGATTTTGCCAATACCGCTCAATCAGCTTCGGCCAAGAGCGATGCTATTCCTGATACCTGGATGGGGCTGGACATCGGTCAGGAGGCTCGCGATGCATTTGTCAAAGTCATCCTCCAATCTAAAACCATCCTCTGGAATGGCCCGATGGGCGTTTTTGAAATGCCCAGCTTTGCCGAAGGCACTAAAGCCATCGCCAAAGCGGCTGCTCAGGCTACTGCCGATGGCGCCTTCTCCCTGGTCGGCGGAGGCGACTCGGTAGCGGCGGTCAACCAAATGGGCTTGACGGAGCAAGTCAGCTACGTCTCCACGGGTGGTGGCGCCATGTTGGAATTCCTGGAAGGCAAGGAGCTGCCGGGGATCAAGGCGATCAGAGAGTAAGGGCATTCTAGCTTGCACGGCGCAAGATCAGGCTGCAAGCGGGAAGCAAAAAATAGAAAAGCTGAACAGGGTAATCCTGTTCAGCTTCTGGTGGATACCGTACATCCTACCTTTTTGGGATTAGACTGATGTACTTAAGGCGGCTCGGATTTAACAATGCATAATGAGCTTTCTTGCCGCTGGCAGTTACCGGATGTGATGTTCATGTTCATGGAATAAATTTTTAAAAACTTTAAAGGGATTATTCAGCCCTAAAGATACACATTACCGGCAACGCTCCAAAAACTCAAGGTATTATTTTTCAAATAATTATTTTAGCGCTCTTGGCATTCAGCTGTAGCGCTTTTCGCTCCCCTTTGCTTTCAAAGTTGATTCTGGGTCAAAGAACTGAAATCCTTTTTTAAGCGTGTACCTACATCTATCCTATGGTCTGTTTGGCATGGGTAAAGGGTCAAAGCCGTTAGAAAACGGCGGGAGGCGCTTCTCGCCTCAGGAGAAGAGCACTGCTGACCACCCGCCTTACTTTGAGGATGAGCTGAAGACGGTTTTGCATTTTACATTTTACATTTTCCGGTTTTACATTTTGCCCCCCCTACCCTACCTGTAGCACGGTTTCGCCATCAACCGGCAATCTTCCACCGCGCTTTAAGCTTTTTGCAGCTGTTATTGTTTGAGTTGTTTTCTATTTTTTGTTGTAAAATATGTCAGAAAATTTCGTCTGAGTAAAAGACAGCTTTAAATAAACCCAAAATAGTTCTGCCTTAATTTTATTTGTTTTAACCAAAAAAATGACCTAGCTTTGCTCTTGCAATCAAAACGATGTCAGATGAAAAAGCAAAGCGCCCAGCGGCAATACAATTTCCCGGATGCGGACCTCTATCTACAAAGCCTGGAACGGATCCAATATGCCCAGCGTGACCTGGAGCAATTCACCTTCTATGGCTATGGCATTGAGCGCATTCAGGCCTTCAAGGCCATGTGCGACAAATTCAGGGCGCTGCCCGATGACGACGAGCTGGTGGGCGACCAAATGATCACCACCGAAAAGAAATACGCTGCGGCTGAGCGCCTCAAGAGCGCAATACGTAGCCTGATGACCCGAGTAGCCACCAAATACGGCGACCGCAGCGGGCGCTACCGCAAATTTGGCACGGCTAAAATGGGAGATATGACCGATGCCCAACTCATCTTCTGCGGCCGCCGCGTCATCCGCGTCGCCCGCCAGCAGATTGATTTCTTGGCAGACGTGGGCGTGAACGAGAACGTGCTCAAGCGCATCTCCGAGGCAGCCAGCGATTTCGAGCGAGCCGTCAATATCCAGCAAGACAAGGTAGCTGACCGTGACATCGCCGTCGAGCGGCGCATCGAACAGGGCAATAAGCTCTACGACGAGCTGATCATGCTCTGCAATATCGGCAAGGATATCTGGATGGAAAAAGATACGGCGAAGTACGAGAACTACTGCGTCTATGAGAGCAATAATGAGCAGAAGAAGAAGCGGAAGGAGAGCGTTTGAGGTGACATCTAGGCTGTTGCATAAGGCCGTTTTTGAGAGGAATCCGTTCCCACTGTTTTGGTCTTGGGTAGCTTCAGACTACACCTCCACACGCTGGGAGCATGGCTTGGGGCATGGCTATCGCCTGAAGCCGCTTTGGAGTGCCTTTCTTGATGCAAAACGAGGCGGTTCGCTCAGCCAGCTCCGTAGGAGCGGCAGCTTCCTTGCCAGGGGCGTGAGCCCCTGGATGGCGCCAGCAATGGGCTAAAGTCCCAGCGGGACGACACCCGCATCACACTGGCCAACCGCGCTCTTTGCCGCTCTGCCAGGAGGTGTCGTTCCTACGGAACTCTTTCCAGCGCTTTCCGTATCCAGGGACTGACGTCCCTGGCAAAGAAGCTGCCATCCCTACGGGATTTTTCCGTGCACCATCCCGCCTCGCTACGCTCGGACGGGACACAAGCGTCTGCCCGCGTACCCCATACGCAAGGGTATCCCGGAAAAAGCTCAGCGGGCTTTTAGCGGGACATGCCATCCGTGGCAAAAAAAAGCGAAACCCTTTAGTGGCAGAGCACAGCGAAGACGCTGTTAGACACAATCGAAGATGCGGAATCGCACCCTGGCAATTCGCAGAAAGAGAATAAAAATGGTGGGAACGGATTTCTCGCTATGCAACAGCCTAGGTGACATCTGCCGCTTCGCATCCCGCCCTTTGGCCGGGATGTTGCCCGCCTTCCCGCGCCCTTTGATACTGCCTACCGCCTACCGCCTACTGCCTACCGCCTACTGCCTACCGCCTACTGCCTACTGCCTACTGCCTTCCCGCTCTCGCTGCGCTCGTCCGGGATGTCGCTTCGCTCCAACTGCCTACCGCCTACTGCCTACCGCCTACTGCCTTCCCGCTCTCGCTGCGCTCGTCCGGGATGTCGCTTCGCTCCAACT
>CAYSPJ010000001.1:132451-151328 GCA_964432875.1 uncultured Phaeodactylibacter sp. | reverse complement strand
TCACCCTGCGGGTGCAGGACAATGAGGGCGCTTGGTCGGACCCGGTGAGCCGGGAAGTAAACGTGCAGTAAGGGGCTCCGCTAGCGCCTTGGGCGCTAAGCTGCCCCCCCGTGGGATACAAGCTACGCTATCCCCCGATTGATCAAAAGCGTATCGCCAGGAGGGGCCTTTGCTGAAGCTCGGAGCTTTAGCAAAGGCCCCTTTTCATTGCCCTGACTTTATCCCCCCTTTAACCTTTAACCTTTAACCTTTATCCTAAGCTGAGATCAGTCCCACTGTATATAAAAGCAGCCCCCGTGGAGTATAGCGGGCAACTCCACGGGGGCTCTCTGCATGGCGAAAAATCTTAGCAGTTTCAGTATGTGCGGCTCTCGCCGCCTTGATTAGCGCGAAAATGCTATAAATAACTCTTCGGCAAACTTATTTAATTCTCGCCCAAAATCACGATAAGGGTGTAAACCAGCCCTGGCAGGTAAAACAACAGCGTGAGCAAGAGCGAAATCCAGAAACGAGTGGTGATGCTGCCTTCGTAAAGGTACATCGCCAGGGGCGGCAGGAGTATGGCGATAATGATCAGCAGCAGCAGGTCATCACTGGCCCGCAGCTCTTTAAGCTTGGCTTTCAGGTCTTTTTTGAAAGCCTTGCGCTCCTGGCGTATTTCCTTTTTGCTCAAGGCGGCTTCTTGTTCAACCGTCTTTTCTACCATGCTGGGAGGGTTTACCCGGCTGATGCTGGCTGCTGCCATGGCATCTGGGCTGGAAAAGAGCAAAAACAAGCTCATCGATAGGAATAGGTACACTGGTCTCATAAGTTTTAGATTGTATGTGGTGAAAAAATGACGACAATGCGATGATTGTTGCGGGGGAGTGGCGAAACCAGCCATTCCCCCGCATCCGCATTAGCGGATCAAAGCAGTATCGCCTGAAAGTTTGATGACCTGTCCGTCAAAGCGCTCCAGGTTAATGAGGTAAAAGTACACGTCGGAGGGTTGCGGCTTGTCTTTGTAGTTGCCATCCCAGCCTAGGAAACCAGCTGGGTCTTCGCTTGCGCTCCCCTCAAAAACGATTTGCCCCCAGCGGTTGAATACCCTGAACTCCAGTACCCGCCGGACCTGGCCGGTGCTCACGTAGTTGAAAAAGTCGTTTTGCCCATCCCCGTTGGGGGTAAAGGCGTTGGGCACGCCGATAATCGGCTCGGGCACGACCACCGAAACCGATGCGGTATCAGCGCAGCCAGTCGGGGTAGTGACGATGACGGTATAAACCGAGGGGTCTTCGAGCAGTAAATCTTCGTAGCGGTCCAGCCCTGGCCCGGAAGCCACCACTTCGCCATTGAGCAGCCAAGTAAAGGTCAGGGTGCCCGTCGCCAGGGTGTTGACTTCGGCGTTGAGCACAATGGGGGTACCCTGGCCGTGCGGCAAGCTCAAATCTAAATCAGTGCTAAGCTCC
Source organism: uncultured Phaeodactylibacter sp. (assembly GCA_964432875.1). Classification (GTDB taxonomy): domain Bacteria; phylum Bacteroidota; class Bacteroidia; order Chitinophagales; family Saprospiraceae; genus JACJYE01. The sequence continues at coordinate 149,880 of CAYSPJ010000001.1, read as the reverse complement.
ACAAAAATGCCAGGCTCTACATTAGCGGTGTACACTGCCGTCAGGCTAGTACAATTTGCGACATCGGTATAAGTCAGGGTGTAAACGGTAGTTTCCGTCGGGCTGAACGATACGGTACTGCCGCTGGCGGTACTGCCATCAGAGCCTGACCAGGCGTAAGAATCCTGAGCGCTGCCACCCATAACCGTAGCGCTGAGGGTAATGTTGTCGCCAACGCAAATCAAGCCTACCGGGCCCTGGATTTGCAAATTGCTGGGATTGATGACCTCCACTACGATCTCATAGCTCTCGGGCGGGCAAGCGCTGTTTTCGACCGTCAGGAAATAGGTGGTCGTTTGGCTGGGCGTCACCGTAGGCTGCGGCTCATTTGAGGTGCCGAAAGCCGGGTCGGTAGCCGTCCAGGTATAAACGCTTATATTGTCAGATTGCAGGTTGAGCTGCACCGATTCGCCCAAACAGATAGCCGTATTGCCGATTAGGGAAAGCACCGGGCGGGGCACTACTTCAATGGTCAATTCCCGGAAGATCGTGTCACAACCGCTACCGCTGGTAAACTGGAGGAAATAAATAGTGGTCGCCGTTGGATTAACTAAGATTTCCTGTCCAGTAAGTATCTGGTTGTTGGCAGAATTGCGCCACAGATACATATCATCGCTGCTACTATTGTCTACCTCGGCGATGATGCGGGCCTGATCGCCAGCGCAGATGATCGGGGTAGTAGTAGAAATAGATACGCTAGCCTGGGGAATGACATTGATACTGAGGCTATCCTGCACCGGCGGGCACACGCCGTTGTCGGCAAAGAGGAAATAGGTGGTCGGGGAAATGGTCGGCATGACTACAGGCTGCGGCTCAGTTACGATGCCAAAGGCGGGGTCGTCGGCCGTCCAGGTATAATTAGATACATCATCCGATGCCAGGTTCAATTGGATGGAGCTGCCCTCGCATACGGTGCGGATGGTATTGAGCAGATAGGCCGGCGGGGCAAAGACGATGACGTTTGCGCTGACGGAAGTAGGGCAGGCGCTGGCGTCGATGGTCGCCGTGTATTGGATTGCCCCGGGCATGGTCGGTGTTGCGATGGGGTCCAGGCAGTCCGTACAGCTCAGGCCTGGGCCCATCCATTCTATCTCCTGGTATTGCCCCTCAATTTGCATTTGAAACGGTATGGATTCACCAATACAGATACTCGGGTCTTGTGGCGTGAGGGTAATGATAGGCGGCCGGATGACGTTGATGAGGATCTCTGCGGTATCCCGGCAGCCCCCAATAGACGTGATGCGCTGATAAAGGATCGTATCTACCGTAGTGATGACCATATTCCACAGGCTGTCGGCGGTTTCAAACCCTGCGGCATCTACCCATTGGTGGACGATATCCGGGTGGTATTCCGGCTCATAAGCCGGCGAAGTGAGCAGCACGATTTCGCCTTGGCAGTAGAGGTCTTTTTCCGGGTCGGCAGTCAAAGTCAAATCCGGCAGGGAATCTACCCGCACATAGACCGAATCGAAGACCAGGCAGTCTCCGACGACAAAAGTGGCATAGTACCAATTGGAGGTCGTCGGCGAAGCGATGACGGTAAGCCCCAGGGTATCGCTCAACGTGCCGTCGAAGGGGCCCCACAAGAGGTTCTCTGCCGAGCCAGTGCTGGTGATGGCGGTCAAGGTGGCTACTTCGCCCAGACAGATTTCAGTGGTGTCGGGATTGATAATGGCCACATCCGCTGGCAGCACGGTAATGGTAATCTGGCCAGTAGCAGAACAGGCGCCGTTGGCACTGGTAGCCGTTAATTGATAGGTGGTCGTGACATCTGGCGTGGCGATGGGAGCTGGCGAATTGGGGTCATCCAGCCCGGCAGCTGGCGTCCATTCGAATTGGGTGGTAGTCGGGAAGTCAAAAGGCGTTGCTAATTGAACGCTATAATTTTGGCAGATCAGGGCATCGTCGGCAATTTCCGGGAAATCAAAAGGTGAAACATCAATGGTGATGGTATCGGAGACGATGCAGCCTGCGACGTTTACAGATGCTACATAAGTAGTGGTAGCCTGTGGCGTGGCCAAGGGCGTAGGGCTGCTCGGGTCATCCAGCCCGGCAGCCGGCGTCCAGGTCAAGCCTTGGTTGTTGACGTTGTTGGTCACCTCCAGCCGCACCGAGTCACCCTGACAGATTACCGTGGGGTCTAGCGCCGCTACGGCAATTTGTGGGGCGATAATTTGCAGGAAGATAGAATCATAAGCGATACAAGGCCCAACCGTACCCTCTACATAGACCCACAGGCTTTCAGCAGGGGAGGCAGATGGCGTTGAGCTGGTTGGGCTATCAAATATGCTGACTGGCGTCCAGAAGTAAGCTGCAGCGCCAGTGACGCTCAGTAGCAGGCTGCTATCCTGGCAGACGAAAGCCGTATCCTGGCCGGCGAGTATTTGGATGTTCACGGCATCCCTCAGTTCAATGTTCAGGGTCGTATAAGTCACGTTGCCGCAACCGAAGTCGTTGGTCAAGGCAATAGTAATCGTCTCGGTCGGCTCCTGCTCCATATCGGACAGGGGGGTGATGGGGAAAGACAATTGAGTTTGCCCGGGCAGGAAAGTGATCGTGGCAGGAATGTCCAGCAGGTAATCTGTACCCAGAGTAGCCGTGCCGCCGATGACGACGTTGTAGGAGACCGTATCGTCAAACGCGCTGGTCAACTGGATGATGACCTCATCGGGTTGGTTGGTACAGTTTTCCACCAGATAGTTGATACCAGAGTTAAACTGCACCAGTAGCTGCGGCGTACCGCCTTTTAGCTCGGCAATAAAGACGCCAGAATCATAGTCCTCATCGCCCCGGTCGGCGATTGCCAGCTTGAGGTGGTAAGTATTGCAGGGGATGACCGGCGCCCTGGCGGTGAGGCTCTTTTTGATGCCGAGGTTATCAGAAGTCAGGCCGTCGTATTGAAGGCTAATGCCGTTGGCGTTGTTGCGGTAGTACTCCCAATTGAGCAGGTTGTTGACGCTATTGATCTGCACCGGGGTATTGTTGCCATCAGGCAATACCGCGATGTTCAGCTGGTTGCCGATATTGGGGTCGCCCGTGATGCCCGGCCCGGAGAGGAAGAAGGCGAAAATGTCGTTGAAAATATCGTTGACGAATTCGGGGTATTCTTCTGAACCGAAGACGTATTCAAAGGTCAGCTCATTGGTCGCTACAAACACATCGAGTTCGATGATGCAGGCATTCAAAGAGGGGGTATTATCGCCAAAGATGCCGGAGAGATAATCCAGGTCGGCATCGCCGGGGGCGCCATTATCGGAGTTGAAGTTATCACCGCCGGCGCTGGTGTTAGGCCCCACTGCCCATGCCAGGTCGCCGGTAGTGAGCAGCAGGCCGCGCTCCAGGCCCAAGTCAGAATTATCGCCGGCCTGGAAGATGCCATAAGACTGGGTAGGGCAATCAATGCTGGTAATGGTGGCCGTAGTAGCGGGCGTAGAGACAAAGTCGATGATTTGCGTTTCCGTAATATTAGGGGTCAGTGTGATGGGCTGGTAGTCGGGGCAATCCTGAGTACACTGCCAGGCACCTTTGAAGCCTTCAAAGGATACGCTCCCATCAGAGATGAACTGCACGGTTAGACAGCCGCTGGTAGCTTGGACTTGATAACAGACCCCACCGCCGCCATCCGAGTCAAAGAAGAAGCCGGACCCGCCGATTTGGCTGATTATCGTCGCTGGGTTGGCAGTGGGGCCATCATAGAAGATGAGCTGATCGCCGGTGAAAAAGCCAGAGGGCTCGATGAAGTAATATTCCAGCGTAAAGACAATACAGTCATGGGGCTGGTCGGGGCAGATGGTGAAAACGTGGTTTTCGTTATTGCTATAATCTTCATCGGGGCCGCCGGTATCGTAAAGTATACCAGAACAAGCCGTCGAGCCGCCTTGATCGATCGTGTTGGCGGGTTCTATTTCATCCACGCAGATTTGGAAAGTGCCCGCATTGGGCGTAGCCGAAGCCGAATAGTCATTGATGCGCAGGAAATAGGTGATATTCGGCGTCAAGCCAGAGATGTTGAGTTTGACCTCAGAGGTGCCCAGCTCTGCCGAAGCGCAGGCCAGTTCAGCCAGGCTGTTGAAGGCGCAATCCCCTCGGTAGATGGCTACCTGCGGGTTGACCAGCGCATTGGAAGTGCCATCTGAAATCCCCGTCACGGTAATGGTATAATCAAATATGGTGTCACTGCTGATGAAAGAAAACCAGACATCGCGTTGTACCCCGCCACCATTGAAGCAGCCGGGGATGTTGCCAAAGCCGATATCCGAAGCGGTCGCTCCGATATTGGTGAAGAAAACGCCCTCCGGGCAGGCCGGGGCTACCCCCAGGTCGATCAGCCCGCTGCAATCGTCGTTCTGTGGCTGGGCCCAAATCAGGAAAGGCAGGAGCAGCAAGTTAGTTAGCGTGTAAAACTTCCTCATAATAACAGCAATAGGTGGTTAAAAGCGTATCGGTTGCATTGTTTTTGCTCATCAATAATGCTGCAAAGTAGCAATTCTATAGCAAACAGAAGGGAGGAAAGAGAGAAAAAATGTTTTTTGGATGATGGCAGACGGTTTTGCTCCAAGCCTGTCCCCCCCCACTTTAACCTTTAACCTTTAACCTTTACCCTTTAACCTTCCCCCCCATCCTACCTACACCCCTTCAAAGCCTCCCGCACCGAATCATAAGGCACATAACCAAAATCATTGCCCCAGGCCTGGTTGATGTAGTTGATGACATTCGTGATTTCCGTATCGCTCAATTCGGGGATGCCCGCCATCGGGTTTTCGTATGCGATGCCGTTGACGGTAATCGGCCCTTCAATGCCATAGCGGATGATACAGGCTATCTCAGATTGGCGTTCGCGCAAAAAATCGGCATTGGCCAGCGGGGGGATGTTCCCCGCCAAGCCCGAACCATCTTCCATGTGGCAGTTGGCACAAAAATTTTGATACAATATCTGCCCCTGCCGGTAGGGCTGTTGCCCGCAGTTGGATAGCGCTAAAGATAGCAAGCCCAAGAACAACAAAGCCGTGCAAAATTTCATCCTGGATGTTTTTTCTTTTGGTGATTAGCGGTGAGTCTCACTTCGTAACGGGGCATGAGCCCAAGATTTATAGTGCAGCGCCACCTTCCAGCAGCTACTGCAACAGCACAGGCTTAGTACGTCTTGGTCATGGCCTCTGACACCGCGATGATGAAATCAGCTTTGCCCTGGTGCTCGGCCTCGAGTTTATCCAGGCTTCCTTGTTCTACCGTGGTGATTGTGAGGATGCGCAGGCCCGGGTAATATTGGTTCAGATACCAGATGATGCCTTCGTAATTATCCGAGTGGTAGGCGCCGTTGAAATGAATAAACGTTTGCCCCGTCTGCCAGTTTTGATGGATGAAGTGCGCCATCGTAGCATCCTTGATAGCCTGCGCTTTGGGGAAGTTTTCGGAGGCGCCCCCGCCATGGCCTGCCATCATCTCCATCATCTTTTGGTAGCCGGGCAAATTGATGTCGAAGGGGATAGGCAGCGGGGCAAGGTGGGCTTTGGCTTCGGCGGGCAGCGTATCCAGCGCCTCCAAACCCTGGCGGAATACCAGGCTGGCGTATTTGCGCGGCACGTTAGTAGCGGTAAAGGAAAGCCCTTTTTCCCGGGCAAGCTCTACCAGCGGCCTGTAATCCGTTTTATAATTATTCCACAAACGGGCTTGTTCGCCGAAGGCCTTGTCGTCAATCCGGCCTGCCAGGTAGTCATCCAAAGGGGCCTGGTTATCGGCTTCAAACATTTCGGCACCCAGCGCCAGCTTGTCGCTTACCGCTTCGTACAAGTCGCGGCAAAGTTCGAGCTGTAGCCAATGCGCGATGGGGTTGTTGTGGAGCTCTCCGAAAAAGATGACATCGGCCTGTTGGGCCTCTTTGGCCAGTTTTTGGTATTTGGCCGTTTTGCCCTTGGCATCGAAGAGTTTGTAGGCTGGTTTGTCCTGCGCAAAAACGGTCAGGGAAGCGCATAAGAACAGCGCTGTGGTCAGGGTAATATTGAGCTTCATAAGCAAAAGATAGTTTTGTGGGGGTGAAAATAAAGCTTCGGCAGGCTTTTCCAAAGGTTTAAGGCAAAAGACTTGAGCAGATAGAGGCATGCATCCTAAAAAACGAAGCCATCGCCGGGATGAGCGATGGCTTTTGAGCGTGCGGCTTTCTTTTCCGCGAGCTGTTTCTTGGCACGCAGCCGCTTTTCGGGCGAGCTGCTCAGCGGCTTGACGGGCTTGCGCTTTTTGACCGGCGCCAGGGCTTCTGCTATCAAGCGGTCGAACTGCCGGATAGCCGCGCTTTTGTTGAGCAATTGCGAGCGCGAACGGCTGGCAGCCAGTATCAGCATGCCTTCCTTGTTGATGCGCCCGGCAAGCGCCTGCCCAATGCGCTCCTTTTGCTCCGCGCTCAGCAAGGCCGAAGCCTCCAGGTCAAATAGTAGCTCGACCCGGGTCTCTACCTTGTTCACATGCTGCCCGCCGCTGCCAGAGCTGCGCGAGCTGCGGAACTTCAACTCGGTATGCAAACTTTTCGGATCCACGTGATTAGATTTTGATTGGCAAACGCAGCGGAACGCCAATTAGTTCATGATCCCGGAAAATCAACGCATAAAGCCTAACGGTTTACAAACCAAAGCGGCTTACCTTTGTTATGCTTTCAGAAATTATTGAAAATTTTAAAGCCCGTTTTTTATGTACGTCAAGCGCGCGATCTTATGGTTCAGGCAAGACCTACGCCTCCACGACAATGAAGCTTTAACTGAAGCTCTATGCCATGCCGATGAAGTCATCCCGATTTATGTTTTCGACGAGCGCATCTTCAAAGGGGAAACCCATCGCTTTGGTTTCCCCAAGACGGGTAAATACCGTGCCCGTTTCATTATCGAGAGCGTGGAGGACTTGCGCGAATCGCTGCGTGCCAAGGGGTGCGAGCTGATCGTACGGGTTGGTAAGCCAGAAGAGGAGGTATTCGAGCTGGCCAAGCAGGTGCGTTCTAATTGGGTGTTCTGCAATCGCGAACGTACGCAAGAGGAGGTCCAGGTTCAAGATGCTTTAGAGAAAAACCTCTGGACGGTTGGCCAGGAAATGCGCTATACTCGTGGCAAGCTGCTCTACTACACTGCTGATCTGCCTTTCCCCATCCAGCACACACCAGATATTTTTACCCAATTCCGTAAGGAAGTGGAGCGTTACGTGCCAGTAAGGGAGCCATTGCCTAGTCCATCCAAGATGCCGCCGCTATCCTTGCGCCTGGACGCTGGTGCGCTGCCCAGCCTGGAAGATTTCGGGCACGAGGATTTTGAACTGGACTACCGCAGCGCCCTCGACTTTAGGGGTGGAGAAACCGCGGGCTTGGAGCGCCTGCATTACTACCTGTGGGAAAGCGGCTTGGCCAGCAGTTACAAGGAAACGCGCAATGGCATGATCGGGGGAGACTACTCCACGAAGTTCTCCGCCTGGCTGGCCCAGGGCTGCCTGTCGCCCAAGCAAATTTACCACGAGCTGAAGCGCTACGAAGCTGAACGCGGCAGCAACGACTCGACCTACTGGATTTTCTTCGAATTGATGTGGCGCGACTTCTTCCGCTTCATGGCCAAAAAACACGGCAGTGCTATCTTCTCTGAGGGCGGCTTAAAGGGCGAACCCTTGCCCGGCTTGCGCGATGACCGCCGCGCTCTGCAGCGGTGGATCGAAGGCGCCACCGGTCAAGCCTTCATTGATGCCAATATGCTGGAAATCAAAAATACCGGCTTCATGTCCAACCGAGGCCGGCAAAATGTGGCCAGCTTCCTGGTACACAATCTCAAGGTGAACTGGCAGATGGGGGCAGAGTACTTCGAGTCCATCCTCATCGACTACGATGTGGCCAGCAATTGGGGCAACTGGAATTACGTGGCCGGCGTGGGCAACGACCCGCGCGAAAACCGTTATTTCAACCCTCAAACCCAAGCCGCCCGCTACGATCCGGAATCGGAATACGTCAAGCTGTGGCTGCCAGAGATGGCAGTGGGGTAGGGGGGCTGCTATCTTCAACTCACCACCCTCAAGGTCTCCAATACCTTCAAAGCCTTAGCTTTGGCAGCCTCCAGGTTTTCATCCACTACTGTTGCGTGGCCCATTTTGCGGAAAGGTTTGGTGTCGGCCTTGCCATAGAGGTGCAGATGGACACCCTCGATGGCCAGGCACTCCGCCAAGCCCTCGTAGCGGGCCGGCCCGTCATAGCCCGGGGCACCAAGGATATTCACCATCACTGAAGGGGCTTTCATTTTAGTGCTGCCCAAAGGCAGGTCGAGCACGGCGCGCAGGTGTTGTTCAAATTGGGAGGTATAGCAGCTATCTATCGTGTGGTGTCCGCTGTTGTGTGGCCGGGGGGCTACTTCGTTGACCAGCAATTGGCCGTCCTGATTCAGGAAAAGCTCTACCGCCAATAAGCCGCAGATATCGTAAGCTTCGATGGTTTGGATGGCTAAGGTTTCAGCCTGCAGCTCCAACTCAGGGCTGATGGTCGCCGGGCAAAAGAGCAATTCTACCAAGTTGGCTTCCGGGTTGAAAACCATCTCTACGGCGGGGTAAGCCATGACTTCCCCGCTGGCGTTGCGCGCTACGATGACTGCCAATTCCTTGGCAATAGGCACCATTTCTTCCACCACGCAAGGCCCGGGCAGTAGCTTGTCCAAATCTTGCGCCTGTTTGATGACGCTGACGCCCCGGCCGTCGTAGCCAGCCGTACGGGATTTTTGCACGAAGGGATAAGTGATGGTGCCGGCAGCCAGGGCGGCCCTAAGCGCTTGCTCGCCCTCGAAGAGCTGGAATGGGGCGGAAGGGATGCCTTTTTCTTCATAAAACAGCTTCTGCGCCCCCTTGTCCTTGATGATGTCGAGCTGGGCGGGGGCTGGATGCACGGTCAGGCCTTCGGCCTCCAGCTGCCGTAGCGCTTCGGTATTGACGTGCTCGATCTCTATAGTGACGACATTCATCTGCTTGCCAAAGCGATAGACATCCTCATAGTCCTGGAAGTCGCCTTCCGTGAAAAATGGGGTGATCCGGGCAGCGGGGAAGCTGCGGGATTTATCCAGCACGTAAAGAGGGAGGTGCCAGTTGCCGGCTGCCAGCGCCAGCATTTTGCCCAATTGCCCCCCTCCCAGTACGCCCAGGCAGAAATTGCTATTGATGATTTCCATGGTGTTGTTTTTTAATGCCGCGCAAAAATAGGCATTCGCCGATGGAGTACAAAACGCAGTTTTTTTATAGGTTTGCCAAACGTCAAAACTTTGAAAACCGCTCATTCAAAACCATCAAGCCATGAATACCATTCTGATACAAAACGCCCGCATTGTCAACCGGGGGAAGATCAGCGAAGGAGATGTTTTAGTTGTAGATGGGAGGATCGCCCAAGTTGGAGGGCAATTGTCGTCGCGGGGCGGCCGGGTAATCGATGCGGCAGGGCATTACCTTTTGCCCGGCATCATCGACGACCAGGTGCACTTCCGCGAGCCCGGGCTGACTCACAAGGCCGAAATCTATACAGAAGCCCGGGCGGCCGTGGCAGGGGGCGTGACTTCTTTTATGGAAATGCCCAACACCAAGCCGCCAGCAACCACCCAAGCGCTTTTGGAAGAAAAATATGCCATCGCCGCCCGCAATTCCCTGGCCAACTACTCTTTCTTCATGGGGGCAGCTAATGACAACCTGGAGGAGGTATTGCGCACTGATCCCCGCACCGTATGTGGTATCAAGGCCTTTATGGGCTCTAGCACTGGCAACATGCTGGTGGATGACCCCAAGACGCTGGATGCCCTTTTTGCTCAATCGCCCATGTTGATCGCTACGCACTGCGAAGATGAGGCCACGGTGCGAGCCAACGAGCGTGCTTACCGCGAAAAGTATGGCGAGGAGGTACCTATTCATTGCCATCCCGAAATCCGCAGTGTGGAAAATTGCTATATTTCTTCTTCGCTGGCGGTGGAGCTAGCCCAGAAGCACAACACCCGTCTGCATATCCTGCACATCTCCACCGCCAAGGAGCTGAGCTTGTTCCGCAACGATATCCCCTTGGAGCAGAAGCGTATCACGGCCGAAGTCTGTGTGCACCACCTTTACTTCAATAGCTTACAATACGAAAAGCTGGGCACCCAGATCAAATGCAACCCGGCGATTAAATCTCCTGAAAACCAGGAAGCCCTCTTCCCGGCTTTGTTGGACAACCGGCTCGACATTATCGCCACCGACCATGCTCCGCATACCTGGGAGGAGAAGCAGGGTACTTATTTCCAGGCGCCTTCGGGCTTGCCGCTGGTGCAGCACACCCTCAACGTCATGCTGGAGTTTTATCAGCAGGGGAAAATCAGCCTGGAGCGCATCGTGGAGAAAATGTGCCATGCCCCGGCAGCCTGTTTCCAGATTAGCCAGCGCGGCTATATCGACGAAGGCTATTGGGCCGATCTGGTCCTGCTCGACCCGGAGGCGGAATGGACGGTGGGCAAGGAGAACCTCCACTACAAATGCGGCTGGTCGCCTTTTGAGGGGCATAAGTTTAAGGGCAAAGTGTTGAGCACCATAGTGAGCGGCAACCTGGCTTTTCACGAGGGCCAGTTCTTCGAAGCCGTCAAGGGGCAGCGCCTGCTGTTTGAGTGTTGAGCCGCCTTTACATAACGGCCCAATCAGCGTTGCTGTGAAACTGCCGCCCGCTCTATTCGCCGCTAGGTTAAACCGCAGCAGCGCCTACTACTGCTGGGGTGAACTACACTACTGATCGGGTAGCCGCTGGAAAAAGACGAAGCCATTTTTACGGCGGATTTCCTGCAAATTGCCTCTGCCCAGGAGTTCGTGTGCCCGGTGCACCTTGCTTACGATGTAAACAGGTTTGCTGATGGGGCCCGTCAAGAGCTGCTCGATGCAATCTGCATCAGTAAAGCAAGCCTGGCCCGGGCCCGGCACCCGGCCGTAGTAGAGGTGGGCATAAGACTTATAGCCATGCACGGCCAGGTGGCAGTCTTCGGCCGCTTTTTCCTGGAAAAACTCCACGGCAGCTCTTTGGGAGTAGCCTTCGACCCGCTTGATATAGAAGAAGAGCGTCAACATCACGAATACGGCCATGCCGCCGAATAAAGCCAGGAAACTGCGCTGGCGGCGGTTTCGACGGAACAGGTTGAAGAAAGCGAGCAGCAGGCCTAGCAGGAACAGGCCAGCGATCGCTTCTAGCCCTGTCCAATTTACTTTTGCCTCCAGGTTGCCTTGGGCAAAAGGGTCATTCAGCAGCGGTTTGAGGGCTTCGGCCTGCATGGCGATGAAAGGCATTGCGGTGGTTGCCACTATAAACAGCCCGCCCACAGACCACAGCCCGGCGCGCATCCATTTATTCAACGCTATTTTCCCAGCCAGCAGTTGCTCGATACTGAGAGCCGCCAGGTAAGTTAGCGGGAAGTACGCCAGAGAGGAGTAGTGCACAATTTTCGATTTGACGATGCTGAAGAGGATGAGCACTACCCAGAAAAGTATCTTCATCCACCGCTGGAAATCCTTTTCGCGGGCATTATCGTTGCCGGGCAAAGGGAAAAAAGCGCGGATGGCAAAAATGGAAGCCGGGAAACAGCCTACCAGCAAGACCACAAAGTGATAGCCCGGGAAGCCCCCATGGCCCGCATCGGGCGTGCTGAACAGGCGATACTGATAGCGGTTGAACTCATAAATGAAAGCCGGGCCGTTCTTGGCGGTCTCCAGCCCATACCAGGCCAGCGTGACTAAGGCCGCCGATAAAGTGAAAAACAAAAATTGCGGGATACTGATGTACAGGCGGAAGCGCTGATAGATCCAATAGACGCCAAGGGTGAGCACCAAAATGAGGTAGGCAACCTGGCCTTTGGTGAGCATGGCCATACCAATCCAAAGCCCGCCCAGGAAAAGGTGCTGCCACTTGCTACTGGGCCGTTCACTAGCTTCTATGCCTTCCTTCTGCCAGTAAAAACGTATCAGCCCATATAGCCCCAGGAAGATGAAGAGGTTGAACCAGGGGTCGATAATGCCTGATTTAAAGTAGAGGAAAGGCAGCACCGATCCGAAGTAGGCACCGGCCCAGAGCAAGCCAAACCGCACCCCTTTCAGGTGCTGCCCGATGCGGAAGATCAGCACCAGGGTCAGGATGCCACAGATGGCATTTGGCAGCCGGGCGGCAAAATCGCCCACGCCCAAGGCTTTCATGGCCAGGGCTTGCAGCCAGAAGAAAAAAGGCGGCTTCTGAAAAAAAGGCTCGAAATTGACGTGTACCCGCGTGTAATCTCCGAGTATGAGCATCTCCCGGCTGATTTCCGCAAAGTTGATCTCGTCCCAGTCAAAAAGGTGGACGCCGCCCAGGAAGGGGATAAAAAATAGCGCACCCAGTGCACCCACTGCAATAGAGAGACGAAGGCTTGGTGTCTTTGACATACTTGGTTCTTAGCGTTGGACCGGCGGCAAAGATAGGGCTTTTTCTGGCAGAACATGGCTGGTTTTGCCGCCGTGCTTAAAACACCCAGGGTGAGGCTTGCCGGTATTCCTGTAGCAGCAATTTGCGCCAGGGCCCCAGCGGTATCTGTTTATCGCAGGCTTCAATTGAAAGGATGTCGATGAGCTCATAAGAGGTTTTACCGTTATCCCAGCGGTACTGTACCCGGATGGCGGCATGGTCCATGCTGCCGTTGTGGTCGTAATCATGGCGGGGATATTCGAGGTGCAGATAGACGAGGTCCGGCACGGTGCTGCCCGCACGGGGCACGGTCTTTTCAAAAAAGCCAAAGAAATTATTGACTTCTTGATAGCCTTTGCCGTATTGGCGGTAGACGGTGCCGGTACAGCCGCCAGAGCCACAGTGGTTGGGCGATTGCACTTCCAGGAAAAAGAGCTGGCCAGGAGCGTTGCCTGGGCTGAGCGGGGCAAATTTAATCTCGCATTGATTGCAGGGATAATCCAGGTTGAAATTGCCAGCTTGCTTTTTTTGATTGCTACACAGGCCTAACTGCTCTGCCAGCCGGACGGCTAATGCCTCATGCTGTGCCCAAGTGCTCGTAACAGCCATAAGCGCGAAATAAATAATCCCGATCACATGCCTCATTTTCTGTCTCTGCTATGCAAAAATGTGTTAATAATCTAGCTTCTTTTCGGGTAGATAGTATCGATGAAGGGGGGTGTTATTCAGCGTTCAAATATACTACATCTCCTGGGAAGTTGCTGTTTTTTAACCAAATTTAATTTTATCCGGTTTGTTTTACAGCCATAGCCTCCCCTGCGATCCATCCCCCGGTCCAGGCGGCCTGGAAATTGAAGCCGCCAGTGATGGCATCGATATCGAGCACCTCGCCAGCGAAATACAGGCCGGGGAAAAGCTTGCTTTGGAAGGTTTTAAAATCCACCTCTTTCAAATCCACCCCGCCAGCGGTGACAAACTCTTCTTTGAAGGTGCTTTTCCCATTGACGGCATAGAGGCCGGCGGCAAGCTCATCGGCCAGTTTATTGAGCGCCTTGTTGCCCGTTTCCATCCAGCGCAGCTGCTCGCCGATGCCAGCGGCGGAGGCCAGGCTGCGCCACAGGCGGGCGGGCAGGCCAAATTGGGGGTTAGGCAGCACTTGTTTTTTAGGCGAATCGCTGCGGCGGGCTTCCAATTCCTCGCGCACCATTTCCAGGCTTAGCCCCAGCCAGTTGACGCGGATGGCAAATTGGTGCTTGAGTGCCGCTAGCTCGCGGGCCCCCCAGGCCGAAAGCCGCAGGATGGCAGGCCCGCTCATGCCCCAGTGGGTAATCAGCAAAGGGCCGCTAGCCTTGAGCTTGCTGCCCTGTACGCTAACCGTTGCTTTCGGCACAGCAAGCCCCGGCAGCCCCTCGATACGCGGGTCTTTGATGTTGAAGGTAAATAGCGAAGGCACCGGCTCGACGATGGCGTGCCCCAGTTCGGCCAGCAATTTCCACATGGCGGGGCTGCTCCCGGCCGCTATGAGCACAGCATCGGCCAGGTAGTTTTTATCTTTGGTATGGACGAGCCAGTGCTGCCGGCCTTCCTGGGGGGGATCCAGTTGCTGCACCCGTTGCCGCAGCAGCACTTGCACCCCAGCCCGATGGGCGCTTTCCCACAGGCAATCTACGATAGTCTGCGAATTATCGGTGACGGGGAACATGCGGCCGTCTTCTTCTATCTTGGTTGCCACCCCCCTTTTTTCAAACCAATCGACGGTGTCGCCCGAGCAAAAGCGGTGGAAAGGGCCAATGAGCTCGCGCTCGCCGCGGGGATAGTACTTCGATAATTCCTTGGGCACAAAGCAGGCATGGGTCAGATTGCAGCGCCCGCCGCCCGATATTTTTACCTTGTTTAATACTTCCAGCCCTGCTTCCAGGATGAGCACCTGAGCCTCGGGAGCAAGCTCGGCACAGCGGATGGCGGCAAAAAAACCGGCCGCGCCACCGCCTACAATGATGATGCGTTGATTCATGGGAGCGGCGGTCATGGGCATGCTGTGCAAATTTTTCGCAAAAATAAGTGTTTTAAAAGGAAAATCCGAATACAGCTTCCTATTTTGCGGCAAATCAAACCAACGCAAGCGCGATGATAGCACCCGAACTGCTGAACCTCTTGGTGAGCCCTGACAATGCCCAGCCCTTGACCTTGAGCCAAGGCAAGTTGTGGGCTCCAGACGGTGGGCCCAGCTACGAAATAGCAGGCAAGCTGCCCATCTTGCTGCCCCAACAGGCCCGCGAAACCTTCCGCCGGGCCGAGCAACATGAGCGCTTTGGCTCCCGCTTTTTCTATGTGGACCACTACCAGGCCGATGCCGAGTTGTTCGACTATTTTCAAGATTTTGAGGATGCCGCTTCTTTGCATGCTATACGCCGCCTGCACGAGACGATTATTTCCGAAGTGCCTAGGCAGGCTCGCGCCATCCTCGATGTCGGCTGTGGCAATGCTTGGGTAGCGCAGCATTTCTGCCCCAAGGGAATCGCGGTCTATTCCATGGACATTTCCACCGTCAACCCCCAAAGAGCCCTGGAGCGCTATCCATTCAACAATCATTACGCCTTGGTCGCCGACGCTTACCGCCTGCCTTTCCGGGAAAATAGCTTCGATTGCGTCATCGCTTGCGAAATTATCGAGCACGTGCCCGACCCCGCCGAGTTTATGGCTAGCCTGGTACGGGTGTTAAAGCCTGGAGGGCAGCTCATCATCACTACGCCTTATGACGAAAAGATCCAGCAACACCTTTGTATCCACTGCAACCGGCCTACGCCCCAGCACGCCCACCTCCATTCTTTTACGATGAAAAAAATGCTGGCGCTGGCACCGCTGGATAAACTGAGCCGGCATCGTATTTATACCTTTAGCGATAAAGCGCTGATTAAGCTCAAAACGCATGTGCTGTTGAAGTATCTGCCTTTCTCGCTTTGGCGCTTGCTGGACGGGCTGTCCAACCGCATCATCCGCCTGCCTTCACGCTTGTTTTTTTTGCTGGAGAAGGGAAAATGAAGGAGGCCATCACACCATAGTTTTACCATCATCTTATGACAGGCTTCTATGTCCTGCCAACTGGGCACCAGCTCATCCCTATTTCATAAATCCCGTGCCAAAACTTTGGTGGTTTCCTGGATTTCCCTTAAATTCACCGGTTACAGCGAGCTAGGTTTAATTGCGGGGCATTCGGGGCGCGCTAAATATCCAGAAACAATATTCGAGATTAAATCATAAACAGATGAAAGACAAACAATCCAAACGCCCTAAAGGGCTCGGCCGGCGTTCCTTCATTCGCAATGCCGGGGTATTGGCTGCTGGAGTCACCATTGTCCCTAGCCAGGTTATCTCTGGGCTGGGGTATATGGCACCCAGTGACAAGCTCAATATCGCCGGCATCGGCGTGGGCGGCATCGGCCGCGTCAACCTGCGGCAGATGGCCAGCGAAAACATCGTAGCGATGTGCGATGTGGACTGGAAGTATGCTGCCAACGCTTTCAACGACTACCCGGCCGCCCAAAAATTCAAGGATTACCGCCAGATGTTTGACAAAATGGGCAAGGATATCGACGCCGTGGTAATCGCCACGCCCGACCATACCCACTACGTGGCCGCCGCCGCTGCCATGCAGGCTGGCAAGCATGTCTATCTGCAAAAACCGTTGACCCACTCGGTTTATGAATCGCGCCTCCTCACCGAGCTGGCCGCCAAAACCGGCGTGGCTACCCAGATGGGCAACCAAGGCAATTCCGGCGAGGGCATCCGCTTAATCTGTGAGTGGATTTGGAACGGCGAAATCGGCCCGGTCAAGGAAGTACATGCCTGGACCAACCGCCCCATTTGGCCGCAGGGCCTGGAGCGGCCAACGGAAACGCCTTCCACCCCGCCTACCTTGGATTGGGACCTGTTCATCGGCCCGGCGCCCTGGCGCCCATACCACCCAGCTTATACGCCCTGGAACTGGCGCGCCTGGTGGGATTTCGGCACTGGCGCTCTGGGCGATATGGGCTGCCATATCATCGACCCGGTCTTTAAGGCATTGGAACTGGGCTACCCATCGGCTTTTGAGGGCAGCTCTACCCAGGTAAATACGGAAAGTGCACCAGCAGCCGAAAGGGTGACCTACTACTTCCCGGCCCGCCCGAAAAAACACAATACCGAGATGCCGGCTGTAACCTTCACCTGGTACGATGGCGGGCTCCTGCCTGACCGTCCCGCTGGTATTCCCGAAGGCAAGATCCTGGGCGATCAGGACGGTGGGGCCATGTTTATCGGCACCAAAGGCGTCCTCATCTGTGGTACTTATGGACGTAGCCCTTACATCCTCGGACGGGAGAACGACCCGCCCAAGGTGCCGCAACGCCTGCGCCGGGTGGAGACCAGCCACGAAATGGATTGGGTGCGCGCCTGCAAAGAGGATGCGCGCAACCGTACCGAAGCCTCTTCCAACTTCGCCTATGCCGGCCCGCTCAATGAAGTAGTGGTGATGGGCAACCTGGCCGTCCGCTTGCAAGACCTCAAGCGCAAGCTGGAGTGGGATGCTAAGGCTATGCAAATCAAGAACATCAGCGCCACGGAAGAGATAAGGGTCGTTACCTCTGATAAGTTTACCGTCATCGATGGGCATCCGCATTTCGATACGAAGTACGCCACCATCAATGCCAAGGCTGCGGCAGAATCTTACATCAAACGCCCTTACCGCAATGGTTGGGCTTATTGAAAAATCTTAGTCATCAAAACAAAAACTGCGTTATGAATAACAAGCATTGGTTTTTATTTTTCGCTTTGGCGATTTTCTTCTTTACTGCTTGCCAGCCTTCGGGCAAAAAAGCCGCGGAGGGCGAAGCAGCCACAGAACCTGCACCAGAGGCGCTGATGAACGCACTGACCGAGGCCGAACAAGCAGATGGCTGGGTACTGCTATTTGATGGGCAAA
>CAYSPJ010000001.1:108472-132351 GCA_964432875.1 uncultured Phaeodactylibacter sp. | reverse complement strand
GTGAACATCCTGGTTTACAACGGCACCGTGGTGCACACCATGAATGGCGAAAACGTGGTGGAATATCACCTCTGGACCGACGATTGGAGGGGAATGGTTGCAGAAAGCAAATTCAAAGACTACGCCGATTTTATCGATGTGGCTAAGGAAGGCCATATCGGCCTGCAGGATCATGGCGATGACGTCTGGTTCCGCAATATCAAAATCCGCGAGCTCTAGGCCGTTCTATGGTTTTACCCCTTTCACGGATCGGCCTTGCGGCCGTTCCGTGAATATCGGGGCAATCCAGGGATTAAACCACCTCATTTTTTCTTACCTTTGCGCCAAAATCAAGCTTTGTGCAGCGCACGCTAGGACAATTCGACGCCATCTTGCAGGAATGCCGACAGCTATTCGCCGCGAAAGCCCGCGACTATGGCACCGCTTGGCGCGTGCTGCGCCCGGCTTCCCTCACCGATCAGCTCTTCATCAAAGCCCGGCGCATCCGCAGCATCGAGGAAAAAGGCGAGCAGAAAGTAGCCGATAGCATCGAAGGCGATTACATCGGCCTAATCAACTACAGCATCATGTCGTTGATACAGCTGGAATTGCCGCCGGATGCACCGCTGGAATTGCCGCTGGAAGAGGCGCTGAGCCTCTACGACCGCCATGCCGGCCATACCCGCGAGCTGTTGGCAGCTAAAAACCACGACTATGGCGAAGCCTGGCGCGATATGCGCATCAGCTCCATGACCGACCTCATTTTGATGAAGCTCTTGCGCATCAAGCAAATTGAAGACAATCAGGGGCTGGCTTTCGTTTCCGAAGGTTTGCCCGCGAATTACCAGGATATCATCAACTATGCTATTTTTGCATTGATTAAATTGAAAGAACAAAAACAGCCGTCCTCATGACTATAGGAATCCTCGTTTTATACGTTGCTATTGCTGCACTCATCCTCACCGTGTTAATGGGCTTTTCCGGCCGCGTCAACAACTGGTTGGTGAGCTTTTTCCAAAACTTTTGCGGCTCGCTCTTCATCTTTTCCGGTTGGGTAAAAGCTATCGACCCCCTGGGCACGGCTTATAAGCTGGAGCAGTACTTCGCTGAATTTGAAAGCACCTTCTCCGGTACCTGGTTTTCTTTCCTGGCGCCCCTTTTCCCCTGGCTAAACAACTATGCCGTGGGCTTCTCGGTCTTTATGATCGTCTTTGAGATTGTGCTCGGCATCATGCTGGTCATCGGCCTGAGCCGCAAATTTTCCGCCTGGGCTTTCCTGCTGCTGGTCGCTTTTTTTACTTTCCTCACGGGGTTCACCTACCTGACTGGCTATGTGCCCCAAGGCGCCAACTTTTTCCAGTTTGGCCAATGGGGCCCTTACGTGGAGACCAATATGAAGGTGACGGATTGCGGCTGCTTCGGCGATTTCATCAAGCTCAAGCCCAAGGTTTCTTTCCTTAAAGATGTCTTTCTGCTTTTCCCTGCTATCTTATTCGTCTTTGCCCACCGGCAGATGCATCAATTGCTCAGCAAGGGCGGTAGGGTAGGGCTTACCCTGGTCAGCACCTTGGGCCTGCTCATTTATTGCTTCAGCAATTATGTCTGGGATTTGCCGCATACCGACTTCCGCCCCTTTAAGGTGGGCAACAACATCCGCCTGGAGAAAGCCCTGGAGAGCCTGGCAGAAAATAATGTCGAAATCGAGGCCTACCGCATGGTCAACAAAGCCACCGGCAAAAAAGTAGAGATGTCGATGGCTGATTATCTGCGCGATTACAAGGATTACCCCAAAGAAGAATGGGATCTGGAACAGGTCAAAAGCGAAGCCCGCGTGAAAGTCATTCGTGATGCCGCCGCACCGGAAGGCTATGTTATTCCTGGTATCGAAGGAGAAGACTACGAGCAGGAGCTGATCCGCTACGTGAAAGATAAGTGGAAATTGAAGGCTGACACCACGGTGCGCAATTTGGAGCGCAGCAAAATCAGCGACTTTGAAGCTACCTCTGCCGAAGGCATCGATATCTCTTACGAGCTCTTGTCCAATCCAGGCTATACTTTTATGGTGGTGGCCCACAAAATCTACGACCTGAAGGAGGAACTGGTCAGCGAACTCGTGATTGATTCGGTTTATGTGACCGATACAGTGGCCGTGGCAGATAGCATCAAGCTGGTGCGCCGCCTGGACCGGGTCGATAAAACACAGGTGCAGCGCAAGGCTTATACTTGGAAGGATAGCTACCTGCAGCCCTGGTTAGAAACGGTCAACCCCATTCTGGATGCCGCGAAACAAGATGGGCACTCCATCTACGTGCTGACGGCTTTTGCCGATCCCGAGCGCCTGGAGAGCTTCCAGCAGGCCAGCGGCAGCGAATACAACTTCTACGGCGCCGACGATATCCTGCTCAAGACCATCATCCGCTCCAACCCCGGCTTGGTCTTGCTGAAGAATGGGGAAGTAGTGATGAAATGGCACCATCGGAAGCTGCCTGCTTACGAAAAAATCAAGGAAAAGTACCTCCAGTAAGCGTGGAGCGCTAAGAATTGTACAATTCCGGCAATTGTAGTTGGAAACAAAGGCTAAAAGAGTATATTTGCGCATTGTAACATCAGGGAATATTTTGAAAACATGCTGAGTAGAAGGAACGTCCGCATTAAAGTGATGCAGATGCTTTATGCAATAGGCCGGGATAACAAGCTGGGGGTGAATGATATCATTAACCGTTACCGGTTTATCGTAAGCAAGTCCTTCGAGCTGTATTTGTTCAGCCTGTGGGTATTGATGCGCATCGCAGATCATGCCCGGCAGGATGCTGCCAAGAAGTCTGCCAAACTCTTGCCCTCTGAAGAAGACCGCCAATTTACCGCTAAGCTCGCTGATAATAACATCATCCGCGATCTGGAAACCAATGAAGGGTTGCAGCAGTTGTTCAGGAAATACAAGCTGACTCATAAAGCCGACCTGGACAACGTCCGCCTCTTTTATACCGATTTTGCCAAAACGGATGAGTACAAAAACTACATCCGCAAGGAAGAATGCACCGAGGAAGACCACCGCGAAATATTGCTGGCCTTATACAAGCACCTTATCAATAGCGAGTCTTACGAAGATTTTATTGAGGATAACTACTCCAATTGGATCGATGATAAATCCCTCATCATCGGGGCCATCAAAAAGACCATCAAAGCCTCGCCAAAGCCGGATGAAGCATTTTATGACGAATTCCGCCCCGCTTCCGAAGCCATCGATGAGTTTGGCGAAAAACTGCTGCGCCAGGTTTGTGAAATCGATGAAGAGCTCCTGGCGCTCATCGAGCCCAGCCTCCGCAACTGGGATGCGGAACGCGTAGCCATCATTGATATGATCCTCATCAAAATGGCCTTGTGCGAACTGATGAGCTTCCCTTCCATCCCCACCAAAGTAACGATCAACGAATTCGTAGAGATATCCAAGTTGTACAGTACAGACAAGAGCAAGGATTTCATCAACGGCATCCTCGACCGCCTCATGAAGCAATTAGCTAAAGATGGCAAGATACAGAAAGAGGGTAGGGGCTTGCAAGAGTAAGCTCATGCCGCTTTTATGGGTAGAGGCTCATGGTGTAAAGGAAGGGCCTAAGCGGCTAAAAGTTGAGCCTGCGGTGCAAAACCGGGTTTCTTGCGTTATATTTGCGGCATGAGCGAAAAAATCCTAATCCTCGATTTCGGTTCGCAATACACGCAATTGATTGCCAGGCGTATCCGCGAACTCAACGTTTACAGCGAGA
The DNA here is from genome assembly GCA_964432875.1 of uncultured Phaeodactylibacter sp. GTDB lineage: Bacteria > Bacteroidota > Bacteroidia > Chitinophagales > Saprospiraceae > JACJYE01. The sequence goes on along the minus strand of CAYSPJ010000001.1, from coordinate 128,608 downwards.
TTGTCCCCTACAATAAGCTTCCGCAGTTGGACGAGAGCATTAAGGGGATCATCCTTTCCGGCAGCCCCTTCTCGGTCATGGACGACAACGCCCTGCACCCGGAGTTGGAAAAAATCATTGGGCAGCGCCCGGTGCTGGGTATCTGCTACGGCGCGCAATACATTGCTCAGCACTATGGCGGAAAGGTAGAGCGCTCACAAAAGCGCGAATACGGCAAAGCCTTGCTGAGCCAGGTACACCAGCGAGGCCGCTTCTTAAAAGATATCCCCCTGGGCTCGCAGGTCTGGATGTCCCATGGCGATACGATCATGCAAATCCCCGCGCAATTCGAATTGCTGGCCGGCACGGAAAACGTCGAAGTCGCAGCCTTTAAATCTAAAGAAGGCGCTTTTTCTGCCCCGGTCTACTGCATCCAGTTCCATCCCGAGGTATCCCATAGCCTCGACGGCATGGCTCTGCTGCGCAATTTCGTCAAAGAAATCGCTGGCTGCCACAGCGAATGGACCCCGGCTTCCTTTGTTGAGCATACCATCGCCGAGCTGCAGCAGCAAATCGGCACGGACCACGTCGTGATGGGCTTGTCTGGTGGCGTGGACTCGACCGTGGCCGCCACTTTATTGCATCGGGCTATTGGTAAGCAACTTATTTGTATCTTCGTGGATAATGGCTTGCTGCGCAAACACGAATACGAGGATGTGCTGGCTTCCTATCAGGGGCTGGGGTTGCAGGTAATCGGCGTTGATGCCAAAGCCCGCTTCTATCAGGCGCTTCATGGGCTTTCCAAACCAGAGGACAAAAGAAAGGCTATTGGCCGCTCGTTTATAGAGGTATTTGAACAGAAAGCCCACGAACTGGAGGAAAAAGATGCCGCCATCAAGTGGCTGGGCCAAGGCACGATTTACCCCGACGTAATCGAATCCGTATCGGTACATGGGCCTTCGGTGACCATCAAGTCGCACCATAATGTGGGCGGCCTGCCCGATATATTGAAGCTGAAAATCACCGAGCCGCTGCGCATGCTTTTTAAAGATGAGGTGCGCAAGGTGGGCAGCGAGCTGGGCGTGCCCCGGGAAATCCTCGGCCGGCACCCTTTCCCGGGCCCGGGCCTGGGCATCCGGATACTGGGCGAAGTGACGCCCGAAAAGGTGGCGATGCTGCAAGAAGCTGATGCTATCTATATCAACAAAATGAAGCAATCTGGCCTGTACGACGAGGTCTGGCAGGCCGGCGCGATACTGCTGCCGGTACAATCGGTAGGCGTCATGGGCGATGAACGCACCTACGAACAAGCGCTTGCCCTCAGAGCAGTGACTTCGCTGGATGGCATGACCGCCGAGTGGAGCCGCCTGCCTTATGACTTCCTGGCAGAGGTGTCGAGCGAGATTATCAATAATGTTAAAGGAATAAATCGAGTAGTTTATGATATCAGCACCAAGCCGCCTGCTACGATTGAATGGGAGTAAGCTGAGCGCCGCTTTTGGCGCGCTGCTGCTTTTGCTCTCGCTCTCCTCCTGTGCGCTTTTCCGCAAAGCCCCGGATACGGAAACCCCCGTAAAGGTGGAGGGGGAAATGGACCCCATCCCGGGGCAGAAGGTTTACGATCCCGAAACGGGCACTATGGTCATTGTGCAACAGGCTACGATTGAAAAAATGGATACCATCAAGTGGCGGGATGTGCCAACCGACTCCTTGCCTCCGATCCGCTCTGAAACAGCCTTTGCACAGGAAAGCGGCCCGGGCGTCGCCGAATTGATCGGCCGGGGAGATTTCGGCTCCGAATTTTATTCTTCTTACAACGTCGCCCTCATCTTGCCCTTTCTCTCCGACCGCTTCAATGCTGCCAGCGAGGAAATGCCCGAGAATTCCAGCTGGGCGTTAAACTTTTACGGTGGTTTGCGCATGGCGCTAGACCAGCTCAGTGAAGAAGGCATTAAGCTGAAAGTGACGGTGATGGACAGCAAAGCCAACAGCCGTGACGTCTCCCGTCTGATCGGTGGCCGCAGTGAACTGCTGAACGCGCATTTGGTCATCGGCCCTTATCGCCGGGAAAATGTAGAATTGGTAGCCAATTTCGCAAAGCGCAATAACATCACTTTTGTCTCTCCCTACAGCGCAGCCTCCAATATTTCCAATGACAACCCCAATTATATCCAGGTGAGCCCCACGCTGGAGACCCATTGCGTAGCCATCATGCGCGACGCCCGCCGGAATTTCCACCCCCGCCGCATCGTGATGGTGGGCCGGGAGGCTGATTCGGAGAGTGCCCGCTTTGTTTATTTCCAGGAGGAAAACTATCGCCTGGCCGGCATGCGCCACGATTCGGTGAAACTGCGGGAGTATATCATCAAGGATAAAGACGGCTTTCAAAACCTGAAGCTCGCGCCTTACCTGAACAATAGTGACACCACGGTCTTTATTTTGCCTTCCTTTGCCAGCGAGTCCTTTATTTACTCTTTTCTCAGCCAGCTCAAAGCTGCCAAGCCGGCGAATGCTTACGTCACGGTTTATGGCCTACCCCAATGGATGAGCTATGAGCGCATTGATTTTGAGTTGTATGAAAATCTCAATGTGCGCGTCAGCAGCGATAGCTATATCGACCCCTACGACCAGGAGTGCAATTTTTTCCGCCGCCGCTTTTTTGACCGCTATGGCACCGCACCAGCTGAAGAGGCGTTCCTGGGTTATGATGTCATGCTTTATTTCGGCCGCATGATTCACAAGCACGGCACCAAATTTCAATATGCCTTAGAGCGGGAGCCCCAGCAAACGCTGCACACCCGTTTTGGCTTCGAGCGCGTTGTACCCATGGCAGCAGCAGGCCGGGAAAATGCCCGTATCGATCGCTTTGAGAATAAATTCATCAATATTTTAAGCTTCAGAGACTACATGTTTCAGCCCTAAGCGCCATGACTCCGGAGAGGATAGATCGGTTTCGGGAGGTTGCCTTTAATCGGCAGCCTAATCTGACGGTGGTGTTGGAAAATGTCCACGACCCACACAACATCGGGGCAGTGCTACGCTCCTGTGATGCCGTTGGCATCATGGAGATATATGTGCTACATAACGATAGCGGTATCCACCCGGAAAAACTTCTGATGGGCAAGAAAGCTTCTGGCAGCGCCCAAAAATGGGTGGACATCCAATTTTTTACGGATACTGATGCCTGTCTGCGCCAGGTCAAAGCTAAATACGGCACCATCTGGGCCACCCACCTCGACGCTGAAGCCCAGCCCATGTATGCCATGGATTTTACCCGCTCAGCCGCCCTGCTTTTCGGCAACGAACGCGATGGGCTTTCTAAGGAAGCCCTCGCTTATGCTGATGCCAATTTCGTCATCCCCCAAATGGGCATGGTACGCAGCCTGAATATCTCTGTGGCCTGTGCTGTCACCCTCTTTGAAGCCATGCGCCAGCGCATCGAAGCGGGCTTCTACGGTGCCGCCAACCCCATGCCGCCCAGCCAACAGGAGGCGCTTTTCTCCGAATACCTGGAACGCTCGGATAAAAAGAATTATAATCGGAAGATTGCTCGCACTAATTAGGAACCTTCGGGGCCAAAACATCAAACCGCAACCCGCTATTGCCCTGCCCGCGGCCGTTTTGCTTGTGATAGCCGCACCAGAGTGCTACCCGCCCCTGATACCAGCGGGCGCGTTGCCAGGTTCGGGTCACGCGCGCGCCTGAGCGGGGCACTTCTTCCTCGAAGAGATAGAAAGGCTGCCAGCTATTCCCGTCCAGGCCTTCGCGCAGGAGGCTGGTGCGGGGGCGCACCCGTTCTATCTTTAGCTCCGGATAGACGCGCGGCATGGCAGACCGCTGTAGCCAAATGGAACTGCTTGCTTCGTCAATCCGCACCGGCATAAAAGGGATCCAATGCTCAGGTACTTGGGTGGCTAAAGTATACTTGGCCTTGGCTTCGTTCTCAAGCGGGGGAGGTGGTGGTGCCCCACCCGACAGGCGGTCTGAGAGCGCTTGCAGATAGGTGGCTAAATCCAGGGAGGCGACGTTGCCCTCTCGGGCGCCGTCGATACCATTGGGGATGTACTGCTCGATGCCCCAGACCATGTTGGCCATCTCATCGCGGGCCAGATAGACTTCTTCGATCGGCTCGCTTTCTTTCAAACCGACGACCGAAGGCGGCAGCAATAGGTACCGTTCGTCAACTGGCAGGCCCGCGGGCCCACCGATGCTGAAGTAAGACCAGTCGTTATTGTCGGCAGATTCTTTGTAGTGCCTTATCTGGCGCCACTCGCCAAATACGTCCCGGACTTCAATCGCTGCAACTTCCAACAGCCCACCCACTGGCACCCGCAGGGGCAGCACAAACCAGTCGTTGCTGTACATCAGCCCAAATTCTACAAGTGCCATCCGGCCTGACTGGGCAGCGCTGGTCTCCACGGCCAATAGGTTGACCTGGCCGTCTTCCATCTCCCACCAGCGGGCAGCCGGCATGCCTGGGTATTCTACCTGTGCCGGCAATAGGTGCCGCAGGTGGCGAGTACCCCACTGGCCGCCTCGCCCTTCGCCCCTCCCGCGATAGGCAAAAGAATACCAATCCAGATGGCCTTCGTAATATTCTTCGGTCCCCAAATGCACGGGCGCGTCGGTGTCGTCTTTTGCGGTTGCTTCAAATTGGTATTCCAGGCGCTGGGGTAGCCAGGCATCATCTGCATCGCTGGCTGGCTGATTGTATTGGGTATCAAACCAATTTACCCACGCTGTACCTACAGCATCAACTTGCGCATTGGCGCTACTCAGGAAGTCCGATAGTTTTTGGCCATTTTTCAGGGCTTGGTAGAGCGCCCCGCCATCCATCGCGCCCGTCTGCACTGCCGCCTCTATCCAAGTCTGTAGGCTGCGGTTGCTTAGCCGGTGAGCGTTTTGTTGCTGCTCCTGGGCATCGCCTTGTGGCGTGAGGCTGAACCGCAGGGCGGGGTTCCCCTGAAGCTGGCTGAGCACCGCGCTGGCCGATGCTCCTAGGGCAGCCGACAGCAGGCGCTTCAAGTGCCGCCCCATTTCGATGCGCAGAGGGATGCCCGGCTGGATGATCATGCGTTCCACTTTTGCTTCCAGCGGCTGCTGGTCGGTATAGGGTGCCGATGGGTTGCCCGCCAGGGACAGTTGTTCCAGCGGGTACTGCTGCCAGTGTACGCGCGCCTCGGCGGGGGAGCCGTTGTCCGAGGCCTCGAACTCGCCGGTTTGCCACTGACGGCACAGCGTCCAATATGGATCGTGGATGGCATTGCGCAGGTTATCGTCAAACTGCTCGCTGCGGGTACGCAGTTCCAGACGGTTCCAAAGTAAAGGAAGATTTGCCATAGTGTTGTCGTTTATGCGTCCGGGTCTTCCGGGTTTACAATATTGCCCAGGTCCAGGCCACTCAGGCCCAGGCCTGACAGTTCTAGCGATGGGCGTGCCAACACCCTGGTCTGCCCGGGCAGCGAGCCGAAGTTGAGCGAATGTCCTGCTTCTGCCCCGGCACCCGTGTAAATGGGCCCCAGCAAGCCAGGCAGCAGTTGATCCCAGAAGGATTCCTTGAGCAGGTCAGGATCGATGGCCCGCTTTTTAGCCATCAGCATGGTATCTGCCACGGTCTGTACCAGGGTTTCCCAATCCCAGGCGGTATGGTCGGCAGGCGTCAGGGCCAGGAGCACTGCATTAGGCGCCTCGGTATCCGGCTGGTCGTATTGCAGTGCGATGCCGACATTAGCCGTGGGGTCGGGCACTAATTCCTGCCATTCATCGATGAGGATGCCGGAGAAGGTAGCGTGGTTTAGATTGAAGTCGCTATGCAGCTCTAGTGCCAGGGAGAGGGTATCCGGGTGGGGTTCAAAATCGCCGTATTCCTGCCCGACCCAGGGGCCAGTCTGCCCTTCGCGTAAGGGCAACTGTGCCAGGCCAAAGCCCTGCATGTTTTCAGCTCTGCCAAAGACATCCGCAAGCATGGCATTGCGCTGGTACAAATCGATATGGGGTCGCACTGGCGCCAGCGTCTGTAGCCAGCGTTCTAGTGCAAAGCCCGCTTTCGAAGCCTGCAATTCCGGGCTTTGTAGCGCCTGCCCAAGAGCAGTGGCATTAGGCAGCCGGAAGTCGGGATAGATTTGGTAAAAACGGCCGAAGAGCAAGGCGGTCAGCTCCACCAGGGCTTCCATGTCCTCCTGGGGGCTGCGGGAAGAGGGGATATTCAGCAGTTCTGATAGTTTCAGCGGGCTACCCGGTGCCAGCAGCTCCCGTGCTTGATTTAGTTTGGAGGCAGCTTCCTGCAAAATGTGGCTAGCCCGACGACAGTATTGCTCCAATACCAAGCGGTTCAGGGCTTCCACTTGAGTGGGCACCGCATGGATCCAGCCCAAACCGGCGTAGAAAAACATGCCTTCGCGCAAGTGGTGTAAATCCCTTTCCAACTGTGCTTCATCCAGCTCGCCTCCGCTGTCAAGCCGGGCCTGGGCTTGGGCAAGCCGATTGGTCAGCACCTCGTGGTTGCCTTCCATCTGTAATGCGACATTGCGGAGCTGGCGGAGTTGGAAAGCAGGGGCCCAGAATTGCCCTGCTTGCTCGCGGGTTTCATCATTGGCTTGCAGGAAGTCTTCCGGGCCCAGCCGCCGCGTCTCCAGCAGCAATTTGCCCAAGCCGGCCGCCAAAGGCTCTACGGCAAAGAGGGTATATTCGCGCTCCCGGAATCCGGTGCGGTCGTTATCCAGTATTTCGATGCGTTGGGTGAGGGGCAGGCCGTGCCGCTGACGGATGACCCGCTCGATGCGGTAGCGCAGCTCGCTGGCATCCGGGTTTTCCCGTTGCAGGTGCATCATATAGGCCAGATCGATTGGCTCGATGAGCAAATGGCGCAGCGGGAGATTTTCTTCGGCATACACGGGCTCGCCCTCGGGGCTCTGGCCGGCCTGCCAACGCACCCGTACCCGGATAAAGCTCAGGTCGGGCAGCTTGTCAAAGAGCCAGCGGTTGGCTTTGGCACCAGCTAGCGCCCGTGGCGAAGGTGGTGCACTGCCCGTGGTGGCCAAGGGGCTATCCGGGAGTAAGGCCCCCAGGCGAAAAGTGAGCGGCAAGCTGCTACGGGGTATTTTAGCAATCTCGGGCGTGATGAGCTGCTCGCCTTCGGTTAGCGCATCGAGCGCCGCTTTGGCGCGGTCCACTTGGCCATCTACCAACTGATAGACACCCTCGGCAGCCAGGAGGTCCTTGACGCTATCGAGTTCATCGTCAAGTTTATCCAGCAATGGCACCATCGCGTTGATTTGGCTGGGGCTGGGGGCAGGTAGCAAGCCCACTTGCCAGTTGACGCGGTCTTTGAGCAAATCCAGCGCATTGATGACGTGTTGGGTGAAGTCTTCTTCTACTTCCATCGGGCCGCTCTCGCCAGCTTGCACCAGCGGGGTAACCTTGAACGGATATTTTTGACGCAAATCGTAGATAAGGCTGGCCAGGATGGGCACGCCCTGCTCGTTTTGATATTCCCGCATGGCGCGCTCCAGATGGTAGCCGAGCAGTGCGGCGAGGTCTTGGCCATTGCGCACGCCCTCGATCAGGAAGAGGGCCGTTTTGACCCGGCTGGAGTTGAGGTTTACGGCGAACAAGCCTTCGTTTTCGTTTTGCCCGCTGAAGCGGTTGGCTTGGAAGCCGCTGCGCAGCAAGGCCGCGGCGGTAGCGTGGCGCAAAGAAGGTGCCGGGATGTATTCGCCTCGCTGGCGGGGCCCACTGGCGGGGCGCACATTTTCCAGATAGCCCCAAGTGCCGAGTTGCAGGCCTGCAGGCTTAGCCTGGCGCAGTTCGCTCAGCCGCTTCGCGGCCAGCCCGCCAATCCAGGCATCTAGCCGATAGGTGCAGCAATCCAGGTGTTCCTGCACCAACCGCTGCAGGTCTGCCGCAGGCACGTTGGCCAGCGCTGCGATGCGTTCGCGCAGCGTCGGATCGCCTCCGCTTTGCAATATGCGGTGGCGCAAAAGCCTGTAAAGCACGGCATAGGGCGCTTCTCCTCCGGGCAGGTTTTCGTTGCGGATGTCTTCCAGGCTTGCGCTTGCCAGCCATTGTAGATAGTTCTCCGAGCTGTCTCCCAAAGGAGGGATGATGGCGCCTTCAATACCCAGCAAGACCTCTACCTCTGCGGCGGCGGCAGGGCTGGATCCGCTTTCGCTCCCAACGCGGTCCTGGACGGCCAGCGGTCGGGCCTCGCGGTCGAAAAAGAGCTGTTCCAGGGCATCGGGCAGAGGAAAGCCCAATGCATCCAGTGCACTGCGCAAGCCATTAAACTGGAGCCCATCGGCGGTTTTCCCCACCAGGGGCTTAAGCGCATCGGGCAGCTCGTCTTCGGCTTTTTTAAAAAACTCCGGATCGAGGGCAAAGCGCTGCCGGTAGGCGACGCTGCCGGGGTGCATCTGCAGGATGGAAAGGAAGGTTGGCTGCACTTGTTCCGGCGACAAGCCGCGATGCAGTCGCGGTACGTGCCCCAATTGCCCGGTAAACCAGTCATCTAAGGGGCTGAGGATGTTCACCCACAGCCCACGCAAAAAGCCCTCGCCCAGCAAGCCGGGGTCCGTTTTGAAGCGCGAAAAGGGCAAAGCCGGGAGGAAGGCGTAGGGCTGGTTGTCGATGCGCAGGCTCGGCAGCATCCCCCGGCCGCTTACCCAAGCAGACATATAATCGAGGAGCTGCTGGCGGGCGCCTTGGCTCAAGGCGCCATGCCAGAAATCGAGGGCCTGCCCCAAGCTTGCTTCAAACAATAGGCTATGGATGCTTAGCCCCGCCTGGATTGTGCTGAGCTGGCTATGATCCAGCCCGGATAAGGCGGCCTCGGATATCCCCAAAGCAGCGGCCAAGCGGCGCGGATCATCGCCATCCGTTTCATCTGCCAGGGCGAAGCTTTCTTCAGCAGAAATATCATCAGGGCCGCTGGATGCCGAATCTTCACGGGTATTGTTGGTGGGGGTGCCTGGGGCAATCAAGTCCATGCCTCCAGGTTTGTAGCGATGGCTTTCAAAAAGGCTTTCCAGCAGCTCGGCCGCTGCCGAAGCATTGCCTTGGCTGAGCCAGCCTAGCACGTACAGGCGGTCGAAACCCAGTTGCTCTCCTGGCGAAAGCGGGATGCGCACCCCCATGCCGATATCGACTGCTTTTTGAAAATCGATCATCCAGCGGATTTCTTCCGGCACCTGGCGCCCGGCAGGGGTATCGGCAAATTGCTCGTCCTTGTTGGGGTCGATGCCCAGGATGAGGGCGCCCTCTTCTTTCTGGATGGGCAGCCCCGCATATTCTTTGATGTTGCCACCTCGTTCCAGCCGGATGAGGAAGCGGTCGGGCAGGAGGTAGGTGCGGGGGGCTTCATTCCAGGAATCCTGGGTAAGCTCCAGAGCCGGCAATTGGGGCGGGGCAGTGGGGAAGCCTTCGGCATCCAGCCCAGTCAGCGGCTCCGTTTGCCGCAAAATCCAACGGGCGCGCACCGGGCCAAAGTCTTGCGCCAGCGCCTTCCAGGCACCTTCCTGCTCGCGGCGTCGCGCTTCGGGCCCATGCCCGGCTTGTACGCTTTGCCACAAGGCATCCCAGTAAAACTGGGCAGCGGCCGCCTCTTCTTCATTGAGCTGCTGCTCGTGAGCGTGCACTAGAATGTCGTCGGGATAAATGCGCACCCATAGCTCGGAGGGCGGGTCTCCGCTGAGGTCGGCCTGCATTTTGCCAGTGGCTAGCCCGGTGATCATGCGGGAGGTAGCAAAGCGCACCTGCACGCGCAAGGGGAATAGCACCAGGGGGAGTTGCGGGTCCAGCGCCTGGAATTGTGCTTTTAGCGAAGACAGTATGTCGGCTTGTGTATCAGGCATCAGTCCGGGATTTTGATCATGTCGGTAGCATGGACGGCTACCATAAATGGGAGTTGAAACAAGATGGCAGCCAGGTGGGCGCTGTTGCGGGCCCAGGTGTACTGCTCGATAGCGCCGGCCTTGGGGGGCTTGCTCATCGGCGGCAAGCTGGATAGCTTCAGGAATCCTTGAGCATCCGTCTCGGCCATAGGCCAGGCCAGGTCGCTCCATTCGCCAATGCTGGCGAAGGTGTCGGCTTCGTCTTCCAGGCTGATATCCATGCCGAAACGGGGCTCTCCAGGGCGCTCCTGCACGATGAAGAACCAGCCGGGGTCATCCTGATCGCCTAGTGCTTCTTTGGCGGTGATAGGGAAGCCATAGAAGGATACCTCGGGGTTGATGCTGGCCTTAAATTGGGGCATTTTGCGCTGCGTGTCGTCCTTACCCGTAGTGAGCAAGCGAGGGGCAGATTTATCGGCATCCCACTCGGCACGCTGCATGAAGACCAGCGCATTGGGGAACTTTTTCAGCAGTTCGCTACGGATTACGAAGACAACCTGCGGATTATCTGGGCTGGGCGGGGCCTCAGCTGCGCTGGCAGGGGCATTTTGCCCCAAAGGCTTATCCATGGCGGTGAGCAGCTCGATATCGGGTGGCGGCGCCGTGGCGGCTAGATTGTCCAGGTCATCCCAAAAGCGACGGAAATAGCTGCCCCGCTGGTCGGTGGGGTACTCGCGCCAGAGCAGCTCGCGGGCCATCTCGTGGTTCAGCCCCACCAGATAAGACTCGATAAAGCGCCGGTTGACTTCCAGCAAGGCGAAAGTATCCATCGGGATGAGCTGCACGTTGGGCAGCATCAGCTCCGAGGAGATTTCCGACAAGGCGCCGTACATGGCCTCTTTAAATTCCGGGTAAGTAATCAGCGGATTAGGTGTTTCGCTTTCTTCCCGGGGACTGGTTGTCTGAACTTCGAAGATGCTGTTCAATCGTTTGTTTAAAGCCGAAGCGGCCTGGATGTGTTTTTTGATGATGTTGCGGATGAGCCCGGTCGAAGTGGTCGCCGCTTCCGGGGCTAGGTCTGCTTCTACTGGCGGGGTGGCAAATGAAGCGGCACCCCAATCCAGTTCATCCCAGCTTTTGGTATTCAGGCTCGCCGGTAAATCCGCAATATCACTGGGCGCCTCCGCCAGGTTGATCTGGGTGCTGAGCTGAACGAGTGGGTCCTTGCTGATGGTTTCACCCAATACGCGCCGTAGCGCCGGACCATTGGGACGCGCCAGCTTGCGATAGTCCTGCCGCAATGCCGAGGAAGGTAGGTGCAAGCGAGCCAAGCGGTTGATCAGGCCGGTGATGAAATCGATCTGTGCTTCCAGGGCGAGGATTTCAGCTTGTTTTGCGGCTTGTTCATCCTGCAGCGCGCTAAGTTCGGTTTGCTGCTGCTGAAGCAAAGCCTGCTCGGTCGCCAGTTGCTCCTGAGCGCTCTGGAGCGCGGTGCCTTTTTGCTGCTTTTGGTTTTGCAGGTTGGCCAGTTCTTGCTGCAAGTCGTCGCGTTGCTGTTTGAGCGTATTGAGCTCAGCTTGCCTTAAAGTAATCAGGTTTTCCAGATTATCGATGACGGCTTGGTCGGTCGCGGCAGCTTTCTGATCTTCCAGCTCCTGTATCTCCCGCGCTTTGTCAGGTATCTGATGGGTGATAAGGTCCTCCAGCGCGATGGTCTTAGTCGTGATTTGCTCTTCGATGGTGGCGATATCTTCAAGCAGTTGCTCGATTTCATCCTGCAAGGTGCTGATCCGGGTTTCGGCCGCTTGGATGTCGGCTTCCTTGTCCAGGATTTCGTCCTGGATGCGAGTCAAGTCGGCCGTTGCTTGCGTCCAGTCTGCCCTGGCCTGCTGCAAGGCAGTATGTTGATTTTTGAATAATGCTGCCAGGTTGTCGGGTTGGATGAGGCGGGTGTGTACCACTTCCTGCACGGTCGCTTCCTGGGCAGCTCCTTCTTCTACGAAGTGCGAGCGGCTGTGGAAGGAAGAAGAAAAAGCTGAAAAAGAAGACTCGTCCATCTTATCGAAATAGGCCGCTTGCAGTTTTTGCCCGGCTTCGGCAGCAAAGCGCCCGAGCTGGATGCGGCGGCGGGCTTCTAGCACGGCCTCGACCTGTTTCCAGGCGCGGTCCATGTAAGCATCTTGGTTTTTGCGTACCACGAGGGTGCCAAAGCCAGCCGCCACGCGATTGCGCGGGTCGAGGTTGAGCTCGTGGAACCATTCACCGGATTTGTTGGCATCGGCCCGGAAGGTGTCGGCATGCCACTGCCCGTAGAGGGGCGGTGTGACGATGGGGTCATCTTTCCCGCCGCTGTCGGCATAGAGTGTCTGGTTTAATGGGTCGGGGCCCGCTTGCCCGGCTTCCAGGTCGGTATTGAGGTTGAGCAGCGTCTGCAAATGGCTGATGAAATCTTGCTCGGCGGTGCTGCCCCCCAGGAAATCGGCGCGCGCGCCGGCTGCGCCGACGAGCTGCAGGGCCCCTTCCAGCAGCAAACTGCCGTTGCTGCCCTGGTAGGAAAGCTCATAACCAGCATCCTGCATATCAACGGGGCGTCGGCCCACAGGGTCTTCCAGCGTGCGCGCCTCGATGCGGCGTACCAGGTACTCGAAGTCGGCCAGATCACCGGTGCGAAATTCCCATTCGGAATACACCGGCCAGAGGTGGGCGTACTCATCGCTGGGGTGGCTACCCCAGGAGCTGGCCTGGATATCGGTACCCTGGATGCGCTCAGCGGGCGCACCCAATCCGGCGAGCCGCCCCTGCTCGAAAGCAGGCAGGAGGAAGGCAGTATAACTGGTATTGGCTTTGAGGCGGCGGGGGCATAGCAGGCGCGAGGAAGCGAGGTTGGGGTTGGCATTTACCACCGCCCGCAGCGTGGCGGCTTTATCCGTTCCCTCTAAAGGATGGTTGACCTGTACATGAGCCCAAGCCCAGGTTTCAGCTTGAGGCGGGAAAGCAATCGGGCGATGGCCATTGGTGATGGCGGTGAGCGGCGCTCCTGGAAAGAAACGGCGTTCGAACTCTTCCGTTTCCAGTACGACCAGCACCAGCCAGGGGCGCAGCTTTTCGCCTTTGGCCGCGGCAGGGGTGTACCGCCAGGGGAAATCTTCTTCGTAAAACTCGATGTAAGGCAGGTAGTTGGGCTCAAAGGTTGAGACCCCAGCCAAGGGCTCGGTCTTGACGATGGCCGACTGCTTGATGCCAGTGATGTCGCCAGGGCCGATCAGCTCGATCTTTTTGAAGACGGGTTTATCTGGCACAGCCGGGTCTTCGGCTACCTCAGTGATAGGCGTGGCAGCAGAAGCCCCCAGCTTAATGCCGCTCAGCGACAGGCTGATGTCTACCGTAGGCCGCCCGGCTTTTCCAGCGGGGCTACCCAGCGTGTCCTCTTCATTGATTTTGGCACTGATGCCCTGGCGCAACCAGGGCAAAAATCCATAACGGGCTAGGCTCATAATGTATTGATTTCAAAAGCCGGCGCTACCTGGTAGCGGCGGGCTAGTTGCGGTTTTGCGGTTTCAATCGCCCGGAGGGCTTGGATGGCTTCGGCTTCCGAACCATAGAGCAGTTCGGCACCGCCCATGGTGGCCACCTTTAGGTTATCGCGGCTCACGATGCCGTATAGCTCCGTCTTTTGCTTCACCGGCTGGGCAGGCTGCTGAGCTTCCAAGCGGCGGCGGCGGCCCTGAGCAGAACGGGCTACGGCGCTGCCTTCCACGAAAGCTTCGTATTCGTCCTGTTCCATGCTTAGCGGGGTGGCAGGCGCGGTGGCGAAAAAGTCAGGCCCATCCACGATGAGCTGCTCGAACTCGTAGTCGCGCTCGACGTAATCGGCGCTGAAGAAAGCATCGCCACCGCGGACCGACAAGCCCGACTGCATCAGTTCGAAGGATTTGCGGCTCAGCCGCTGGCTGTCGGATAGTTGGATATACTCGGCGGGCGCAAAAAAGCCCTTGAGCTGGCGGGCACCCTGGTATTGATCGATGGCAAAGCTAAAGGATTGGTAATCGGCAGGGCGCTCATTACCTACCTTATTGAAGCGGATATTCAGGGGCAGGCGGCTTTGGCTGATGGACAGGCTGCCTGCGGGGTGCAGTACCAGCTCTTCTTCCGGGATTTCGCGGAAGGAGACATGAAGCTCGGCAGCAGCAGGCAAAGTGGCTTGCCAGTTGCGTACGTCCCGCAGAGCCTCCAGCAGTACCGGCAACATGGGCCGCGCTGGCAGTGCCTGCCGTTGCTCCTTTCCGAAGCGTTTGCTGACCCGAACCTTTACCTTGATAAAGAGTATCTTGAAGCTGGCGGTGCCCTGGATATGCCAGGGCGTAGGCCCGGAAATCGTCCCGCGCAGGTGGATGCCTAGCAATTCTCTGCTGCCCAGCATGACCGACAAGCCGGCCCCGAAGTCAACGATGAAGTAGAAGGGGTTGAACTGGAAGAGGGCGTCTAGATAGAGGTAGCCGACGACCCGGAATTTTTTTACCTTAAAGTAAAAATCGACACTGGCCCCAAACTGTACGGTGTTGGCGGTGACGGCGAAATAGGCTTGTACCGTCAGGCGCGGGTTGTCGGTGGGCAGTAGGTTGATGGTGATGCGCTTGAGGGGGCCGTTGAGGTGGCGCAGCGGCGGCGGCTTGAACGCCGGGTGGAAGCCTCCCACTGTGAAGAGGAAATTGGGCTGGTCGCCCCAGCTGATGGAGAAATACATTTCCCCTTCAATCCGGTAAGTCGCCAGCCGGGACTCGAACAAAGCGGCAAAGAAGAACATGTAGCGCTCTTCGAAATCAACCGCGCCGATGAAGTTGGCCTGCAGGTTGATAATCGGGGCTTTCTTGTCGGGGAGCTGCACGCGCACCACGCCCAGGATAGCCAGGATCACCGGGTCGGGCACCTGGATCATCAGGCCCAGCTCGACGGAGATGAGGGTAGGGGTGCCCCAGCCGATGATGGCCATCAGGCCAAAGGTATAGCGCCCTTCCGCTACCGGGAAAAACTGGTTGAGGTCGGCGATGATGCGCGGCGCCTCGGCCACGGGGTCGGCGGGGAACATGACGCTGTTGATGGCGTTGGTGCGCACCCCGGCGGCCAGCGCCTCGAGGTTCATGCCGCGGTTGATGGCAATCAAGCCGCCCACACCATTCAAAGTGAACCCAAAGCCTAGTTGGATGGGCTTGAACTCGGCAGTGATGAGCAGGAGGAAGGAAAACCCTGGTCTGCCGTCCGGTTTTTTCGTAGTGAGGATGCCGATCGCTTTGATGGCGATGGTCTCTTTGATGACCAGCTCGGCAGCGCCAGCATACTCGCCCTTGTCAAAGTCAAAGTATAGATAGCCTCCGCCTTTGATCGTCGGCGTTTCCAGAGACATGCCGATGCCTTTGGGCGGCTTGAAGCCGACATCGAGGTCGAAGGGCCCCAGATTGCCACCCGATTCAGCGTAGCTCAGCAAGGCGCGGATGCCCATGCCCTGCACCACAGCGGTGAAGGGGCCGAGCTGTAGTTGCACATCGGTGCCGACGGGCAAGTCAAAGCCCGGGGGATGCCCAGCTTCTAGCAATGGCTTGAGGCCGATACTGATGCCGTGGACGCCGATAGGCCCCAAATCGATATGAGTGGGTATCTTGATTTCCAGGCCAGCACTACCAACAAAATAAACGCCTTGTACGCTCGACCAGCCGATGGTCAGGTCGAAGGGTGCCTCAATGCCTTCTTTAGGCAGCAGCTTGTTCAGGAAGCCATCTCCGCCAGCATTCTTGATGATGATACGCCCCTCCGCCAAGCTAAGCTCGCCGATGAATTCCAAGGTATTGCCTGAAGCCAAGCGCAGGCCCACCTTCCCCGCCATCGACTTGAGGTCGATGCGGTTGCCGGTCTCGGTGCCCAACAGCAAAATGCGCTCGTCTTTTTTGATTTGCAGGCCAGTCATCACCCGCGCCTCAGCCTGTAGGTCACCCTGCTTCAAGCTCACTTCAGCGGGGCGGATCTGGATGGCGATGCCCCCATCCAGAGCAATACCAGCTTCCAGCAAGAGCGAAAGGGTAGGGGTGAGTTGGAATGCCTGGTTGAGGGCTGCCGCGCCTTCCGGCCGGGTGACGAGGCCATCGGCATCGAGCCGGGCCAGGCGGAAGCCAAAGTCTGCACTGGCACCTCCAATACCGGCCGATAAAAAGGGCAGGTAGAGGCTTGCGGCATCGAGATCTTCGATATCCAATACGGTAGGTGCCACGGGAAAGCCCGAAGCTTCGTGCAGTTGGTTGAGCAATTCGCCCAGGTGAAACAGCAGGAAGGTATAATCTTGTTCGAAGCGGGCCGTATTCCAGCCGTGCCCGGCTTTGGAAAACTCAGCGGAGGTAGCGGTAAAAAAAGCGGGCAGGCTTTCCCAGGCGATTGGGCTGGAGCCATAGACGGGCGGGTCGGCATCGAAAGGATGGTCGTCGTCCAGGGTAAAACGGATCCAACCCAGCAGGCTGGCGAGGTGGTAAAAAGCGGGCCGGCGCTGCCGCAGGTAGTCGGCGATGAGGTAATCGTTGAGCTTGCGGGCAAAGCCGCCGTATTCAGGTGGCAGGGCAGCAGCGTCGATGTTTTTGACGGCGCGGTAAAACCCGGCTACCGCTTCTAGCCCAGTCTTGAGGCTGCCCGTTTGGTCCCCGCTGGGGAGCGCCGCAGCCAGTTGTCGCAGATGATCGATGGGTGCTGGTATAGGGCCACTGATGGCTAGCCGATCGAGCAGCCCTGGCAGGGTGGAAGGCTCAGAGAGCGGCCGATATATTGCAAGCAGTTCCTCCAACAAAAGCTGCAAGGTGCTTTTTTCAGTGGCTTTAGGCATGGGTTCGCTTTTAGGATTATGAAGTGCGGTCGGGCTGAAAACTTGCGTTTTTGCGCTACGCATCAAAATGCTTGTCGTTGTGCAAAACTAATATAAAGTTTTGCAAAAGCTAATTTTTTCACTAAAAAAAGTCTGCAGTTTCAGTAAAGATGTTTAATCCGCATCTTCGGCCCCGGGCAGAGCGCGGTGTGGCAGCCCATGCAGCTATCTACCATGCCTTTGAATAGGGCGGAAGCCTGGGCCATCTCCCCCTCTTGCAGGGCTTTGAGCGTCTGAAGGTACGAGCGGGCAAATACCTGGTAGGTGGGTGAGGCAGCCTTTTCTGGCTCTGTAGCAGCAGCCGTTAGCAGGCCTTCGTGGGCGATGGATGCGATGGGCTGCTCGCCCCGTTCGATGGCCGCTTTCATCTGTAGGGCGTCATCGTACATGGCGCGCATCAGCAGGGCAAGCTCGCTGTCTCCATTGGGGTTGATGGGGGCGGGCTCTTCGGTGGGCACCGGCTTTGCCGCGCAGGAAAGGGCGTAGGCCGCCAGGGCAATCAGCGCCATGATGATTAGGGGGTGGAAGCGGTACATCCTCATGTTTCCAGTTTGTTTAGTATGTTAATAATCAAGGTTTATTGGGTCTGCCAGCCGAGGCTTACTCAATGAATAGGCTAAATTAGGGTTTCCCCATGAGAATGCAAAGGGGGATTGTTTAAATTAGGGTCTACCCTTGATTTATTCCACGGAGCCTGTCCGGCTGATCAAACCAGGGTAAAAAAAGAGGGGCGTGGCCCTTTGGCCCGCCCCTCGTCATGGCTTAGCACATTGAAAATGGGTTCTTACTTGCCCGCCAGTTTAACGTCTATCATTACCGGGCTGGAAACCGTGTCGAAAACAGGCGAGAATTGCATGCCCAGGGCCAGGATTTCCTGCTTTTGCTCCGCGGTGAGGTCTCCCTGGATGTCAAAGGTCACTTTGATGTTCTGGTAGCCGCGGCGCACGTTCGGGTCGAGGCCCAGGAAGCCCTGCAGGTCCAGTTCGCCTTCATAGGAAGAAGAAACCGACTCGATGTGGAGGCCTCGCGCTGCGGCGTGATAGACCAAGGTCGTAGTGATGCATCCAGCCAGGGCATGCAGCACGTATTCCACGGGATTGGCACCGTTGTCGGCCCCCAAGAGTACGTCTGGCTCGTCATTGTCCATCACGAAAGCTGCTTTGCGGCTGGTGTCTTCCTGGCCCGCGCCGTAGAAATCTTTGATGGAAGAGCGGTTGTGCCCGCCGTCGATCCAGTGGTTTTTGGCCCGGAATTGGAACCGCCCCAGGGCAGGGTTGCCTTTTACTGCTTGGATGGTGTCATACAGGCGCTTGATGTCCACGCCATTTACAGTCCTGATTTTTTTCATGGTAGCTTCCATGGTTGAATTGATTTAGATGTTTAGTGAATAAATACTTTCACTTCCATTATGCCAATTGCTGTGCCAGTTTTTTAATAGCTTGAAAAACAGAAGGTTGTGTTTGTTTTGATTTTTCTGAGACTGGCGAGATTTCGAGGATTGACGAGATTTCGCCACTGGATTTCGCCAGGTGGCTGATTTCCGATGGGCTGCGCGAGGCATTAGCCTTGCCCACGCGATATACCCAGGGCCTTGATTTTAGAGTTGAGCGTAGTAGCGGGTATCTCAAGCAAGGCGGCGGCACCCTGTGGGCCAGATATCTTCCACTGGGCGATCCTTAGGGCGCGGAGGATATTTTGCCGCTCTAATTCCCGGAATGCTTCGGCCGTATAGATCTGCTCGGAGGCTGAATCTTCGCATTCAGGGGTGGTGGGGTGAAACTGGAGGAGTGGGGCAAGTTCCAGTTTGCTGCCTTTCGACATGATGAGGGCTCGTTCGATGATGTTTTGCAACTCGCGCACATTGCCGGGCCAAGGGTAGGCGAGCAACTGATGACGGGCGATCTCATCCAATCGGGCGAAGCTTTTATTCAACTTGCGGGCATGCTGGGCGATGAATGCCTCGGCTATCTCAATGATGTCTGCCCCGCGCTCGCGCAAAGGAGGATTGTGGATGGGGAAGACATTCAGGCGGTAGTACAAATCTTCCCGAAAAGCACCCTTGCGTACCTCTTCCGCCAGGTCGCGGTTGGTAGCTGCCACGATGCGTACGTCTACTTTCCGGACATTGGAGCTGCCGATGGGCTGTATTTCCCCTTCCTGCAATACGCGGAGCAGCTTGGCCTGTAGCGCCAAGGGCATTTCACCAACTTCGTCCAGGAAGAGGGTGGACTGGTGGGCCAGCGCGAAGCGCCCCTCCCTTGTTGCCAAGGCACCGGTAAATGCGCCTTTTACGTGCCCAAAAAGTTCGCTTTCAATGAGATCCGGTGGTAGGGCAGCACAATTGATGGTGACCATCGTCTTATCCTGCCGCGCACTATGCTCATGGATGGCGCGGGCCAGGAGCTCTTTCCCGGTGCCGGTTTCGCCAGTGATGAGCACGGTAGCTGCCGTAGGGGCCACTTGCCGCACCAACTCGCAGACCCGCTGGATCGCTGGGCTGCTGCCGATGATGGCACCGGGATTGCTCGCGGCTAGGAGCTCTTCTTTCAGGCGGGCTGCCTCCGACTGGACCTTTTCAAGCTGTTGCTCTGCGGCAAGGCGGCCCTGTACGTTGGCAATGAAAAACACATAGAAGACTTGGCCCTCGGCGGTAAATTTGGAAAGCGAAGCTTCGGCATGGAAAAGCTCGCCTGATTTTTTTAAACATTCTATATAGCCGGGGATCCAAAGGGCAGAGCGGCTTTCGGTATTGGTATCTAAAAAGGGCAGGACTTCCTGTAGCTTGCCCCAGCCACGGGCCGTGAGGAAAGCCTGGGCCGGCCGGCCAGTCAGTGCCTCGGCATCTTTAGCCTCCAGCAGTTTGACCGCGGCAGGGTTGGCCTGGGTGATGTGGAGCTTTTCGTCCATCTCCAAGATGCCGTTCATAGCGCCATTGACCAGGCGGCTTAGCTTGGCTTCATTTTCGAGCAAGCGGCGTTCGTATTGCAGGCGGCGCAGCTCTGCTTCGGCGCGCGAAGCAAAAAGTTTGAAGATAGCAAAAAATTCTGGCAGTTCTGGCATGGGCTTATTGTCCAATGCGGCGAGATGGCCCAGCACTTCGCCTTTGGCACCCTTCAGGGCTAAGCCTACGTAGCTCACGGCGCCCAATGGCGGCAGATCCGGGTCTTTCGGGAAGAGCTTGATTACTTTGTCTGGCACATGGAAGATGTCGTTGGAATGGATGACCGGCTCACAAGGCGTACCCACTACAAAGTAGTCATATTTTGGCACGAAGCTATCTTTGAGCCAGAAGGCGAGTGAGCGCAGGTAGTTTTCTTGGGGATCGTATTCCGTGACCCAGACGCCATGGAGGCTTAGCGTCTCGGCCAGGTTTTTGACCAGCATCCGGAAGAATTCCCTGCCGGTGAAATGGGAGGTGCCTTCCACGATTTT
>CAYSPJ010000001.1:87416-108372 GCA_964432875.1 uncultured Phaeodactylibacter sp. | reverse complement strand
CTCTTCTGTTCACCAGGCGACAAAATATTCCCTTGCAGAAGGCAGAATAAGCTTTATCTTTGTGCCCGGCCAAACAAAAGGCTGTTCGTATGTTTGATTTATACTACTGCAAGAAACATCATATCCTACTGTTTTTCATCGGTTTGCTCGCAATGAGCAGCCTCTCCGCTCAGACAGGGGGCGCTATCCGTGGCAATGTATATGACCAGGAAACCGGAGAGCCCATCATTTACGGCAACGTCATTTTACGAGGCACTCAGTATGGTGCCAATACTGATTTTGACGGTTTTTTTGCCTTTGGCAATCTCCCGCCGGGCACCTATACATTAGTCGTCACCTATCTTGGGTATGACAGTACTGCTTTGGATATCGAAGTCAAGACTGGCTCTGCCATTTACAAGCGCCTCAGCATTTCACCCAGTGCCATTAGCTTGGAAACAGTGGATGTATCGGGCCAGCGCGAGCAAGCCCGCTCGGATGTCCAGGTGTCTAAAGTAGTGGTCACGCCTAAACAAATCCGCTCCTTGCCTTCTACCGGGGGGGAATCAGATATTGCACAGTACCTGTCGGTATTGCCGGGTGTGATCGTATCCGGCGACCAGGGGGGGCAGTTGTACATCCGGGGCGGATCGCCGGTGCAAAACCGCATCCTGCTTGATGGGGTCACCATTTACAACCCCTTCCACTCTATCGGCTTGTTTTCGGTTTTTGAAACGGAAGCCATCCGCAATGTAGAAGTGCTCACCGGCGGTTTTGCCGCGGAGCATGGCGGCCGCATATCTGCAATCGTTGACATCACCACCCGCGAGGGTAATAAGAAGCGCAATGCTGGATTAGTTTCGGTGAGCCCCTTCCAGGCCAAAGCCTTGATAGAAGGCCCGATCATCAAGCTTAAAGAAAATGGCAACAGCGTCTCGTTTTTGCTCACGGGCAAGCATTCTTACCTCGATCAGACCTCCAAGGCGATCTATAGCTACGCTGTGGATCCGAACTTTTTCTCCTTCGCTTCGGCAGATACCAGCCTGGGGGACCTCAAAAAATCCGATATCGGGCTGCCTTATTCCTATACTGATGTGTTTGGCAAAATTTCTTTTAATGGCGGCAATGGCAGTAAGTTCAATCTTTTTGGCTTCAATTTTACCGATAATTTCAACTTCATCAACCTGGCTAAGCTAAATTGGACAACAACCGGTGGAGGCGGCAATTTTACAATCATCCCCGTCAACTCTAATGTCATCCTGGATGGTTCGATTGCTGTTTCCGATTACGAAATCAACCTGGAAGAATCCGACGGCAGCCCCCGCCAGAGTAAAATCAATAGCTTCAATGCCCACCTGAATTTTACCTACTTTGGGAAAGATAACCAGGTGGATTATGGGTTTGAATTCACGGGCTTCAATACCGATTTCAACTTCCGCAACTTTATCGGCACCTCTTTTCAGCAGCGCGACTTTACCACCGAGCTGGCGGGATATATGAAGTACAAGCAGCGCCTGGGCGACCTCATCCTGGAGCCTAGTATGCGCATACACTACTACGCTTCGCAAACCACGGCCTCTATCGAGCCCCGCTTTGGCATGAAATACAATATCACCAAGGGGCTGCGCTTCAAATTTGCTGGCGGGTTCTACTCCCAAAACCTGGTCGGCACGGTCAATGATTTAGATGTGGTCAACTTCTTCGTCGGCTTCCTGGCCGGGCCGGAGTCCACTATCTTCAAGCCAGCTTCCCGTACGCCTACTGATCACCGCTTGCAAAAATCTATCCACGCGGTGGCAGGTTTGGAGATAGATGTCAAAGGAGGCGTGACGCTCAATGTCGAGCCTTACCTCAAGGAGTTTACGCAGCTCATCAACATCAACCGCAATAAACTTAGCGGGCTGGACCCCGATTTCATCACTGAGACCGGCCGGGCCTACGGCATCGACCTGTCGGCTAAGTATGAAAAGAAATACCTCTACCTTTGGGCTACCTACTCCCTGGGCTACGTGCGCCGTGATGACGGTTTCCAGGTCTATCCCACTATCTTCGACCGCCGCCACAATATCAACTTGTTAGCCTCCTACAACTTTGGCAAAGACCACCTCTGGGAGGCCGGCTTGCGCTGGAATATGGGTTCTGGATTCCCCTTTACCCAAACCCAAGGCTTCTACGAGGAAAATACCTTCGACGACTTTGTGCTTACGGATGTCCTTACCGGGAATTTCCCGCTGGGCACCTTGTTGTCGCAGCAGCTCAATGGCGGCCGCTTGTCTTACTACCACCGCCTCGACGCTTCGCTCAAGCGGGTCTTTAAGTTTTCCCAACACGCCAACCTCGAGGCTAGCCTGAGCGTGACCAATGTGTATAATCGGGAAAATATCTTCTACGTGGATCGCGTTACGGGCAGCCGAATCAACCAATTGCCCCTGCTGCCGAGTATTGGTTTGCAGTTCAACTTCTGATGATGTGCCAGCCCTGTCTAGCTTCATGCTAGTCAGGGCTGCGCCACCACCTGCGTCTGCCGTTTAAAAAAATACAGCACCACCAGGATTATGGCAATGGGTATGACCGACATAGTAAAAGCCTGCTGCCCGTCGAGGTGCTCGAAGAGGTAGCCAGTAATCATCGAGCCGGTTGTGCCGCCCAAAGCGGAAAATACCACAATGAGGCCCGACATGGGGGCGTGCTGCCTGACCGGCAATGAACTCAGGATGATGGAGTTGATAGCCGGATAGACCGGGGCCAACAGGATGCCAATCAGGGGGAAGACAAAGGCGGCTAGGGGGGCCTGCAGCCAAGTCGTTATTTTTTCCGCTTCAACTTGTTTGGCCAATGGCATGACGAGCAAAACCAGGATGGCGGCGCCGATCAGATTGAGCCCCAGTACTTTGAACCAATCATATTTTTTAAGGGTAAACCCGCCGATGAAGCGCCCAAGCGCGAAAGAACCCGCCAGGATGCTCGCCATCTGGATACTGAGGGAGTTGGAAAGATTCAGGATTTTGCTGTTGAACGTAGGCAGCCAACTCATGATGCCTTGCTCGATGAGCACGTAAAGGAAAGCACTGATGATGAAGATCAGCACCAGGGGCTTGCCGATCAGTTTAATCATGCCTAGAAAATCATCAGCCATGTTTTTGGTGTCGTCGTGCTCAACCCGGGATTCGTCCAAAGGTGTGCTCCATAGCAGCAAAAATGCCAGGGCAGATAGCCCGGCAAGCAGGTAGTAAACGGCAATCCATGAAGTTGATTGCAGGTTGTCGTCGTCTACAAAAGCACTAAAAATGAAGTAGCCCGAGAGGATGCCTACCATGAAGAAAGACTCCAGGAAATTCATAAAACTGACGTGTTCTTTTTCATCATCAGTGACCAGGCCGATGGTGGCAAAGACGGAAACCTTAACCAGTGCAAAGCCCACGCCGGTAGCAGCAAAGAGCAGTTTGGTCATCAGGAAAGTAGGTACTTGGGTCATCGTCAGGCAAGCAGCTACCAGAAAGCCCAGGGCGATGAGCATGGCGCGTTTATAGCCGATGCGCACAATATAAGAGGCGATCAAAAACGAGGTGATTGCGATGCTGAGGTCTTTGAAGGCTTCCAGTATGCTGGCAGCGCTCTCAGTGACGCCAAAGTTGTTTTGCACCTGGAGGATGACAGTGCCGACGCTATTGAGCAAGATGGCGAATACGAAGTAGTTGAGGAAAAGAGATAGTTTGATTCTCCAATTTTTCATGCCGGGATATTTTATTGGGTGTTAAAGTTGGTTTTGTGGTAAAAGTATTAATTTTCTGCGGCTTGAATGTATATATTTGCAAACATGAAGAAATACACCGCACCCGACGCCATTTTTGGCCCTCTGTTCGAAGCCGTCCAGTTGAACGGCATCTTTCCTGATTCTAAAACATTTGTGGATTGCACGCCCAAGGGCGAGGTCGCTACCATTCTTGACGCGTACGCCGCCGAAAAGGATTTGCCGGGGTTTTCGCTGCTGGAGTTTGTGCTCCGCCATTTTGAGTTGCCCCCCAGTTTTGCCAGCGGCTTTGCTGCGGATAAGCGGCGTAGTATCGAGCAGCACATCAATGCGCTGTGGCCGGTATTGTTGCGCCAACCTGCCCGTCAGGGCAGTAAGGGCGGGTCGCTCATCGCGCTGCCCTTCCCCTACATCGTGCCCGGCGGGCGCTTTGGCGAGATATACTACTGGGATAGCTACTTTACCATGCTGGGCCTGCAGGCCGCCGGCCAGATGGATATGGTTGAGCACATGGTGGACAACTTCACCTTCCTCATCGATGTCTTTGGATTCATCCCCAACGGCAACCGTACTTACTTCCTGAGCCGCTCACAGCCGCCTTTTTATGCGCTGATGGTGGCCCTGCTGCTGAAAGAGAAGGGCTGGGACATGCTAGAGATCTATCTGCCTTATTTGGAGGATGAGTACGCTTTCTGGATGACTGGCAGCGAGCAGGCACAAAAAAGCCGTCAAGCCGTCATGCGCGTAGCCCCAATGCCCGACGGCAGTTTGTTAAACCGCTATTGGGACAATACCGCCCAACCGCGCCAAGAATCCTATAAGGAAGACCTGGAGCTGGCCCAAGCCGCGGCGAGCCGCGACCCCCAGGGCTTGTTCCGTGATTTGCGCGCCGCCTGCGAATCGGGTTGGGATTTTAGCGCCCGCTGGTTTCGCGATGTGGATGATTTTGCTACGATACGCACTACCGAGCTCATCCCGGTTGACCTCAATGCGCTGCTCTACTACCTGGAGAGCTTTATCGCTAAAAGCTATCATTTCCTGAAAGAAGAGGCCAAAGCAGCCCATTACCACCTGCAGGCCGGGCGGCGCAAGGCTGCTTTGCTCAAGTACTGTTGGGATTCCGCTGCCAATTACTTCCTGGATTATGATTTTGTGCATCAGGAACGCACGGGTATCCCCTCTTTGGCGACCGTTTTCCCTTTATTTTTCAATATGGCTACCTATGATCAAGCTAGCCTGGTAGCTCAGAATATCGAACTGAATTTCCTCAAACCCGGCGGCCTGACCAGTACCCTGGTCAGCTCTGGCCAGCAATGGGACGCGCCCAATGGCTGGGCACCCTTACAGTGGATCGCCATCCAGGGGCTGCGCAATTACGGGTTTGTGGAACTGGCCGAAACAATCAAAAAGCGTTGGATATCGCTCAATATCCGCGTTTATGAAAACACCGGCAAGATGGTGGAAAAGTACAATGTGGAGGACATGAGCCTACTCGCTGGCGGAGGGGAATACCCCGTACAGGATGGCTTCGGCTGGAGCAATGGCGTGCTGCTTAAACTGCTGAAAGAGGATGAACAGGGATAGTATCGAGCTTGCAGCAGCTCCCCCAGGCACTTAGCTCCCCGAGGCTCAGTCAAGTTAAAAAGCCAATAGCTCATCCACTTGTGCCTCGATCGCTTTGAGCGTGGCTGGGTCAATGACCTCCCCCTCGCCATTCTTCAGGTTGTTGATGCTCGAGATGGGCAGTTTGTTGGGCAATACAATCGTACCCACGTGGTTGAGTATACCCGTGAGCTGGTCCATACCCCGCAGGTTGCCCGCTCGCCCGGTGGCCACGCCCGCCAGGGCAGCTTTCTTGCCTTTGAAAGTGCGGCGGTATTCTCGCACGGAGCAAGCATCAATAAAAAGCTTGATGACGCCCGGGAAACTGCCGTTATACTCCGGGCTGATATAAATGAACTTCTCTGCTGGGATCATATATTCATCCTGCAGAGCAATGAGGCTATCCGACTGGTAGTCGTACATGTCGGGATGGAACCAGTCGTGGGGTACTTGCTCCAAAGCCAACAGCTTGACGGTGCCTGCATATTTTTGGATCAAGATGTCCTGATAGATTCTAGCAAACTGCAGGCACTCGCTATCTTTACGATTGGTGCCGGAAATTATAGTGATCATGAAGATTTGATTCCGTTATTTTATTTGGAATGAGCTGCCGAAAAACCGCTTTGACCTGCAAAGATTCGGGTAAGCTGCATTAAAATCAGATACTACACAGTTGAGGGCGGTAAATTGTTGAAAAAATGCCTCTTTATTTTCCGGGCGGAAAGTTGGGATAAACCGTAAGATTGGTTATCTTCAGGGCCGTATTACATGACTAAAACTAAAAAACCATGAAATTGACTTATTGCGGCCACTCTACCTTTGCCGTGGAAACGAAAGGCCATCATCTAATATTCGACCCTTTCATCACGCCAAACGAACTAGCCAAGAGCATTGCCATCGAGGATATCAAAGCCGATTACATCCTGCTCTCGCACGGCCATGGCGATCACGTGGCGGATGCGGAAGCCATCGCAAAGAACAACGATGCCCAGATTGTCGCTGCTTTCGAGATCGTCAGTTGGTATGAGGCTAAAGGGGTCAAAGGCTACCCGCTCAACCATGGCGGCAAAGCCCAGTTGGGTTTCGGCACCGTCAAGTTTGTCAGCGCCGTCCATGGCAGTGTGCTGCCCGATGGCACCTATGGGGGGAATCCTGGCGGCTTCGTCGTCTGGAACGAAGAAGCCTGCTTTTATTTCGCCGGAGATACCGCCCTGACTATGGACATGAAGCTCATCCCCCTGACTTGCCCCAAGTTGGACTTCGCCATTTTGCCCATCGGCGATAATTTCACGATGGGGTATGAAGATGCGGTCATCGCCAGCGATTTTATCGATTGCGACAAAGTCATTGGTTGTCACTACGATACGTTTGGTTATATTCAAATTGACCACGCGGCGGCAAAAAAGGCCTTTGCAGATAGAGGAAAAGAGTTAATTTTGCTTTCGATTGGGCAAAGCCTGCAACTATAGGCAGGGGCAAGCCTGCGAAAGCCGGCCTGAGGCGCACTGCGCAAGAGCTATTAGGGGCACACGGCATCCTCAGGTGGCTGTGGGAAAGCCTTTTTTTATTCATGTTCAAACCATCATCGTGCCATGGGAAAAGTTATCGCAATCGCCAACCAAAAAGGAGGAGTGGGGAAGACTACCACGGCGATCAACCTGGCCGCCAGCCTGGCGATACTAGAGAAAAAAGTCTTACTCATTGATGCTGACCCGCAGTCTAATGCTTCTTCTGGTGTTGGCGTGATGCCGCAAGAGGTCGAAACGACAATCTATGACTGCCTTTTAGGCGGCCTGGATGCCATAGATGCTATCTATGAGACAGAGACGCCCAACCTGCATATCATCCCTTCCACCATTGACCTGGTAGGGGCGGAAATAGAGCTGGTGAGCCAGATCAGGCGGGAATACCTGCTCAAAGAAGTAGTGGACCAAGTACGTGAATCCTACGACTATATCTTCATAGATTGCCTGCCTTCTCTGGGCCTCATTACGGTCAACGCTCTTACCGCGGCCGATTCGGTGCTAGTGCCGGTACAATGCGAGTTTTTCGCCTTGGAAGGCTTGTCCAAGCTTAGGGAGACTATCGATTTGGTGCAGAAAAAGCTGAACCCTGGCCTGGCCATCGAAGGTATCTTGTTATCGATGTACGACAGCCGCCTGCGCTTGGCTAACATCGTGGTGGAAGAGGTGCAAGAGATGTTTAAAGGCGAAGTGTTTGAGACGATCATCCATCGCAATGCCCGCTTGGGCGAGGCCCCTAACCTGCACATGCCTATCGTGATGATCAATGCGGGCAGCCGCGGCAGCATCAACTTCCTCAACCTGGCGAAGGAGTTCCTCAAAAACAATAATGATAGTATTCAGGTGAAAAAGGAAGTGGGGGTGAATTGAAAGGGGTAAAGGATAAAGGTTAAGGGTTAAAGGTTAAAGGTTAAAGGGGGGGAGAGAATGGCCCAGGATGACAAAAACAACCAAATTTCAGATTTGGCTATGGCAAAGAGAATTAGCAAGAAACAAGTGAGCAAAAACGATCTGCGGGACTCCCTGCGGGGGCCAACTACTACTGGAGGAGGGCGGCTGGCTTATTTCAATATCAGTGAAGAGGAGATCCAAGCTCACCCGGAAGAGGTAGTCAAAGAGCTGTCTCATACTGTGGCGATGATCCCATTAGGGAATATTTCGCCCAATCCGGATCAGCCGCGTAAAGATTTCGCTCCGGATGCTTTGCAGGAGTTGGCAGAGTCTATCAAGGCTTATGGCCTCATCCAGCCAGTGACGGTGCGCCGGCTCAGCGCGGATGCGTATCAGCTCATCTCGGGCGAGCGCCGCCTAAAGGCCTCCCAGCTAGCTGGCTTGAGCGAAGTGCCGGCTTACGTGCGTATCGCCAACGACCAGGAGATGATGGAAATGGCCTTGGTGGAAAACATCCAACGGGAAAACCTCAACCCCATGGAAGTAGCAATAACCTACCAGCGGCTGATTGAAGAATTCAACCTCCGCCACGAAGACCTTGCCCACCGTGTCGGTAAAAAACGCACCACGATCACGAATTTCTTGCGCTTGTTGGATTTGCCGCCATACATCCAGGAAGAAGTCAAACTGGGCAGCATCTCAACGGGCCACGCCAAAGTGTTGGCTGGCCTGGATGATTTTGCGGTGCAAAAGCACTTCCTGGAAAGCACAGTCAGAGAAGAACTCTCGGTCCGCGCGCTGGAAAAAATGGTGAGCGATTTTAAAAAGCCCAAACCGCCTAAAGCGGCCCCTGCTTTGCCTGAAGATTACCAGCGAGTGGAGCAGTCTTTTCAGGAGTTCTTTGGCTCTAAGAAACAAGTCAAGCTCAAAATGAAGGATGAGGGCAAAGGGCAGATCGTACTGGCTTTCAACAGCGTAGAAGAACTCAACAACCTGCTGGACCGCCTGGAAAGCTAATGCAATGCAAATCTCCTGCCTAGCGGCAACCCGTATCACTGCCCAGCCGTTAATCAAGGTATGAAAAAAGCAATTTTACCTCTATTGCTGCTTTGGTTTTGCCAGGCCTCTGCCCAAGAGGCTGATACCCTATTGCGCAATGGCGAAATAATTGAAGCGGATAGCCTGCCTGCAGCTAAAAAACAAGGCTGGCTCAAACGCGATTACCCCAACCCTAAAAAAGCAGGTTTGTTTTCGCTCGTCATCCCTGGCGCGGGGCAGATGTACAATAAGCGTTGGTGGAAAGTGCCCCTCGTCTATGGTGCCATGGGCGGCATGGCCTTCGTGGTTGATTACAACCAGAGCCGTTATCGCCGTTTGCGCACTGCTTTGGATTTGAAGCGCTTGGGCGAGGAACATGAATTCACCGGCACTGCTCTCGACAATGTCAACTCCCTGCGCACCCTGCGCGACCGCTTCGATAAAGATACTCAGCTGGCTTACTTCGGCTTTTTCCTGGCCTACACGCTTCAGGCTATGGAAGCTTTTGTCGATGCTCACCTCAGGACCTTTGACATCAGCGACGACCTCGGCATGCGCCTCAAACCGCAGATGGATTACGTCTCGCCCCTGGGGCAACCAACCCTTGGCATCGGCTTGTCGATACCATTGAACAAAAAGACACCCCCACCGCGAACGCTGCTCCTGGGGCGTTGAGCTTTGTGGCTGTATCTTTTTTACGCTCAGACCGCCTGGATGATGTCGTATTTGGTCAGGATGTGCAAATTGCCCGCCTGGTCTTTGGCCATCACTGCAGGGATAGAACGGCTCACATATTTGCTCAGTTGGCTGAAGGGCAGCTCGATGCTCACCGTAGGGAAGGGCTCGCCCATGATAGCGCTGATCTTTTCTTCGGAATGCCCC
Source organism: uncultured Phaeodactylibacter sp. (assembly GCA_964432875.1). GTDB lineage: Bacteria > Bacteroidota > Bacteroidia > Chitinophagales > Saprospiraceae > JACJYE01. The sequence continues at coordinate 98,706 of CAYSPJ010000001.1, read as the reverse complement.
AGCGGGTTTTCGAGCAAGTAAGACAAGACCGCCGTTTCAGTGACGGAGCCGGCGATATGCCCGTTTTCCATGACGGGCATCTGCGAAATGTCGTGTTCCTTCATCAGCTTGAAAGCCTGCCGCACGCTATCCTGGGCCCCAATAGAGATGAGCGGGCGGCTTTTTTTTGTGGCCAGGATATCCTTCACGCTGAGTTCGCGTTCCAGGAAGCCGCGTTCGCGCATCCACTCGTCATTGTATATTTTGCCCACATAGCGGCTGCCATGGTCATGGATGACCACGACTACGACATCGTCTTTGGTGAGCTGCCCTTTCAACTGGAGTAGGCCCGCTACCGCAGAGCCGGCCGAGTAGCCCAGGAGCAGCCCTTCTTCCCGTGCCAAACGGCGCGCCATGATAGCGCCGTCTTTATCGCTTACCTTCTCAAAGAGGTCAATGATGCCGAAATCAACGTTTTGGGGCAAGATATCTTCACCGATGCCTTCGGTGATGTAGGGGTAGATTTCCTTGGGGTCAAACTCCCCGGTCTCGTGGTATTTTTTGAAAACCGAGCCGTAGGTATCAACCCCCCATACTTTGAGGGCGGGGTTTTGCTCCTTGAGGTAGCGGCCAGTGCCAGAGATGGTGCCGCCAGTACCGACGCCGACAATCAGGTGGGTCACTTTGCCTTGGGTTTGCCGCCAGATTTCTGGCCCGGTCGATTCGTAGTGGGCCTGCCGGTTGGAGAGGTTGTCGTATTGGTTGCACCAGTATGAGTTAGGCATCTCTTCGCTCAGGCGGCGGGCTACGGAATAGTAGGAGCGGGGGTCTTCCGGCTCCACATTGGTTGGGCAAACGATGACTTCGGCGCCTACAGCCCGCAAAAGATCTACTTTTTCTTTCGATTGTTTATCGGTAGTGGTGAAAATACACTTATAGCCCTTGACCGCCGCAGCCAGGGCAAGGCCCATGCCCGTGTTGCCAGAGGTGCACTCGATGATGGTGCCACCGGGCTTGATATCGCCTCTCCCTTCGGCATCTTCCAGCATCTTTAATGCCATGCGATCTTTGATCGAATGGCCAGGGTTGAAAGTTTCCACCTTCATCAGTACCAAGGCGGGCACATCGGCCACGACGCGGTTAAGCTTGACAAGCGGCGTGTTGCCAATAGTTTCGAGGATGTTATTGCGATAGTCCATGAGTTGTCTTTTTGGATGGCCCACCGGGCCTGATTAAACTTGCGGCAAAGGTACGAAAAAAGCAACTATTGCCAGTGCCCCTAAAAGCTGCGAGCTGCAAATCCACGGATTTTTGCCATGCTTTTCTAATAGCCCCAATTGAACAGTTTAGCTTTTCAAGCTGCTACTGATAATATTTGACTTTGACGAAAAAACGGGCATCGATGGCCCCCAATATTTTGGCGGATAGGGGAGAGAGCACCACGGCCACTTCATTGGTATAGTTCGTATCGGGTATCGGGCCAATCACTTTAGCATAAACCGTAGTACTGCCCATGGGGTTGGTGATGGCGATGATGGAGTTGACGGGGGCGTAGCGGTGTAGGGCATATAGGCCGGATTCTTCCTTAGCTTCTTTATTCCATATAGCGACGCCCTGGTTTTGCATTTCTCTTTTCCCGGAAACTTCCATCTGGTAGATTTTCCGCAGGGCGTTGTTGCGCCGCGTCAGGGGAGAACCGGTTACGGCCCGTAGGCTATCGGGGATGCCGTGGATGCTGAGCCAGCCTACATGCAGGCACTGCCCGAGCTTTAGGGTATGGTCGGCCATGCCGTTGCGCTGCATCAGGTCTTCTATCGGCATTTTAAAGTATTGTTTCGAAATGCGGAACATCGTATCGCCTTTTTTGACCACGTAAAATACCGGCACGTATTCCTGCGGTTTGAATTTCCCTTTTGGGTAGCGGATGATAGCCCGGTTGGGGACGTGGACCCGGATGGGCGTCCCGGGGTGTACGCCCACATCTTTCAGCCCGGGATTGGCATAATAGAGCTCTTCTACGGTCAGGCCATAGAAGCGGGCCAGGGAGTAAAGCGTCTGCTTAGGCTGGATAAGGTGCTCGAAGTATTTTTCCTCATAATCGTCGATGCTCAAGAATATCGTATCTTTCGCCCGGAGGTAACGGAGGCTGTCGCCGGTATCGGCGAGGCACAACAGGGGCAAAAAGAGCAGTGCAGCAAACCAGATTTTTCTCATAGTGTTTTCAAGTAGTTTTCACCAAGCAAAGATATGAAAATTATAGGTATCATCCCAGCCAGATTCGCATCCACGCGTTTTCCGGGCAAGCCCTTGGCCGATATTGCCGGCAAGACCCTCATCCAACGGGTTTATGAGCAGGCCGTTCAGGCGCAGCGGCTCACGGAGGTGATTGTGGCTACAGACGACGAGCGCATTCTTCAGCATGTCCATTCTTTTGGCGGCAAAGCTGCCATGACGTTGTCCAGCCACCGTTCTGGCACCGACCGCTGTGCGGAATTGGCCGCACAAATGCCCATAGCCGAGGCTATCCTTAACATTCAGGGTGATGAGCCTTTCATCGAGCCGGCTCAGATTGATTTGGTGGCGGTGCTGCTGGAGGCTGGACGCCCCATTAGTACCCTGGCCAAGCGTATCGACCGGGAAGAGGACCTGCATAACCCTAATGTGGTTAAAGTGGTCTGGAACCAACAACATGAAGCGCTCTATTTTAGCCGCAGCCCCATCCCCCATTTGCGCGGATTGCCGCCCGGGCAATGGATAGATCATGGTGATTTCTACAAACACATTGGCTTATACGGTTTCCGTCACGAAACACTGCTGGAATTGGCCGTACTGCCAATTTCCCGTTACGAGCAGATGGAATCGCTGGAGCAGTTGCGCTGGTTGGAGGCCGGTTACCCCATTGCCGTGGGTATCACCGAACAGGAAACCATCGGAGTGGATACGCCGGAGGATTTGGAAAAGGCTAGAGCGATAGTGATGAATGCTGAGCGGGAATGAAGGTGGTGGGTTTAATGTGTTTGACCTCACGCGATTTCAGTATCCCTGACAGTTGCGCTGCCCATTGCTCCAAGTTTCTTGCATGATGCTAAAAATCCACCGTTCAATACTGATATTTGAAAGAGCTGGCTTGGGGGTTTACTTTCTACCCGTCTTTTCAAAAAAGGGGCGGAAAGCCTCCCGCGCCTCAAATGGCCGATCCGTCGCGAAGATGTCCGCACCAGCCAGGAACAGTTCGCGATAGACTTGTAGCCCGCGAGCCATCGCCTTGTTATCCAGGTTGCCAATGGTGCCGATAATGCTGGGGATGCCGTGGCCTTGCAGTGCATCGTAGAAGTTGCTGCTGCGCTGCTGCAGGCCGGTGAAGGCGATGAGCTTGTCGGTGGGGATACCGCTGTCGAGATAAGCTTGGAGTTCATCCTCGTTGCGGATATTGGCGGAGATCATCAGCTCGGGGGCCAGGCGGTGTACGGTCAGGGCATCGGTCAGGTTATAAGTGATGATGGCAGAAAAACCTGCAGCATCAGCTGCTTCGATAGCAGCCACAACCCGGTCGAAGGGTACGCCGCGTTTGACATCCAGGGTTAGCGGGGCACGCCCTTTGCACCAATCCAGGGCTTCGCTAAACAGCGGGATGCGATAGGGCGTAGTTTCCCCAAAATCGTCCACCAGCTGCAATAAGCTGATTTCTTCCCAGCTTTGGCTGCTGAGCTTGCCTTTGCCAGTAGTAGTGCGGTCCAAGGTTTCATCATGGAGCAAGACGAGCACACTATCGGCCGTCAGGCGGATATCGAGCTCGATGATGGCGGGCATCTGTTGGGTGACAAATGAGAAGGTCTCCAGGCAGTTTTCCGGGTATCCAGGTAAGAAGCGCCCTCCACGGTGGGCGCTGATGAGGGGGGTACGCTGCTGCTGCGTCAGGAAAGCCTTTAGGCTATTAGCCGGCTGGGCTTTTGCTTCCCCGAAAGGCAATAGGAGCGCCAGGAGCAGAAACAGGGTAGTCGCTATCCGGTTGAAGGCAGTCATCATGGTAGGTGATTAACAAAAAATGCCAGAGGCATTATTAGAAGGGTTTATGAAAACGGAAAGACCTAACAGGCTTCCAAAGCCTGTTAGGCCTAACCCCAGTCAAACATTGCGCGATTAATGAGGCTGGCTAGCCCCGTTTTTCGCATTTTGCTTTTTCAAATCTTCGCCTGCTTGCTGAGAAGCGATGAAGGAAGCCGTCATCTGCGACAGCATGTCGCTGGCAGCAGAAGGAGCATTGGGCATCATGATCAGCGTGCTTCTGGAGTGTTCGCCCATGCTTTGTAGAGTGTCGTAGTGCTGAGTGACCACGATAAGGGCAGAAGCCTCCTGCGAGTTGATGCCCACGCGGTTGAGCACTTCGACCGATTCCTCCAAGCCCTTGGCGATTTCGCGGCGTTGGTCGGCAATACCTTGGCCTTGCAGGCGCTTGCTTTCAGCTTCGGCCCGAGCCTTAGCTACGATGCGGATACGCTCGGCTTCGCCTTCGTGTTCAGCGGCGATTTTCTGGCGTTCGGTGGCATTAATGCGGTTCATCGCATGCTTCACCTCTGCATCGGGGTCGATATCGGTCACCAGGGCTTTGACGATGCCGTAGCCGTACTCCTTCATCGCGTCTTCCAATTCGCGGCGGATGGCCAGAGCGATGTCATCTTTGCGCTCAAAGACATCGTCCAGTTTCATTTTGGGCACTTCGGCCCGCACGGTGTCAAAGATATAAGCCGTGATTTGCTCGTTGGAGTTTTCCAGTTTGTAGAACGCCTCATAGACGGATTCCGGCAGGATGAAATACTGTACCGAGACGCGCAGGCGGATGAAGACGTTATCGCGGGTTTTAGTTTCGACGTTTACGTCCAGCTGCTGCACTTTCAAGTTGACCCGGCCAGCGATACGGTCGATGAAGGGTATCTTGAACTGAAGGCCTGAGGTTCTGATACCCTGGAATCGACCCAGCCGCTCGACGATGGCCGAGGTCTGCTGTTTTACGGTAAAGATACCGGAAAAGAGGATTATTAACCCTAGGAGCAGGATGATGATGATGGGTTGCAATAGCATAATATTGAGTTTTAGAAGGTTGACCTAAAATAGAAACGCTTGAAGTTACAAAAAGAAGAGGCATTTTACTGCATTTTTTACGATAAACGAGGAAAAAAAATCGAGCAATACCCAAGCTACCGCAAAATTTTTGCCATATCTTTTTCCAGGCTTTCCAGTGGATACTCGACAATGCGCCCGATTTCCATACCGCCTTTCAGGAAAATAACAGTGGGGACGTACTCAATGTTCCAATCCTGCTCTTCACCCTGAGGGCTTTGCTTGTAAAACTCGGGCTGGTTGCTCAGGGCGATGAGGGTGAAACCTTCCATCTTGAAGCTCAGGTGGTCCAGTATTTTAAAAAGGTGGGGGATTTCATGCTGGCTATCGGAGCACCAGGTGCCCAGAAAAACGAGGATTTCAATTTCTTCCAGGGCTGGTTGCAAGCCATCGAGGCTGGCTACATCGACGGTGTATTGCTCATATCCACTGGAGAACCACTCGCTGAAAGGAGGTTGCTGCAAGCCCTGACGGTCGATGCGGCCCACCATAATAGTCTCCCCCTCGTGATTGACGACTTGTTGATTGAGCATGACGGTGCTTTGCCCGGCAGCTTGATCCTGGCTGCCGAGAGCTTTGCGGTTACCATTCTGGCAGGCAGCCAGTACGAGGAATAAAACTGCGAAGAGGAACAGGGGCTGCTTCATTGCCTTGTCGTTTAGTTGAACCTAGGAGGATTCTTCCTGCCGGCGCCGGATTTCATCGCGGATCTCTGCGGCGCGTTCGTAGTTTTCCTCGCCCAGCACTTCATCCAGCATACTGTGGAGGGTGTCAATGGAATAGGAGGACAAAGCAGCTTGGCGGCCTCTGCCTGGCATGGGTTCTTCTACTGGTTCGCCGGGTTCTTCAGAGTCTTCCAATACCACGCCGGCGGCGTCGAGGATAAACTCATAGGTGAAGATCGGGCAGTCGAAGCGCACGGCCATCGCCAGGGCATCGGAAGTGCGGGAATCGATTTCGATGAGTTCGCCATCTTTGAGGCAAATCAAGCGGGCGTAGAAAATGCCGTCCAGGAGGTTGTTGATGATGACTTCCTTGAGGTCGATATTGAAAGTCTCCAGCGTATTTTTAAAGAGGTCGTGCGTGAGGGGGCGGTTGGGGGTCATGCGCTCCATCGCTACGGCAATAGCTTGGGCTTCAAAGCTGCCAATGACAATGGGCAACCGTCGGGTGCCGCCGTTCTCGCCTAGTACCACCGCATAGTTGTGCGATTGGGTGACGGAATGGGAAAGGGCGACTATATCCAATTCAATCTTTCTCATAGAGACTTCGAGTGATTTTGCTTTGGTTAAACCTACCTCATTGTATGGAACAACCGCCATGCCGGGGTAGTTTAGGCCTAAAAAGGCGAGATCCGCTTGTCAGGATGCCACCTCATCAGCCTCAAAAAACACATGGCTAGCCAGCTTGCATCTAGCTTTTGCCATTAAGGGTGCAAAGCTACAGAAAAGTTGTTGATTTTTCAGCCAAAAAAAATCAGAATTACAAAACGCGCTTAGCTTGTTCCCAGAGCGCATCCATTTCAGCCAAGCTCATCTCGCGCAGGCCCTTTTGTGCATTGGCTTCAATATACTCGAAGCGCTTTTTGAACTTCAGGTTGACACGTTCCAGCGCGTTTTCCGGGTCGATGCCCTGGAAGCGGGCGTAGTTGACCAGGGAAAAGAGGATGTCTCCGAATTCTTCTTCTTGTTTTTCCTGAGGCAGGCCTTGCTCCAAGGCTTCTTTGAACTCGGCGATTTCCTCTTCTACTTTTTCCCACACCTGCTCGCTGTTTTCCCACTCAAAGCCCACCTGCTTGGTCTTTTCCTGCATGCGGTAGGCTTTAATCATGGCTGGCAGAGATTTGGGCACCCCCTGAAGCACTGATTTTTTGCCTTCTTTTAACTTGAGCTGCTCCCAGTTTTGCTTGACGGCATCTTCGTCTTCCGCTACGACATCACCATAAATATGGGGGTGGCGCTGGATGAGCTTGTCGCATACCGCATGAAGGGCGCCGGCGATGTCAAAAGCGCCTTTCTCGTCAGCGATTTTGGCATAGAAGACCATGTGGAGCATGAGGTCGCCGATTTCTTCCTTGATTTCTTCCAGATTTTCTTCCAGTACCGCGTCGGCCAGCTCATAGGCTTCTTCTATGGTGAGGTTGCGCAGGGATTGGAGGGTCTGCTTGCGGTCCCAGGGGCACTGTTCGCGCAGTTCATCCATGATGGTCAACAAACGGGCAAAAGCATCTAGTTTATGTTGCATAATCATTGTATTTTTGCGGCATCAAGCTTGCTTGCGCCGAAGATGGTGTGCAAAAATAAGCAAACCATTTAAGAGCGGCAGTTGTTTGAATGGCAGAACTTGTAATTAACTTTTAACGCCACATTATGGAATTCCTCTATGTCCTCGCAATAATATTTGGTGTCTTTGGCATCTCTTTCTTTCTCATCAACATCCGCCACGTCTTCACTGGACAGGAGTTCCGGGGCACCTGTGCCACCAACAACCCCATGCTGAAAAACAAAGTGGGGGAGTGCACCGTCTGCGGCAAACGCCCGGATGAAGAATGCAAGATGCCGGAAGTGGACCAGAAGAAACTAGGTGGGGCCAACGCTTGAGTTTCTGGCATACTTAATGGCCAGACACTCAAGTAATCCCTATAATCATTACCTTTGCGGCATGATATGCCACCAATGCCAAACTGTACTTCCCGAACAGGCCCGTTTCTGCTTTAATTGCGGGGCGGCTCAGCCTGCCCCGGCGGTGCCACCCAAGGCATGTATTGACCTGAAGGGCGATATAGAGCAGCAAATCATCGGGCAGTTTTTCCAGGCTTTACGCCAGCGGGTCGAAGCAGAGCATGAGCCGCAGCAATTCCAGGCATATTCCGAGCGATTATACGAGTCCGGTTTCCGCGACATGCTCCATCGCCGGGCAGGCCAACTCAAAGCGCAATTGCTGCTCTTGCAAGCAGAAGGGCAGGCCGATGCCCGCAACATCAACCAGCTGGCCGAAGCGCTCCAGGAGAGCCTGCTGGATTACTTCATCATCCGCCATTGCCAGGGGCTTAATGCCTACGCCCTGCCGGAAGCCATGCTCAAATACGAAGGGGCAGAATGGGGAAAAGTGGACTTTTTTTCTATGGTGCGGGACTTTCTGAGTTTTGAAACAGAACCGGATGAGCAGGTCTATTTTGATTTCCTGGCCATGCCGGCGGATAAGCTCAGGAATGCCGCCAAATTCTTCCTCTTCCCCCAACGCGACGAGCACATTTTCTTTATCTGTGATCAAAGCCTGCTCGGTTCCTGCAAGGAAGGTTTTGCGATGACCGACCGGGCGCTTTACTGGAAAGCCCAGCTGCAAACCGCTCGTAAAGCCCCTTACCACAGCCTGGGCGCAATCACCAGGGAAAAAGAATGGCTGCTCATCGGTGGGCACTTTTTCAACGCCAACCCCGCCCTGAACCTAAAGCTCATGCGGTTGTTGAAAAAAATAAAGCGCTTGCAACCGGCAAGCCGCGGAGCATAATTTGCAGAAAAGCAGAAAATGCCTTTTCTTTGCTGCGCTAAAGATTAGTGGGTTAAACCACTTGCCCCTTATGGTGTTTCCAAGGCAAGTGCCGCCCATAGCAGCCTTTTTGCATCAATCGAATTGACACCCTGCGTATTTACGCAGCTAAAATCTATGCCACTTATGGATATTGCAACGCAAAACAAGAAAAAAAGTACGAAGAAGCAAGCAGAACAGCCTACTTATAGCAAGGAGCAATACTTGAAATGGTATGAGCTCATGTTGCGCATCCGCCGCTTTGAAGAGCGGGCTCTGATGATGTATGGCCAGCAAAAAATCCGCGGGTTTTGCCACGTTTACATCGGGCAAGAAGCGGTGGCTGCAGGCATAGAATCGGCGATCCGCGCTGAGGATGCCATCGTCACGGCTTATCGCCAGCACGGTACTGCCATTGGGCGGGGCTGCTCAGTAGATGCTTGTATGGCAGAGCTCTTTGGCAAAGAAACCGGCATCGTCAAAGGCAAAGGCGGCTCGATGCACTTCTTTTCGGCCGAGCACCGCTACTTCGGCGGCAACGGCATCGTCGGTGCCCAAATCCCCATCGGCACGGGCATCGCTTTTGCTGAAAAATATAAAGGCACTGATAACCTCTGCGTGACGATGTTCGGAGATGGCGCCGCCCGCCAGGGCTCGCTGCACGAGTCGTTCAATATGGCTATGAAATGGAAGCTGCCCGTACTCTATATCGTGGAGAACAACGGCTATGCTATGGGTACCAGCGTCAACCGTACCAGCAATATCACCGATCTTTACAAGCTCGGCTTTTCCTACGAGATGCCTAGTGAGCCAGTAGACGGCATGAACCCCGAATCCGTTCACGAAGCCGTAGCTAAAGCCGCCGCCCATATCCGCGCAGGCAATGGCCCCTACTTCCTGGAGGTGCGCACTTATCGCTATAAAGGGCATTCCGTTTCCGATCCGGCTAAGTACCGCACCAAGGAAGAGGTGGAGTCCTACAAGGAGCGCGACCCCGTCAAGATAACTGAAAGCACCATCCTTTCCAAGGGGATTGCTTCGGAGGAGGAACTCCGCGAAATCCAGGAAAAAATCAAGAACGAGATCAATGCGGCTATTAAATTTGCCGAAGAATCTTCTTATCCCGACCCCTCGGCCCTGTGGGAGGACAACTACCTTCAGGAAGATTACCCATTTATTATGGATTAACAGCGCCTTGGTAGGCGCTTCTAGGCCAGGCGGCGATGGGGCTAGTTGCTTCATCGCCGTTTTTTTTGGGCAAAAGCCCTTTAGAAATAAAACTTTATTTATTTTTGCGGGGCTTTTTAAAAAACGGCCCAAAATAGACGAGAATTATGGCAAGAAGAAAAAGGAATCAAAAGAAAGCGGATGAGACGCTGGTGGATATTGTGGAGGTACGCGACAGCGCACAGCACTTCATGGATAACAACCAGAACTACATTTTCGGAGCACTGGTGGCTCTGGTCGTAGTGATAGGCGGTTTCTTCGCGTACAACAACTTCTACAAGAAACCGCGCCAGCGAGAGGCGGTAGAGCAGGTCTTTCGCGCCCAAGAGCAGTTCGAGCGCGATTCTTTCGCCCTCGCACTGACCAACCCCGGCGGCGGCTACCTCGGCTTTATCGATATTATCGACAAGTACAAAGGTACGCCAGCTGCTAACTCTGCCCGCTACTACGCTGGCATTGCTTACCTCAACCTGGGCAGTTATGATGCTGCGATCGATTACTTGAAAAAGTTCAAACCCGTAGGCGATCTGACCCCCATCACCAAGTACGGTGCCCTGGGCGATGCCTATTCGGAACTCCAGGACTTTGACGCGGCCATGAAAAATTACAAAAAAGCGGCGGCACATGGCGACAATGAGGTACTTACGCCTTACTACCTCAAGAAAATTGGCTTGCTGCACGAACGCAACGGCAATATGGCCGAGGCGAAAAAGGTTTACGAACAGATCAAGGACAAATATCCGGATTCATCTGTCGGCAGGGATATCCAGAAGTACATCGCCAGGGTATCGGCCAAAGGATAAGCTTTTTTATCGGCTTCTGCTTAAAGGGCAAAGTTCTTCTACGGGGCTTTGCCCTTTTTGCTTTAATTTAGCCCCTGAAACTTGATTCGGTTTATCATTCAATTATACTTTTGATATGGCAAGCGCATTGAAAAACCTTTCCGAGTACAATGAAGAGAATATCCCTTCGGCCACAGGCATGAAATTTGGCATCGTGGTTTCCGACTGGAATGCTGAAATCACCCATGCGCTTTATCAGGGGTGCTATGACACCCTGGTCAAGCACGGTGCCGCCGAAGCAGATATCGAAGCGGTCCAGGTGCCGGGTTCGTTCGAGCTGCCTGCTGGCGCCCGCATCCTTGCCGACCACAAAAAGCCCGATGCCGTCATCTGCCTGGGGTGCGTAATCAAGGGTGAGACCAGCCACAATGAATATATCAATACTGCGGTGGCAAATACCCTGGCCAACCTGAGCGTGATGTACGCCAAACCCTTTGTCTTCGGCCTGCTGACCCCCAATGATGAGCAACAAGCCCGCGATCGCGCTGGCGGCAAACATGGCAATAAAGGCGTTGAAGCTGCCGTGACCGCCATCCGCATGGCTGCCCTGAGCAAGGAGATGGGGAAGGGGGGGAGTAAGATTGGGTTTTAGAAGG
>CAYSPJ010000001.1:68014-87316 GCA_964432875.1 uncultured Phaeodactylibacter sp. | reverse complement strand
CCTTTAACCTTTCATACCCTTGCACACCGTTGCCGCAGCAGGTGGTCTGCCACGGTCAGGGCAGCCATGGCTTCGACGATGGGCACGGCTCGGGGGAGCACACAGGGGTCGTGTCGGCCTTTGCCTTCTACCGTAGTGCTTTCCCCGCTTTCATCCACCGATTCCTGCGCGGCGACAATCGTTGCCACCGGCTTAAAGGCCGCGCGGAAATAGATATCCATCCCATTGGAGATGCCACCCTGGATGCCGCCAGAATGATTAGTCCGGGTGCGGATGGCTTCGCCATCTCGATAAAATAAATCGTTATGCTCCGAGCCGCGGAGGCTCACCCCGGCAAAGCCAGAGCCATATTCAAAGCCCTTGCAGGCGTTGATGCTGAGCATGGCTTTGCCCAGGTCGGCGTGCAGTTTATCGAAAGCTGGCTCACCCAAGCCGGCCGGGCAGCCCGTGATCAGGCCGCTGACTACACCGCCGATGGTGTCGCCGTCCTTGCGCACGGCTTTGATCAGGTTTTCCATCTGGGCCGCCAGAGCAGGGTCGGGGCAGCGCACCGGGTTAGATTCGGTCAACGAGAGGTCTAGCTCCTGGTAAGCTGCCTCCAAGCGCAGATGTCCGACCTGGCTGACGTATGCAGCCACGCCGATACCTTCCTGCCGCAACAGCAGTTTGGCAATAGCTCCGGCAGCGACGCGGGCGGCTGTCTCCCGGGCGGAAGAGCGCCCCCCTCCCCGGTAATCGCGGGTGCCATATTTGGCTTGGTAGGTAAAGTCGGCATGAGAAGGCCGAAATTTATCGGCGATATGGCCGTAGTCTTTGGAGCGGGCGTCGGCATTGTAGATGACCATGGCGATGGGGGCGCCGGTGCTCCGCCCATGGAAGATACCCGACAGGATTTCTGCCTGGTCTTCTTCCTGGCGCTGGGTGACGATCTTGGATTGCCCCGGCCGCCGCCGCGCCAATTCCTGCTGCACGAAGGCCTCATCAATCTCCAGCCCGGCCGGGCAGCCGTCGAGGATCATACCGATGGCGCGGCCGTGTGATTCGCCGAAGGTCGTTACTTTGAAGATTTGCCCGAAGGTATTTCCTGCCACGATCAAATGATTTTGATTTAACAAAGCGTAAAGGTAAGGCTTCGGGGGGTGACCGACGGGTTCCTCCTGCCTTTTTTACGACAAAACTTGGCCTGCTGAGCGCCTAAGCTCCCGATAAAATTCCAGCAGGCGTTCCTCTTCCTGCTCCCAAACCCACTCCTCCCGTGCACGCAGGCAATTGCTCCTCAGCCCATCGTAGTATTCAGCATCGTTTAGCAACTGCCTTATGGCCGCTACAAGAGCGGGCACAGACAGTTCCTCCAGTAAGAGGAAAGCTTCGTATTGCGCATTGAGCGCGGCATATTCCGGGAATGCCATCTGGATGGAAGGTTTGCCCGCTTGCACGTAATCAAAAGCCTTGTTGGCCAAGGAATAGTAGTAGCTAAGCCCTCGGTTTTCCAAGAGGTTTAAGCCAAGGTAAGCTTGTGGGGTGAGGTGCTGCAGTTCATGAGGAGGCAGGAAGCCCAGGAACCGTACTTTCCCCTCCAGCTCCAACTGCCGGGCTTGTGCTCGCAGCGCAGCCGATAAATCGCCCTCGCCGGCCAGCCAAAGCACGGCGCCTTCGATCTGCCGCATAGCTTCGATCGCATATTCCAACCCCCGCCCTTCGTTGAGCGCGCCCTGGTAGAGGATGATACGCGGGGCGCCAGGGGCTGTAGCAGCAGCCAAAGGCTGCCGATTGGGCATGTTGCGGATGACGGCAAAAGGCGTGCCGTAGCGCTCCTCGAAGAGCTGAGCCAGAGCCGGGCCTACGGTGTAGGCGTAGCGCAACCTGGGTAGGGTAAAACTAGCTACCCCTTCCCAAATGCGTTTGATGAGCGGGCGCCTTTCTACTTCCGGCGTCTCGGTGAAGTACTCATGGGCATCATACACGCAGATTTTCCCTTTGAGGCGGCTTGCCAGGTAAGCGGGCAGCAGCGTATCCAGGTCAACTGCACAGACGATGTCGAAGGGGTGGGACAGCAGGAAAAAAAACAAACGCAGGTTGTACTCGATATAAAAAAGTTTGCCTTTTTCAAAATGGCAGCGCAGCCGCTTTTGGCGGAAAGCCTCTTCCCGCAGCGGTTGCGACGCCCGCCGCTGGCGGCCAGTCAACAACACTGCATAACCCGCACGAGCCAAGCTGCTGGAGATGCGGATCATGCGCTGATCGTAAGTCAGGTCGTTGGTGACGGTGCAGATTATCCGGGCCATGTGAAGCATGGGTGGTGATTTTTTTGGTATTACAAAAGCAGGGCATCGCCCTCTTATAAGGCAAATGTGCGATTTTTTTTGATGCATTTTCGCCTCGAGAACAAAATCAGCCTAAAGTAAGGGGCTGTCCAGTTGCAGTTTTATCCCAACTTTTTTCGCGGGGGCTTGTTTTTTTTCAAATCATAAACCTTAAGCTTGTTTGCGTTTTGTTGTTTGCGTTGAAATTTACGCTTTTTTGCTGATGTTTCATTCATGAGTAAGCGGAAAGCGGCTAAAATCGGCATCAAATGTACAATGCAAGCCAGCTCTAACTAACCGCACCTATGGCAGAGAAACTCCACCGCAGAAAATTTATCAACCGATTGAAAGTAAGTGCTGCTGCTGCAATTGCCTGGCCCTTTGTGCAGTCGGCCAAAGCGGCCGAAGCTGAGCTGGCACGGGCTAAAGCGGCCGAAGCCGAGCAAAACCCCATCTTGAAAATCAGCCAGATGGGTTTTCAATGGGAAACAGCCGACCCTTTCCTTTTTTGTGTGCATCATGAAGATCATTTTCCGAAAGGGAATGGGCGGATGGGGCCAGCAGCTTCGCTGGAGGGGCGCAGCATCGGCGACGATTTCATCATCAAAGACGGCTGGCGGATGTACCACGGTACGGCTGTGCCGGGCTTTCCTGGGCATCCACACCGCGGCTTTGAAACCGTTACCGTAGTGCGCAAAGGGATGGTAGACCATGCAGATTCACTGGGTGCTGCCGGCCGTTACGGCGACGGCGATGTGCAGTGGATGACAGCTGGGAAGGGGGTACAGCATTCCGAAATGTTCCCACTGATCCGGCAGGACCGCGACAACCCGCTGGAGCTGTTTCAAATCTGGCTTAACCTGCCGCGCAAAAACAAGATGGTTGAACCGCACTTCAAAATGCTCTGGCGGGAGAGCATCCCCAACTATCAGCACCGGGATACCCGTGGGAACATGACCCGGGTGGAAGTGATCGCGGGCTGTTTGTACGAGCATCAGGCACCAGCGCCGCCGCCAGGCTCCTGGGCTGCTGATTCTGCCAATGAGGTGGGCATCTGGAACATCCGCATGGAAGCTGGCGCGGAGTGGACGTTGCCAAGAGCTTCTCCGGGCATCAACCGCTACTTGTATTACTATATCGGCAATACGCTGTTGGTGGGCGGGACCTCCATACCCGCTTACAGTTCGGTGCGGGTGCGTGCCGAGCATGACCTGAAGCTTCAGAGCGGAGGTAGCGAAGCGCGCATCCTGGTGCTCCAAGGGCGCCCTATCAATGAACCGGTCATTCAATACGGCCCCTTCGTGATGAACACCAAGGCAGAGATCAATCAGGCCTTCGAAGACTACCATAAGACGCGTTTCGGCGGCTGGCCCTGGCCCAAGCCAGATCAGGTGCACGACGCCAAACTTGGCCGCTTCGCCATTCATGCCGATGGGAGCAAGGAGATGAAGGCTTAGTTTTTTGAAGCTTTACATATGATCGATCTACCCGAAATACACAGCCCACGGCTAATCCTGCGGGAGGTGAGCCCGGACTTGGTCAGCCAGTTATTTGGGCGCTATACCGAGCAGGAGATATACGCGGCATTGGGCTTTCAGCATCAGGCAGAGTGGGAGCTTTTTCGGCTCCGCTACCAGCGCGATCAATTGCACAACCACCGCATTTCTTACTGCAATTGGCTGCTCGCTGACCCTGCTACTGGTTGGCTCATCGGCGATTGCGGCTTCCATACCTGGTGGCGGCAGCATCGTTTTGCCGAGATGAGCTATGCCATCTGGGATGAGGACCGGCATCGGCAGGGCCTGGCTTCGGAGGCGATCGCTACCGTGCTCCCCTTCGGCTTCGGCGAGATGGGCTTGGAGCGGGTAGAGGCATTGGTCAATCCCGAGAATGAGTCCTCCATCCACCTGTTGCAGAAGTTTGGCTTTCAGGAAAAAGGCCTGTTACGCAGCCCCTTCAAGGATGCAGCCGACCTGCAGGATACGCTGGTTTTTTTCTTGCTGCGCCAGGATTTTTGTGGGCTTTCTGACGATTTTTCTTAAAAATGAAGAAGGGGAACAAGCGAACTTGCTCCCCTTCTTTTTCTATTTAGAGGTAGTGTGCGCTATTGTGCGCTATTTGCTCACTGACTCTACCACCGCTTTAAAAGTATCGGGGTGGTTCATGGCCAAATCGGCCAGGACTTTGCGGTTGAGCTGTACTTCTTTTTCTGAGAGTTGGTGAATCAGCCTGGAGTAGGAGATCCCGTGGGTACGGGCAGCTGCATTAATCCTGGCGATCCATAGGCGGCGGAAGGCCCGCTTTTTGGCTTTGCGGTCGCGGTAAGCGTATTGCAAGCCTTTTTCAACGGTGTTTTTAGCAACCGTGTAAACATTCCTGCGTGCGCCAAAGAAACCTTTGGAGAGCTTCAGGATTTTCTTGCGTCTTTGTCTGGACGCCACAGCATTCACTGAACGAGGCATATTAAGTTTTTTAGTACAACGCAGAGGCTGCCGGCATGGGAGCGCTTTTGGCCTGCGTTCTCGTTAAAAAAAAAGGTTAATTACCCGATGGCCAGCATGCGCTTTACGCGTGCTTCATCGGCGGGGTGTACAAGCGTAGAATCACGCAGGCGCAGCTTGGCTTTCTTCGTCTTGCGGCGCATCATGTGAGATGTTTTCGCTTGAAACCGCTTAATCTTTCCAGAGCCGGTGCGCTTGAAGCGCTTTTTAGCACTGGAGTGAGTCTTCATCTTCGGCATTACGGTATCTCTTTAATAGTTCTTAAAAACGGAACGCAAAGGTAAGGATAATTACTTAAAAAAGCGGTTTGGCCAGCTTTTTTTTCTTCGGCGGCAAAAAAAATCAAAAGGCAGCAGGGTAGGGGAGCAAGCTCCCCTTGCCATGTTGCCTTATTTCTTCTTTTTGGGAGAAATCATGACGATCATGCGGCGGCCTTCCATTTTAGGGAGGGCTTCGGGCGCACCATAGTCTTCCAGTTCCTTCAGAAAGCGGAGCAACAAGAGCTCGCCCCGGTCTTTGAATACGATCGTCCTGCCACGAAAATGGACGTAGGCCTTGACCTTGGCGTTGTCTTCCAGGAAAGACCTGGCGTGGCGTACTTTAAACTCAAAGTCGTGGTCGTCCGTATTAGGGCCAAAGCGGATTTCCTTGATAACCGTTTTTGCCGCTTTAGCTTTAATCTCCTTTTCCTTTTTCTTTTTCTCGTAGAGAAACTTGTTGTAGTCAATGATTTTCACCACCGGAGGCAGGGCGTTGGGAGAAATCTCCACGACATCTAGCTCAGATCGTTCTGCCCATTCGCGTACTTTGCGGGTAGGATAGACGTTGCCTGCTTCGATGTCCTCTCCTACGATTTCACTAATTTCCTCGAGCTTGTCGCCAACTAGGCGGACTTCCGGAATGCGGATTTGCTCATTGACCCGAAAGTTGGATTTTTCGTTATCGGCCTCTCGGTCTCTTCTGAAGCCTGGTCTCTTTGCCAAATAGATATTTTTTTGATGAATTAATAAGGTTGACACACGCGGTGTGGCTTACCGCTTTATTCTTGTACATCGGTGTTGACTTCTTTAAGCAAGGTGATGTTTAGCCCATCGCCTTCGCTATTGAGCACGGCTTCCAGCGTACTGCCTTCCGCAGGGCTCAGGTTGAGGATAAACTCCGCCAGCGGGTCTTCGATATACTTCTGGATCGCGCGGTGGAGCGGGCGGGCACCGAACTGTGGGTCGTAGCCTTTCTCAGCGACAAACTTCTTGGCTTCGTCAGAGAGCACCAAGTTGTAGTCCATCGTAGTGAGGCGCTTGTGCAAATCCTTGAGGGAGATATCGATGATTTTGAAAATATCTTCCTGATCAAGGCTGTTGAAGATGACCACATCGTCGATACGGTTGAGGAACTCGGGGGAGAAAGTCCGCTTCAAAGCATTCTGGATGATGCCTTTCGAGGTGTCATCCGCGGCATCTTGCCGTGCCTTAGTAGCGAAGCCCACGCCCTGTCCGAAGTCTTTCAACTGCCGTGCTCCGATATTAGAAGTCATGATAATCAAGCTATTCTTGAAGTCCACTTTACGGCCTAAGCCATCCGTCAGTTGGCCGTCATCCAGCACTTGCAGCAAGATGTTGTACACATCAGGGTGGGCTTTCTCGATTTCGTCCAGCAAGATGACCGAATAAGGCTTGCGGCGCACTTTTTCCGTCAATTGGCCACCTTCTTCATACCCGACATAGCCTGGAGGGGCACCGATGAGGCGGCTCACCGAGAATTTCTCCATGTATTCGCTCATGTCAATGCGCACCAGTGCGTCTTCAGAGTCGAAAATATAGCGGGCCAGCGCTTTGGCTAGCTCCGTTTTACCCACGCCGGTGGGGCCCAGGAAAATGAAGGAGCCGATAGGTTTGCTCGGGTCTTTCAAGCCTACCCGGTTGCGCTGTATCGCTTTAGTGATTTTTTTGATGGCTTCATTCTGGCCGATAATAGCATTCTCCAGGTCTTTGTCCATCGAAATCAGCTTCTTGCTTTCGCTTTGAGCTACGCGTTTGACCGGGATACCCGTCATCATGGAGACCACCTCGGCGATGTCTTCTTCATTTACGGGGTAACGCTTGGTCTTGGACTCTTCTTCCCACTGAACTTTGGCAAACTCGAGTTGCCGCACCAGTTTGGATTCTTTATCGCGCAGGTCGGCTGCTTTTTCGTACTGCTGGTTTTTGACGGCCTGGTTTTTAAGTTCTTTCAGGTCTTCAATTTTCTTTTCCAGCTCTTCGATATGCTCCGGCACATGTATGTTTTTGAGGTGCACGCGGGCACCGACTTCATCGAGCACGTCAATCGCCTTGTCGGGGAGGAAGCGGTCGCTGATGTAGCGGTCGCTGAGCTTCACGCAAGCGCGGATGGCCTCGGCGGAGTAGGTGACGTTGTGGAAGTCCTCGTATTTGGCTTTGATATTCTCCAGGATATTGTAGGCTTCTTCGGCAGAGGGCGGATCCACCATGACTTTCTGGAAGCGGCGGTCGAGGGCGCCATCCTTTTCGATATGCTGGCGGTACTCATCGAGGGTAGAAGCGCCGATGCACTGCAATTCACCGCGGGCCAGTGCGGGTTTGAAGATATTGGATGCATCTAGCGAACCAGTAGCGCCGCCAGCGCCGACGATGGTATGGATTTCATCAATAAAGAGGATGACGTCGCGGGATTTCTCCAATTCGTTCATGATGGCTTTCATGCGCTCTTCAAACTGGCCGCGGTACTTGGTGCCGGCTACCAGCGCTGCCAGGTCGAGCATGACCAGGCGTTTGTTGAAAAGCGTGCGAGATACTTTCTTCTGAACGATGCGCAAGGCCAGGCCTTCGACGATGGCGGTTTTACCCACCCCGGGCTCTCCGATGAGGATGGGGTTGTTCTTCTTACGGCGGCTGAGGATTTGTGAAACCCGCTCGATTTCGGTTTCCCGTCCGATGATGGGGTCGAGCTTATCTTCCTCGGCTAGCTTGGTGATATCCCGTCCGAAATTGTCCAATACCGGAGTGCGGGATTTGGCGGCGCCTTTGCCGCGTTGCTGGTAGCGCCCGCTTTGGCTTTCTTCTTCCTCGTAGGGGTCATCCTGGTCGGAAGGCGCCTGGGCGTAAGGGTCTATGCTGCCGGAGAAGTCCTGTTCCTGGCGGACATACTCCAATTCAGCTTTGTAGATATCGTAATCCACGTCGTACTGATTTAGCAGTTTGGAGGCAGGGTTTTCCTTGTGTTTGAGGATGGAGAGCAGCAAGTGTTCCGGGCTGATCTCTTCGCTTTTGAGCATCTTGGCTTCCAGGAAAGTCACTTTGAGGACTTTTTCGGCCTGGGTGTTGAGGTTGAGGTTGCCCACATTGAGCGCCGTTGGGGTAGAGGCGATGCGCTGCACGGATTCCTCCAGCGCTTGCCGCAGCTCTGCGGGGTCGACATCCAGGGATTCTAACACCTTTACGGCAAGGCTTTCCCGCTCGCTCATGATACCTAAAAGCAAGTGCTCGGTCCCAATAAAGTCATGGCCGAGCTTGATGGCTTCGTCCCGGCTTCTGGAGATTACTTGCTTCACTTTTGGAGAAAATCTTTTATTGTTCATGCTTCTTTCTTCTCTTTAGGCTTAATGATTTCTTGCAAACAATATAGTGCTAATTATTCGAGAATGCAAGCTTTAACGGCCAAAAACTTCTAACTGCCGTTTAGGAAGGCGAAATATAAGCCTTCTGTTATTAATACACCGTAAAAATAATGCCAATCTTATTATTTCCGGCAAAAAGCTGCGCTTTAATCTGGTTTCTTTGGCAAAACCTACTGTTGAACGCCGGAAAGATACGCAAGGTTTAACCAAGGCCGCTAAGTTTATGCCATAGAAAAGCAAGTGCCAGTAAAAGTTTCTGCCTAATGCTAGGTAAACTGCCCCGGAATAGCTACTTTTGCAGGCGCTGGCATTAGCACAAGTAACAAAAACAAGGTATGAAGTATTCCATTGATAAGCAGGAAAGATATACGGTTTTTCAGCTAGAGGAAGAGAACCTCAACTCTCTGATCGCACCAAACTTGAAGTCAGAATTTGTTATCCTTTCCAACGAAGGGGTCTCCAACCTGATACTAGATTTGTCAGGTGTCAAGTATGTTGATTCGTCGGGTTTAAGTGCCATATTGACAGCCAACCGCCTGTGGAGCAGCCTGGGCTCTTTCATCCTCACCGGTATCCAGCACCCCAGCGTGGAAAAACTGATCAAGATATCTCGCTTGGATAGCCAACTGACCATCATCCCTTCGGTCTCTGAAGCGATCGACTACGTCTTCATGGAAGAGATTGAGCGGGAGCTCAGTGATGAAGAATGAATTAACTGCCTTTCGGCTGACTTTGCTTGGCGTTAGTGCGGCCCTGCCGATACTCGGGCGTTTCCCTTCGTCCCAGGTATTGTCTATCGGCTCGAAATCCTACCTCATCGATTGCGGAGAAGGCGCACAAATGAGGATGCTGGAATTTGGCATCAGCCTCCCGTCTATCGGGCAGGTTTTCATCAGCCACTTGCATGGCGATCATATCTATGGCCTAATCGGGTATTTGGGCACTATGGCCTTGCTGGGGCGTGATAAGCCTTTAGACATATTTGCTCCTGCTGGCTTGGAAGAAATCATCCAGGTGCAGCTTAAGTACGCCAGGGAAGTGCCTTACCCCCTGAATTTCCACGCCATTGACCAAAGCACGTATCAGCTGATTTATGAAGATAAGGCGGTTGAAGTTTATTCGCTGCCGCTCAGGCATCGGGTGCCGGCGGCTGGTTTCCTTTTTCGGGAAAAAGAACGGCAGCGCAATATGCGGCCAGAGCAGATTGCCGCTTACGCTATCCCTTATCAAGCCATCCCCGCCATTAAGGCTGGCGCGGGCTATCAAACGGAGGACGGTACCCTCATCCCCAATGAGGCCTTGACCTATGCCCCGCCCCCGCCGCGTTCTTATGCCTATTGTTCCGACACAGCCTACAGCGAGGCGCTGCTGCCCCTGATCCAAGGCGTGGACTTGCTGTATCACGAATCGACTTTTTGCGACGATTTGGAGGAACTGGCCGCTGCGACCGGCCATTCTACCGCCCGGCAGGCTGCTACCATTGCATTGAAATCTCAAGCCGGGCAATTGGTGCTGGGCCATTATTCTTCGCGTTACCCTGATTTGAACCTTTTCCTGGAACAGGCCCGGGAAGTCTTCCCCCGCACTGCTTTGGGGATAGATGGGGGGGCTTTTGCGGTGCCTTCGCCCCAGCAGCAGGAAGAGGCTGGCAAGCTACACCTCAGGCCCTGATCACACTAGCGCAAATAAATCCTTCAGCCCTGGAGGGCGAGCTACATTGAAACCTTCGGCGAATTCAAAGCCAGAAGCCCGGCCATAGGCACGGGCTTTAGCACGCAGGAAATCGATGAAATCCTCGCCAGAGATGGGAGAGTTGAGCTCTTGGGCGTATTCTGTGGCGCCGGGTACAAAGACCTGCGAGCGGAAGGCTTGCGCCAGTCCTATTTTCCGGTCCATGTAGGGCGTGATATCCACGACGAAATCCGGTTGGAGGTTGTAGTCTTGTATATAATGGTATAAAGCCTTAGGCCGCCAGCGGGCCTGGGGCTGCCCCTCCGCATCGGTAGTCGGGATTTTAGCCAGGCCGGCATAGAAGCAGGCGTCGGCAGTGAGTTTGGCGGCGCGGCCATGGT
Source organism: uncultured Phaeodactylibacter sp. (assembly GCA_964432875.1). Taxonomy (GTDB): domain Bacteria; phylum Bacteroidota; class Bacteroidia; order Chitinophagales; family Saprospiraceae; genus JACJYE01. The sequence goes on along the minus strand of CAYSPJ010000001.1, from coordinate 76,806 downwards.
CGGGATGGCGGTCATCGAGGGCGTTGGCCAGCACGATTTCCGGCTGGCAGTAGCGGATCGCTTCGATGATTTTAATGATATTTTCTTGGCTATGAGTGAAGAAGCCGTCAGCCATGGCGAGGTTGATGCGGAATGCTGCGCCCATGAGCTTTGCGGCCTGAGCGGCCTCCTGGAGGCGGATTTCGGCATTGCCGCGCGTGCCCAGCTCCCCACGGGTGAGGTCGAGCAGGCCTACGATTTTACCCTGGGCAATGTGGCTCAGCAAGGTGCCGCTGCAGCTCAGTTCTATGTCATCAGGATGTACACCGATGGCGAGGATATCTACCTTCATAAAGTCAAGAGTTGAAGTAAAAGGGGTTAAGCCAGTTTAACCAGCTTGGGCTGCTTAGCTACCTGTTCCTTCAGCAAGAAGGCCTGGCGGTAGATGTTGCCCAGCTGGTCCATATAAGAGATTTCAATGGAAAAAGCAGGGTTCAGTTTTTGGTTGCCCTGGGTTTCCAGCAGGATGCGGTATGATTCTCCCGGCATGATTTCGTGGCCGGCGACGATGTTTTTCACCAGAAGGTCATTGCGGCCTTTGACATCGAGGGTGTGGAGGGTAGCGATCTGGCCAGCGTTCAGGATTTTGAAATAGGCATCCCGCCCCAAGGGGGCTACTTGAAAGGCTTCCAGTACGAGGTTCGGGGCTACCTGCCGGGCCCGTTTCTTGCGGCGGCGTTTGCTGGCAGCCAGAGATGCCGCTAGCATCAGGATGACTACCAGGCCAAAGCTTGCTATCCATTCCCGCGGGCCGCTGGCTTGCGCAAAGGCAATTACTTGCGAAACCAGACCCTCGAAATTAAATTGTTCCATTTCATTAATTTTGCGGCGGCGATATATGCTGATTAGTGCCGCTCTTTGCTGTTCTTAATGCCGATTGGGGCAAAAGTTACAGAAATCCGGCAGCAAAGATAGGAATAGCATTTCAAACCAAAGGCCTCGACAACTGTTTTACAGCAAAACAATCAAGAGCTATGTTTACCGGCATCATCGAAACACTGGGCAAGGTTGAGCACATCCGCCATGAAGGTAGCAATGTACATTTCACGATTGCCAGCCCGGTTTCTCAGGAGTTGAAAGTAGACCAGAGCATCGCCCACAACGGCGTTTGCCTCACTGTAGTGGGCCTGGGGGCGGGCACGCATACCGTCACGGCTATAGAAGAGACCCTGCAGCGCTCCAGCTTGGGGCAGTGGCAGCCTGGCAGCCTGGTCAACCTCGAGCGGGCCATGGCCGCCAACAGCCGCCTCGACGGGCATATCGTCCAGGGCCATGTAGATGCGGTGGGTACCTGCCTGGCTATTGATGAACGCGATGGGAGCTGGTACTACCGCTTTGGCTACCAGCCAGATGAAACACAACTCCTCGTGGACAAAGGCTCGGTCTGTGTCAACGGTGTGAGCCTGACGGTGGTCAAGCCCACGCTCGACAGCTTTTCGGTGGCGATTATCCCCTATACTTATGAAAACACCAACTTTCAATCATTACGCCCCGGCGACACCGTCAACCTGGAGTTTGATATCATTGGGAAATACATCGCCCAGTATGTGAAATTGTACCTGGGCAAAGCACTTTAAATACTGCAGGGATTTTGTCGGAGAACAAAAAAATCAAGCTTTGAAAATAGGGATAATTGGAGCCGGCATTGCTGGTTTAGCCTCGGCGGTGCGCATGGCGAGCCGGGGGCACGAAGTACACGTCTTTGAAGCCAACAGCTATCCTGGCGGCAAGCTGTCAGAGTTCAGCCTGGATGGATACCGCTTTGATGCCGGGCCGTCGCTATTCACCATGCCTCATTATGTGGAGGAGTTGTTTCGCCTGGCTGGGGAAAACCCGGCGGATCACTTCGAGTATGAGCGCTTGCCGGTAGTATGCCATTATTTCTGGGAAGATGGTACCCGGCTACTAGCCCATGCAGAGCAAGAGCGCTTCGCCCGGGAAATAGAGGACAAACTAGGGGTAGCGCCTCACCATTTGCGCCGGGCCCTGGCCGATAGCGCCCGGAAATACGAACTGACCGGCCGCATCTTTCTGGAGCAATCCCTCCATCGCCTCAGCACCTGGTTGGGGCGCCGCGTGCTGCCCGCTATGCTGGCAATGCCAGGCCTGGACTTGTTTACCAGCATGGATGCCGTAAACCGCCGGCATTTGCCGCACCCTAAGCTAGTGCAGCTCTTCAATCGCTTTGCCACCTACAATGGTTCCAACCCCTATAAAGCGCCGGGGCTGCTCAGCATCATCCCGCACTTCGAGCATCATATCGGCGCCTTTTTCCCCAAAGGCGGCATGCATACCATCACGCGCAGCATCTATGAACTGGCTTTGCGAAAGGGAGTCAACTTCCACTTCAATACCCCCGTCGAGGAGATAGTGGTGCAGCAAGGCCGGGCTATCGGGCTGCGGCTAGCCGGGCGGGAAGAAAAATTCGATCGTATCATCAGTAATATGGATGTGTTTTTCGCCTACAAAAAGCTCTTGCCTCGGGAAAAGCACCCTCATCGTACCTTGCGCCAGCAAAAATCCACCTCAGCCCTGATTTTTTACTGGGGGATGAAGCGGGCATTCCCCGAGCTGGGGTTGCACAATATCTTTTTTAGCGATGATTACCGCACGGAATTTGCCCAGCTGGAAGCAGGTGCCGTCTATCAAGACCCCACCATATATATTAACATCACCTCCAAGTTTGCTCCAGCCGATGCGCCGCCAGGCGGGGAAAACTGGTTTACGATGATCAATGTGCCCTTTGATTCTGGCCAGGACTGGGATGCCATCATCCGGGAAAGCCGCCAGCGCATCCTGGAAAAGCTGAGCCGTATGATGGGGCTGGACGTGGAAGCACACCTCGCCTGTGAAGAGGTGCTAGAGCCGCGTACCATCGAGAGCCGCACGGCTTCGCACCTGGGCGCCCTGTACGGCACTAGCTCGAATAACCGCATGGCTGCCTTTTTGCGGCACCCCAATTTCTCCAGCCGCATCAAAGGATTATACTTTTGTGGGGGCAGCGTGCATCCTGGGGGGGGCATCCCGCTCTGCCTGCTATCGGCAAAAATAGTGGATGAAGTATTGCACGGCCAGGCCTGAGCTGTAGCGGTTTTGTAATGGAAATAGCGATGAGCCCTTGGCGGTGTCGCGGCTAACGCAAAGAGATTTATGCCAGAAACATCAGAAAAAGAACTCGTTCAACCCGGCTTCGCCGGGCAATTGATGAAGGATAAGGATCAGCTCTATATCGCTATCCTGGCCATTTTATACGCCGTCGGTATCGCCGGGATAGGGCTGCCTATCCACCCCGATTTTGTGCTGCTGACGCCCCTTAACCTTCTGATTTCGCTGCTGCTGATGTTGTTGCGGCACCCATTCTGGGATCGCCGTACTATCGCGTTCCTCTTCATCGCCTATGTTGTCGGCTTTGTTGCCGAGCTATTTGGCACCCAGACGGGCTTGCTTTTCGGCGAATATGCCTATGGGCGGGTGCTGGGGGTGAAACTATGGGATACCCCCCTGATGATCGGCGTCAATTGGGTCATCCTGGCTTATGCGGCTGGCATCATCGCCAACGGCCTGCTGGCTGGACGCCATTGGCTAGCCCGGGGTTTACTGGCCGCCCTGCTCATGGTGGGCCTGGATGTGCTGATCGAGCCGGTAGCAATGGAGCACGACTTCTGGGGGTGGGAAGGCGATACGGTCCCATTGCGCAATTATCTGGGCTGGTTTGTCGTGGCCTTGCCGCTGGAGTGCCTGTTTGCCGCCTGGCTGCCTCATGCCCGCAACAAAGTGGCTATTGCCTTGTTTATTTTGCAGTTTCTGTTTTTCTTTATCCTGGGAGTTTTATTGTAAAGAAAATTTGCTCAAAAGATGAATGTACTGTTATATGCCCTCATCACGCTGGCTGCCATCGTCGGGATGGAGTTTATGGCTTGGTTTGCCCACAAATACGTCATGCATGGCTTTCTGTGGCAATGGCATGAAGACCATCACCAGCCTAAGCACCATAAGCATGGCTTTTTTGAGAAGAACGACCTGTTTTTCCTCGTCTTTGCCATACCCAGTGCAACGTGTTATATCCTGGGCTTATCTACGCCCCATTTCTGGCTCCTTTTCGTGGGCATCGGCATTTCTATTTATGGCCTGATTTATTTCCTCATCCACGACGTCTACATCCATCAGCGCTTCAAATGGTTTCGCCAACTGGATAGCACTTATTCGCGGGCTATCCTGCGGGCGCACGGTGCCCATCATGCCAAACAGACCAAAGAAGAAGGCGAGTCCTTCGGCTTATTGGTGGTGAGCCGCAAATATTTCAAAAAGCGCAGCGAGTGGAGCAAGGGGTAAATGGCCCCGCGGGTACAGCAGAGGATAACTTTTTCTGTTTTTGCTGCTTTTTTTAGTATTTTTGTGCTCGACAGCAACCCTTAAGATTTGTGGATAACAAGTTTTTGGACAAGGTTTCCCGTTCGTTGAGCGTAGAGATGCCGCACAACGAAAACATGGATGAGTATCTGGATACGATACTCAAAGCGGTGCGCGCATTGGGAGAAGACTTGCGCGAACAAAAGTTTTACGTCAACAAGCCCTGGCTTGAGTTTCGCGATGACGAACACTTCCACGATGCTATCCTACACTTCTTCAATGAAGAGAACGAATATCTGCGCTCTATCAATGGCGACGTAAAGGAAGGTTCCTGGCGCTACTTGAATGCCTCCAACAAACTGCTCATCACGATGGGTGACGAGAGCGAATTGTTTGATTTGGCTTTTCTGGATCCGGAATTTTTTATCCTCTCCAAACATGGCGACCAGCAGCGCTTTAAGAAAGCGAAGTATTTTGTCATGCTCTATGAGCCAGTCGGCCGCCGCCTGGAGTGGCGTGACGCTATGGAGAAACTCTTCAACAAGTACCGCAACAGCAATAGCTTTTACATTACTTTGGCGGTGATTGTGCTCTTCATCATTGTACTTGTGGTGCTTCTGTCTTATTAGCAGGCACTGGGCGCTTATCAACGCCACAATTTCAAGGGCGAGGGGTAAGGGGGCAGCCCCAAATTGGAGGCACCCCTTAACCATCACTCTTCCCTCAAAGCTTATTCTTCCAGCTCAGTAAGCACTTCTCTTTTCAAAATCTCCATGGCTTGGGCAGCTTTATCCGCCGGGGTATAAAGCTTGACCTCGCCAACGGAGGGGATGGCGGAGTCACCCTTGTCCAGGATGTGGCTTTCGATACCGTTTTGCTTGAGGATGTCTTCTACGATTTTAGCTTTGTAAAGCTCTGCGGAAGCATAAATCATTACCCAGTCTTCTTTCATATCGGTATTAGAGTTTGGTTAGTTTGATCCTTTTGCCCGAAAAAGGTCGGTATATTCTTCTTTCCCGCAAATGACAAAGGTCATTGCACGGCAGTTTGTTGCTTAAAAGTAAACCTGGCGCTCATCATCCACCACACCAGGGATGCTTCGCGGGTTGAGGCCCAGGTGAAGGATACGGCTTCCTGTTTGGTTGATAGGGTTGACGCTCTTGCCGATGACAATGCCGTCTTCTGGGGCAAAATACTGCTTGCTGACTTGTCCAAAGATGGTGCGCACTTCTGCCAACAGGCTGCCTTGTTTGACAAAGCTACGGATTTTGGGGAACACGTCCAATATCCCTCCTTCGTCGGTATACATCCAATAAGAGCCTTCACAGAGGATAGTATGGTTCGTTGGGCAGAGCAATTCGCCTTCCTGCATGCCCAGGTCATAGATGATGTTGCGGATGCCGACCAGGGCATCTCCGATGACATCGAACTGAAAGACGTGGGGGTCGCGCAATTCCAAAGTAATGGCATGAATGCCCAGGTTGCTAGCCTCGCCTCGGAAGGTGCCGTCATTGGGGCGGTTGTGTAAGATGATTTCCGGGTTTTGTAGCCGTGCCATGCGGGAGGTTTCCGGGGCAGACATGTCGGCTCGTATATACCAGGAATTGACGCGGCCGAAACTGGCGGTATGCAAGTCGATGAGGTAATTAAAATGGCGCATGACTCGATCGATGATGCGATAGACATACACCTCGCTGACGCTGCCGTGCCGGTTGCCTGGGGCAATGCGGTTGAGGTCGGCCCCGTCGTTGAACTTACGCTGTTCTAAGAGCAGCCCTGGCACATTCATCACCAGTACGCCCACAATCGAGCCATGCAATCGCTCCATGTCCAACTCCCGGAACAGGCGCTGGATAACTGGTATGCCGTTAATCTCATTGCCGTGAATGGCGGCAGTAATGCCGAGCACCGGCCCGTCGTGCCGCCCTCGCGCGACGATGATGGGCACGCGCACCGGCTCGCCGATGCCGTTATTGATGATGTGCAGCCAGTAGTACTTGACCGTGCCTTTGGGTGTTTGCCCAATATCCAGCCGCCGGATCTGCTCGAAGGGTAAATCTTCTGTCAAAGGTATTATGGTTAAATGGTCAAGGATCAAGGTTTAGGGTTGATGCGGGTAAGATGAAAAAAAGGCAACCCCTCGCTGGAGGCGAAGGGCTGCGAACTTTACACTCACTAGTTTATGAAACTTTAAGCCAACGTCAAAATCAATATATTCAATAAACAGAGTTTTTCGCTCATTTATTGCCTTTACGGGGCATAGATGGTGTTAATAAAGACTTAAATCGGCGTCTGAAAGGTTTTACCTTGGTTGGGGCTAAAAAGTTTCATGCCCAAGCGTTTTTTTTATTGATTTATTGTATGCCACCCGACAAAATGAGTTGGACAGGCTCTTTTGAGGCTTGCTTGAAATGAAGCTATCGTTTAAAAACCATTTTCAGCCAAAACCAAGGCTTGGCGAGTTGTTCGCGCAGGGAAAAATCGTTGTACATGCCGGAAAGCAATTCCAGGAGTTGTTGATTGCTGCTGATGATCCGGGCCAGGGTATTGACTAGCAGGGGATACATCAACATTTTTTGCAGGCGGTAGCTGAGGCGCATTTCCGAGCCGAGCACCCGGGCAACGCGGCGGTCATAGTTTTTCAGGAAAGCCGGGGAGAAATCAACGGCCGACAGGCATTGCTGCACTTGTTCGGCAGCGATAAAGCCGCTGTAAAAAGCATTGCCGATCCCTTCTCCGGTGAGGGGGTCAACCAGGTGGCCGGCATCGCCTACCAGCAGATAATGCGGCCCGGAGATGGGCCGCGGACGGGAGCCCAAAGGCAGTCCAAAACCTTTTACTTCGCCAAGCAAAGTAGCATCTTTAAAGCGTTCCCGCAACACGGGGTGCTCCTCAATGGTTTCCAACAAAAGCTTGCGGAGGTTGAGCTTGCGCCGGCTGAGGATATCGCTGCGCATGCCCAAGCCAACATTGGCCTGGCCGTTGGGCAAAGGGAAAATCCAGAAATACCCTGGCGTGATGGAACGGATAAAGTGCAGCTCGATGAAGTTGTCACGATTCAAACTGCTTACCTGGCTGAAATAAGCGCGTACCCCTGCGGCGTGGTGCCGCAGGTCCTTTTCCAGGCCAGCTATTTTGCGGCTAAAAGCAGACTGGGCCCCATCAGCGATGATCAGCATACGGGCTTCTACTTGTAGGCTGCCCGTCTTATCAGCAATCTGCCAGCCAAATGGGCTGCGTTCGTAGCTTTCAATAGACTTGCCTAAAAATAACTGGATGTTATCCCGCCGCCTGGCTTCCTGGATGAGGAAATGATCAAAATCCTGGCGCCTGGAGACGTAGCCCGGCGCTGATTTAGTTTCGCGCACATAGTTGGGCTTAAAAGGGATATCAAGCTCCTTGAGGTTAGGGGCAACAAACCTGATGCCCCAAACATCTGCCTGGATTTCCCGGGCATTGAAACGCTCCAGGATAGCCGGGTCCAGCCGGTTCAGCAGGGTCGTCACCTTGCCGCTGATCGCATCGCCACAAATTTTATCGCGGGGGAAAACAGCCTTGTCGATCAATACGCAGGCGATGCCCAAATAACTGAGCTTAAGAGCGGCAGCTACCCCTCCCGGGCCAGCGCCAACAATACAGGCATCTGTTCTAATCATGGATTTTGGTATTTCGGCAGGCCAAATTTAAGGCAAGAAAACGGAATAGGCCTAAAAAACGTATGCCCATCGGGTTTAAAACCCGATGGACACACCATGATTCCCCTTACACTACACAACAGGTTTTACCTGTTCTGCTAGTAGCGTTGTTAATAGCTGCCCCAAAGATACGACAAATCAGGTAATCAGGAACCACATCTTCATGGGGTATGGAGGGGGAGAACGGCCTGCTGATGTGGTTTGCGGCCAGTATTGAGGAGGCTATGGCTATGATTAAAAGGATTTTAGCTTTCCGGTTTGGCGTTTTTACCCCAGCAATTCACCCGGCACAACGGGCAAATTTTGTTTGTTTTGGTTGCGTAGCACGGCCAGTACGCAGTTTTGCCCGATGGTAGATTCATCGAGGTAGCGGTGCAGGTCATCAATAGAATGCACCGGTTTGTCATTAAAGCCGATAATCAGGTCGCCCTCTTGCAAGGCAGCATGGAAGGCGGGGCTATTGGGCTCGATTTGCTGTACCAGTATGCCCGACTGCACATTCAGCTCTAAGCGGCTGGCGAAGCGCGGGTCGAGGCGGGTCATTTGCCCGGCAATGCCGATGAAGGCCCGGCGTACCTTGCCAGAGGCGATGAGCTTGCCCGCCACAAAGGCAGCCAGATTGGAGGCAACGGCGAAACACAAGCCCTGGGCCGGTAGGATGACTGCCGTATTTACACCAATGACGTTGCCCTGGGAATCGGCCAGGGG
>CAYSPJ010000001.1:7097-67914 GCA_964432875.1 uncultured Phaeodactylibacter sp. | reverse complement strand
GCCCCATTGACAACATGGCTATTGGTGACGATATAGCCATCGGTAGAGATGATGAAGCCCGAGCCCGTGCCATTTGGCGTTTGTGGCCGCCGTGCCCGGCGCACGGGTTTTTCTGCTTTGATTTGCACCACTGCGTCGCTCACTTTTTTCGCCACGCTGATGACGGTGCGGGAATATGCATCGAGCAGTTCGTTATCGTTTGGCAGGGGCGGAGAGGGGAGAGCAGTTTCCTCTGCCGGCCAGGGGGTGCTAGATAAGAATTGGACCATAATTGCTGATTTTTTTGCCTGCCGACAAATCGCTTCCCCGGCAGGATGGATGATTTTATATGTTTTTATGCACACCAGAATAGTACCAGTTTAAAAAGCGTGCCATTTCGGCAGCTGTACCTGCCATTATTTGTGTTTTTTCGGCGTGGTAGAGAAAAGCCTCCCGATTGTTTGTCGCCGCTGAGAGAGGCCTGGGCGAATTCCTCTGGCTGATACGCGGGGGGAATTCTATTTTTTATTTACTTTTGCGGAAACGGCAAGCTGTTTTAGGGTTAAGTAAAAAAACAATCACATGTTTATGAAATACTGGCTGATTTCCTTGTCCATCTTTGCATTTGTCCTGGCTTGCGGCGGTGCTGCTTCGGAGCCTCAAACAAAAGCAGAGGCCAAGCCCGACGGGGAGAAGATATACAAAATCTATTGCGTTGCCTGTCATGGCTTGTATGGCGATATGGGGGCTAGCGGGGCCTACAACCTGCAGGATTCGAAGTTGAGCCTGGAAGAAGCTACGCAGGTCATCCTCAAAGGGCGCAATGCGATGACAGCGTTTGAGTCTTTGCTCAAGGAAGATGAAATCAAAGCGGTAGCCAAGTATGTGATGAAGTTGCGCAAGCAGCAGTGAAAGAGGATATGGCTACGGTTCCTGTGGTGAAAGACATCCCCATCTTCATTACCGGTGCAACTGGTTTTGCGGGCTCCTATTTATTGCGCTATCTCCTTTGGCAGGGCTACACCAATATCCGTGCCCTGCGGCGCCCTGGCAGCGCTATGGACCTGGTAGCAGAGGCTGCTGGGCAGGTAGAGTGGATAGAAGGGGATGTTTTGGACCCCGTGATGCTGGAAGAAGTGATGCAAGGGATCAGCCAGGTCTATCACTGTGCGGCCCTGGTCTCCTTCGACCCGCGGCACCGCCAACAGATGATGGCGGTCAATGTGCAGGGCACGGCAAATGTTGTGAATGCCGCCCTTTACGTTGGCATTGACAAACTGGTTCACTTGAGTTCCATTTCCACCTTGGGCCGCACCCGCGATATGGCCACGCTGGATGAAAGCGCTCAGTGGCAACGCGGCGGTTTAAATACCAATTACGCCCTCAGCAAATTCCTCGGCGAACAGGAAGTTTGGCGCGGCATAGCGGAAGGCTTGAACGCCGCCATCGTCAACCCCTCCATCATATTAGGCAGTGGCCGCTGGCAGGAAGGCACTCCCCTGATTTTCAAAACGGTAGCCAATGGCTATCCTTTTTACCCCACCGGTACCACCAATCTGGTGGACGTTCGGGATGTGGCCCGCTTTACGGTCATGCTGATGGAAAGCGAAGTGAGTGGGCAGCGGTTTATCCTGTCGGCGGAAAGCTGGCCTTATAAGCAACTCCTGGATACGATTGCTGCTGAGATGGGGGTAGCGCCGCCTCGCTTCAAAGCCAATGCCTTCTTATTGGGCATAGCATGGCGTGCTGCCTGGCTGCAGGCCCAGTTCAGCGGGAAACCACCTTTGCTTACCCGGGAAAAGGTCATGAACGCTAGCTTGACCTATTATTATGACAACCGCAAGTCCGTTGAACAGTTTGGTTTTCAATACACCCCTGTACAGCAGGTCATTGCGGAAACAGCACGGCAGTATCTGGAGGCAAAGACAGAAGAGGGGCTGCCCGCCCGGGTGTTGCCTTTTAGTTTCTGATGACGCCCGTGGTGCCCCTTAAGGCATTAGGCAAATATAGCATAAGTGAGCGCAAAAACAGCAACTGTCAAGATGATGCCGTACATAAAGATGTTGTAGCAGATGCGCAGCCGCCGATATTTGTTGCCCAGGGAGCGTCCCAGGAAAAACAGGTCGCGCATAATTGAACCCTCGAGGTAAGATTCATCGGCGATTACGGATTTCATGCCCTCTTGATATTCATCGTATTTCATGCTGTAGAAATTGCCAAAAAAGAAGAGGTTGGACCGCCCTTGGCTAATCTGTTCTTTGGGCGTATAGCCCGTCATGGGGATGGGGCGGGTGGCGAGGGTGGCAAAAATCATCGAGAGCAGGCAAGTGGCCAGCAGGCAGGTCAGTGGGATGAGCAGGAAGAGGTTGGCCTTGATCAACGAAACGGCCAGAGGCATGGCGATTGTAATGATCAAGGCATTGACACTCAGCATGATGTTTGCTTTGTTGTCGGCCAAGTTGCTCAAATCCAGGTGGTTGCGCAAGGCGGTTTTAAACATCATCTGGGCGCTTTTGCTGCCGGTGATGTGGCCACTGCCGGGTTTGGGCTTTTTGCTGGCTTCCTCCTTTTTAGCATACTCATCCCGCAGATTTTTGAGTTGCTGCTGGTTTGCCTGCCACTGAGGGCCATACAAAGCTTGGGCGGCTTGCGTATAAAAGTGATGCTTTTTTACAAACTTGTAGTTGAGCTTGTACCATTCTTCGTCCGAGTAGGCCTGGTTTAGGAAAAGAGCCCATTCGTAGCGCAGGTTTTTGAGGCCTTTGAGATAGTCTTTGTTGGCCAGGTGGCTCAAATCGGCATCTTTGATAACTTCCTCCAAGACGGTTGAAGGGTTTTTAGGCGGATAAGTCGCATCGATTAAAGATAACACCACTTTGGTTTTGTCTTCCGGATAGCTCTGTGCATCAAGGAATTGCTGAGCGATCTGGCGGCTCATAGCCTCATGCCCTTCATAGGTTACTGTAAAGCCGGTATCGTGGAAAAGGCAGGCCAGCACCAGCATCTCCAGCTGATCTTCAGCGAGGTTCATGGCATGGCCCAGCTTCAGCGCTTCGTCACGCATATTAAGGGTATGTGCTAGGCTATGGTAGCGGTGCCCCTCTGCCAGCTTTTCTTCCATGAGGGAAGTGATGTATTGTTCTGCTGCTGCTATAGTCTCCTGCGCCATGCTTTGGTAGTCTGGTAAATGTTATCTCTGGCCAAAACCTTTACGGCTTTTGTCTATCCAGATTGCAAAGTTATGCTATTCCGCTGAAACCTTTAGGCTCAATAAATCGTCAAATTGATGTTTATTTCTACTATCTTTAAATACTAAAACCGATATCATGAAGCGTGTCTCTTATCTTTCAGTACTGTTTTTACCTTTATTTCTAGGCATTTTACAGCCCTCGCTCAGGGGCCAATGCAGCTTTGGAGTGGAAATATCCGTAACTCCTGAAGCCCCACAACAGGTGTATTGTGTTTACGATACCGTAAAACTTAGCGTTGAGGGCAGTTTTGATCACTACCAATGGTATGTCAACTACGATGGCTCTGCCAACCTCACACCTATCGATGGGGCTACAGAGGCCAGCCTGCAGCTGCCCATCGGCGAATATGGCTTCGGCTACTTTTTCGTGGAATTGACGCGCGATAGTTGTACCGAGGTGCTGCCGCCAGTCATGTTAGATTCCTGGGTATTCAATTTCCCGGCTATCGAACACAGCCCGCAGAGCGATTACTGTAAAGGAGATTCCACGATTATCTCCAATGCTTTTGGTTCTTATGCCTTTTATCAATGGTATAAGGATGGGGTAGCTATCTCCGGGGCCAATGCTGCGCAGTATGTCGTCAGGGAAAGCGGCACCTACGTACTGGAAGTCGCGCCCCAGCAATGTCCGCTCTTGATGTTATCCAGCGGGGTAGGCCCTACCTTCAGCTTTAGCGGCCCAGATGTGCCGGTGATAACGCAGGAAGATGGGGTGCTGATGGCTAGCTCCGGCCCGAATTTCCAGTGGTATCTCAATGGGGAGGCTATTCCGGAAGCCACCGGGGCGGCTTATCAGCCAGTAGAATCTGGCACCTATAGTGTTGTCGTCACCGATGGAGGTGCTTGCGCACCTGTCTCGGCACCTTTCTTCTTCCAACTCACCAGCGTGGGGGAGCCGATTTGGGGGCTTGATTTTCAGCTTTTCCCCAACCCGGCCCGGGCAACGCTCAACGTGAAAGGGCCTGCTGGCGAGCGGTATAGCCTGCGCCTGCTAACCGCTGCTGGCAAGGAAGTGCTCCGGCAGCAACATGCCGGGGCCGGCCCGTTGCTCCAGTTGCCGCTCGATAACCTGCCGGAAGGGGCCTATATCTGCCAAATCTATTACAAAGGTGAAGCTGCGAATTATCGGGTCATCGTGGCGAAGCATTAAGCTGGGCTTAAAAGAAGCGGGAAAATCAATCCCCTACCGCTTTCACCAGTACTACATAGACCGGGAAGTGATCGCTATACCCTCCCAGATATTCGCTGCCAGCATAGGTGCGGAAAGGGTAGCCCTTAAAATGCCCGCTTTTTTGCACCATGTAAGGCTCGTTGAAAATCCGGGTTTTGTAGTATTGGAATCCTCCGGCCTTGGGGTTGGTCAGCCCGTAGGAGAGGATGATTTGATCGAACAAGCTCCAGGCGTCGCGGTAAGCCAAGGTGCCGATGCCCTTTTTGTAATAGTCGAACATCGGGTTGAAGAGCCCTCCGGGTTTGGTTTGCTCTTTATTGCGCACCGCGCCCAGCACTTGGCGCACGCTGGGGCTGATGGGGTCGTCGTTGAGGTCACCCATGATGATGACTTTGGCGTTCGGGTTGTCGGCAGATAGGGAGTCGAGCACCTGTTTGCAAGCCAGGGCGGCGGCATTGCGGTAGGGTTGGGTCGCTGCTTCGCCCCCTCGCCGGCTGGGCCAATGGTTGACCAGCACATGTAGCGGTTCGCCATCGTATAGCCCTGTTACGTGGAGGATATCTCGGGTGTATATGCGGCTGCCGTCTTCACGGTAGATTAGCATGGGGATAGAGCGGCTGCCACTCACCTGATAATATTTCGGGTTGTAGAAAAGGGCCACATCAATCCCACGGCGGTCGGGGGAGTCGTAGTGGACGATTTGATAGTTCCGGTCTTTAATAAGGGGGTGTTGGCTGAGGTCTTCCAATACCTTGCGGTTTTCCACTTCTGCCAGCCCTAGTATAGATAAGCCATCGGGGGTGATTTCGGTGCCTAGCTCCGCGATGACTTTAGCCAGATTGCCTAATTTTTCCTGATATATTTCAGCAGTGTAGCGATTCTGCCCTTCGGGGGTAAACTCAGTATCGTTGATCTCGGGGTCGTCATAGATGTCAAATAGATTTTCAACGTTGTAAAAGCCGATGCAGCCGACTTTGAATTGTTGTTGGGAGAAAAGAGCGACTGGGGCTAGGAATAGAAAGAAAAGTAGTTTCTTCATCATTTCGAACAGTTTGTTGTGGTCTTAAACGCTTTTTCAAACGGCCAAGATATGGCCATTGAGATTATCTTTGTGTAAATTTTTAGCAGTTTAAAAATGAGCATTGGCCAGAAATGCTAACTTTGCCGCATTAAGTCATCATGCGATTGCCATTTCATTATGCTGCAAAAGAACATCTACCTCCTCTTCTTCTTCCTCATTGCCATTTCACAGTTAAATGCCCAAACCCGGATCATCCGGGGTACGGTGCTGGATGGCAACCGGAAAGCCCCTTTAGCAGGGGCAGAAGCCATATTGCCCACTGGAGAAAGGGCACTGACTGATGCCGAGGGCATTTTTGAGCTGCGTACAACCCTGGCTTCTAGCCAGGTGCTGCTCACTATTCAACGCACGAGCTTCTTAGCTGCTGAGCTGAGCGTAGACCTGAGCGGGGAAGAAACGGTCAACCTGGGCATCATCGAGCTTTTCCTTCAGGAAGATGCCGATCAGTTTGGGGCTGAAGACCTCATCCCGCTCATCAATTTGTCCATCGCTGATGGGGTAGGGGACCAGAATATTTCCGGGGTGCTCACGGCTTCTCGCGATGTCTTCGTCTCCACGGCGGCTTTTGTCTTCGGGCCGGCCCGTTTCCGCATCCGTGGCTACGATTCCGGACAGACTGCTCTGCTGATGAACGGGATCCCGATGAACGACCCGGAAAACGGCCAGGTTTACTGGAGCAACTGGAGCGGCCTGAACGACGTGATGCGCTTTCGCGACAATAGCGTCGGCCTGGCCCCGGTCGGCTATGCTTTTGGCGGCGTCGGCGGCGCTTCAAGCTTTGACACCCGGGCCCATTTACAGCGCCAACAATTGCGCCTGACTTACTCCCTATCCAACCGGTCTTACCGCAACCGAATGATGGCCACTTATACTTCCGGCCCGCTCAAGGGGGGCTGGGCGGTCTCCATGTCTGCCTCGCGCCGCTGGGCCGAGGAAGGGTATATCGCCGGCACTTTCTACGATGCCTGGGGCTATTTCCTTTCCGTAGATAAAAAAATCAACCCCCGGCATTCGCTCAACTTCACCGCATTTGGGGCCCCTACCAAGCAGGGGCGCTCTGGCGCAGCGGTTGAAGAACTTCAGGATCTGGCAGATGACCGCTACTACAACCCCAACTGGGGCTTCCAGGACGGCCGCAAGCGCAACGCCCGCGTCGCCAATATCCATCAGCCTATCGCCATCCTGCGCCACGATTGGCAGCTATCTGACCGCACTTCGCTGATGACCGCCGCTGGCTATCAATTTGGCCGCAACGGCAGTACCGCCCTGGATTGGTACAACGCTCGTGACCCTCGCCCGGATTACTACCGGAATTTGCCCAGTTTTACCTTCGACCGGCAACGCGAAGCATTAGAAGAATTGCTGCGTACGTCTGAAGCCGCCCGGCAGATTGACTGGGATTACATGTATGAGGCCAACCGCAACGGCATCCAGACCATCCAGAATGCCGACGGCATCCCGGGCAATAATGTCACGGGGGCACGCTCTCAGTACGTGGTAGAGGAACGCCGTTTTGACGACCGCCGCTTCATCGTCAACACAATCCTGGAAAGCCTGATCAGCGACCATCTTACCATCCATGGCGGTATCAATTACACCTGGCACCAAGGGCATGATTTTAAAGTGCTAGACGACCTCCTGGGGGGAGATTTTTACCTGGATATTGATAAGTTCGCCGAGTTTGACTCCACGAGCAATCTGCCTTTTATCCAAAATGACATCGATACGCCCAACGGCCTGGTGCGGGAGGGAGATATATTTGGCTACGACTACGACATCAATGTGCGCCAAGCATCATCCTGGCTGCAGGCTAGTTTTTCCTATCCGCGCTTTGACTTCTTCCTGGCCGGGAATCTGGGCAACACCTCTTTTTGGCGCTTTGGCAACGTGGCCAACGGCAAATTCCCTACGACTTCTGCCGGCGAATCGGAAAGAGCCCAGTTTCTGGAGTATGGTGCTAAAGCAGGCTTGACCTACAAGATTGACGGCCGCAACTACTTCCTGCTCAATGGGGGGTACATGACTCAAGCGCCTTCCACCCGCGATGCCTTCATCTCGCCTCGCACCCGCAATGACCTGGCTGAAAACCTGGATACCCGCAAGATGCTCACGGTGGAAGGGGGCTACTTGCTGCGTGCCCCTTATGCCAAGGCTCGGGCCATCGGCTACTATACCACTTTCCGCGATATCCTCTGGAACCGCAGCTTTTACCTCGACAACGCTATCATCACCGATGATGGCGTCCGCGGCGGCTTTATCAACTTCCTCATGCCGGGTGTTAATACTCAGCACCTGGGGGTGGAGCTTGCGGGGGAGGTTTCGGTCACTTCCGCCCTCAAAGTCAATGCTGTAGCCGCCATTGGGCAGTATACCTATACCAATCGCCCTACCGTGACTACTTATCTGGATAATGTGGCGCAAAAGCTGGGGTCAGAGGTGGTTTACATGAAAAACTTCTACGTGCCCGGCACGCCACAGACTGCCTATACCTTAGGCCTGAATTACAATTCACCCAAGTTTTGGTTTGCCAACCTCAACTTCAACTATTACGACAATATCTGGATTGATTTCAACCCCGCGCGCCGCACCCTGGATGCTGTTGCCTATACCCCTGACCCGAAGTTTGGCGAAGATGTAGTAGAGCCAGGCTCGCCCTTGTGGAATGAAATTATCCAGCAGACCAAAGCGCCGGCGGCTTTCACCGTAGACTTTTTTGGTGGCAAGTCCTTTAAATTTGGCAACACTTTTCTTTACCTGAACCTCGGCGTGAGCAATCTCCTGAACAACCGCAATTTCATCACCGGTGGCTATGAGCAGTTGCGCTTTGACTTTGAAACCAAAGACGTCGGCCGCTTCCCCAACCGTTATTTCTATGCCTTTGGGCGCAATTATTTCGTCAACCTCGCAGTGAAACTTTAAATCATATAGAACGATGACAAAGATTTTTCAATACCTCTTTGCTAGCTTGCTGCTCCTGGGTGCCTGGAGTTGCGTCAACCTGGAATTCGACGAGCCGCCTGTAGCAGATCTGCCCAAACTCCAGGGCAATATCACCATTGCTGAGCTGAAAGCTCTAAACCCCGTTGGCAGCGGCGAAAAACAGCTTACCGACTCGCTCTTCATCGAGGGCATCGTCACGGCTGATGACGAATCTGGCAACTGGTATAAGCAGCTCGTTATCGAAGATGAAACTGGCGGCATCGTGCTGCGCCTAAATTCAGTAGGCTTGTACAATATTTACCCGATCGGCCGCAAGGTCTTCGTCAATTGCAAGGGGTTGTGGCTAGGGGATTACCAGGGCTTGCCGCAAATCAATGGCGCCCCGGATTCAGCTATTGCCGAATTGCTGATCCCCCGGCACGTTTTTGGTGGCGCCCGCGATCAGGCTTTGGTGCCTAAAGCCGTTTCTATCGCCGATTTCAGCCCGAGCCTGGTCGGCTCTTTAATCCGTTTGGACGATGTGCAATTTTCTGTTACCGATACCTCTCGTACTTATGCCGATGCGGTCAACCGCCGCTCAGAAAACCGTACACTGGAGGATTGCGAAGGCAATAGCGTCATCGTACGTACCAGCGGGTTTGCTGATTTTGCACCTTTTTCCGTAGCCAATGGGCGGGGTTCGCTTACCGCAGTGCTGAGCATTTTTCAAGGTACTTACCAACTGATACTGCGCGACGAACGTGATGTGCAGATGAACGGCCCGCGCTGCGAAATCAGTGCTGGCGGCGAGTTGATGAGCATCGCTGATTTGCGCAGTGCCTTTGCTGCCGGCGCTACTCAAGGGCCGGCCGACCGCAAAATCCGCGGCGTGGTCATCTCTGACCGGAGCAATGGCAATATCATCGGGAATAATATGATCCTACAGGATGCCAGCGCCGGAATCGTGGTGCGCTTTAGCAGCAACCATGTGTTCTCGCTGGGGGAAGAGGTAGAAGTCAATGTAGCTGGCAAGGAATTGTCGCGGTTCAATGGCTTGTTGCAGGTGAATAATGTGGATTTGGGCTCGGCGGTATCGGTAGGCCCGGGCATTGTCCCTGCCCCTCGTGTCGCCACTGTGGCACAACTATTAACCAATCAGAGTGCTTGGGAATCCACTCTGGTCAAAGTAGAAGGTGCTAGCTTTAGTGGTGGGGCCACTTACAGCGGCAATAATATAACAGTGAGTGACGGCAGTGGCTCGATCGCCGTTTTCACCCGCAATTCAGCTACCTTTGCCAACTCTCCGCTACCATCGGGCGCGGTAAGCCTGACTGCTATCGTCTCGCAGTTTAATGGGCCGCAGCTGCAGATGCGCAACCTTGGTGATGTGTCGGGCGGCGGTGGGCCGGTCGAGCCGGTTTTGATGAGTATTGCTGACTTGCGTGGCTTATATGCCGGGAGTACCACTTCAGCGCCAGCCAGCCGTAAAATCCGTGGTGTGGTGATCTCGGATAAAGATAGCGGCAATACCCACCCCCGGAATATCACCCTCCAGGATGCCAACGGCGGCATCATTGTCCGTTTTGCGGCCAACCACAACTTTGCCTTGGGCGAAGAAGTGGAAGTCAACGTTTCAGGCCAGGAGTTGTCGGCATTCAACGGGCTGCTGCAAGTCAATAACGTGCCCAATGCCAATGCGCTGAGCTTTGGCCCGGGTACCCTGCCGACACCACGCGAGGCTACTATCCAGCAGATCCTAAATAACTTACAAGACTGGGAATCTACTTTGGTGAAAGTAGCTAATGTCACTTTTTCTGCCAGCGGAGCGTATATGGGAGCTAAGGCCATCGAGGATGGTACGGGCACTATCGAGCTGTTTACCCGCAATGATGCTGTTTTTGCCAGCCAGAACGTACCCAGCGGCCCGGTGACCGTCACGGCTATGGTTTCAGTCTTCAACAACCCCCAGCTGATTATCCGCAACCTAAATGATATCGGGCAGTAAGGTTGTGAGGGAGATGGGGGGGCGAAGTCGTACCCCGAGGCACTCGTGGCCAATTGATGACGAATAGGAATTAAACAATTTCAGGCGCAAAGCCATTAATAAGGGGGAGCAAGCCGACCAGGCTTGCTCCCCTTGGTATATCAAGCATTTACTTAGTGCCTGGGCATTATCGTCCGATAGCGGTCTTGCGTTCAAACCCAAGCCCCTCGACTTCGGGGCAAACTCCGGGTTTGGGCCCTTCGCCAGCATTGCTCTCAGACTCAAAAACCCAGATACTCGACTAAATGGACAAACATTACTTATGGCCGCAACGGAAAATAAAGCAGCACCTTTTTACTTCAAACAGTTTGTCATCCACCAGGATAAATGTAAGATGAAGGTGGGCACTGATGGGGTGCTTTTGGGAGCGTGGGCGGAGGCATCGGGAGTTCGTTCCGGCTTGGATATTGGTGCGGGTACTGGGCTCATCGCCATCATGCTGGCCCAGCGGATACAGGATGCCCACATCGATTGTGTAGAGATTGACCAGCCCTCATACGAGCAGGCTATGGAGAATATTGCAATATCGCCCTGGAGCAACCGCATCCAGGCTATTTATGCTCCGGTACAGGAGTACGCCCGCCAGGCTAGCCAACAGTACGATTTAATCGTAAGTAACCCGCCTTTTTTTTCTGGCGGCACTTTTTCTAATCAGGACGATCGTGCCAGCGTACGGCACACGGTCAAATTGCCACATGGAGATTTACTCGGTGCTGTGCGTACACTATTGGCACCGGAAGGCCGGTTTTGTGTCATCCTCCCCTACATCGAGGGCCTGCGCTTCGAGGAGTTGGCCCGGAATTACAATTTGTACTGTACCAAGCTGACTGAAGTACTAACGAAAGCTGATAAGCCAATTGAGCGCCTCCTGATGCAATTTGAGCGCCAGGTTAAAAGCTTGGAGCACAGCCGTCTGGTCATTCGAAAGGAGCAGGATGGTGATTGGACCGAGGAGTACACGGGCTTGACTGGGGCTTTTTATATAAAAATGCCTTAGTTAACGGATAAAAGGAAAACGGGAAATGGCTGCTCCGCGCCACTTCCCGTTCTACCTTCTTTAAGATGAGCTGGCAGGTTATTCCTGCTCCTGCTCCGCTTCTATTTCAGCGAGAATCCGTCTAGCTGCCTCGAGGATGCTAGTGTCTTCCAAATGGACAATCCCACCGTGCGGGCCGGGTTGGATGTGCGCATCAACGATGTCCCCATCTTCGTATTTGTGGGCACCGAAATAGTTGCGCACGGTCTGCTCATGGATGTTGAGTTCCTGAGCGATGCGGCTCACGCTGCCGGTGGGCAGCTTGTGTTTGATTTCTCGCAACTCATCAAAGGTTATATTCATAGTTGAAGAATTTTGATTATAAAATGTGAAGCTAATTTCAATCGTATTTCAATCAGTGAGCTAATTATCATCATAACGCAAGAAAGATAAGCATTTTTCTGAGAACCCAAAAAAGAAGAGAAAAAAAATACCATGATCAAAATCAGCGCGCAGGGGTGAGAGGGTTGCAAAATCAAGCACCACAACGCTTTGCGGCTTGTCGTTGCGGATCTTTTTTTTAGCAGTAAAAGCTCACTGCGAAGCAGGGCGCCCTGCGCTGCTCAGCCCGACTGGCTCTTTGGCCTCATCTTCGGGCGCTGCATCAGGTTGCTCTTTGGGTTGAGGCAACAATTTATTTTGGCAATTTAGGGCATCCCGCACTTCTTCAGAAGGCAAGGGGAAGCGGGTATTGGCCATTGCGGCCCGGGCTTCATCCGCGCTGATGCGCTGGATGAAGCCAGCTACGATAGGGAGGGCGGTATTAGCGCCCTGGCCGAGGCTCAAGTCACGGAAACGCACAGCGGGAGATTCGGCACCTACCCAGGCTCCTGCCACTAAGCGGGGGGTGTAGCCTACAAACCAGCCGTCAGAATGGTTTTGGCTGGTGCCGGTTTTGCCTGCCAGAGGCTGTTTCATATTGTAGCGGAAGCGGATACGCCGGCCCGTGCCAGTGTTGATAGCAGCTTGCAGCATATCGTTCATCATATCCGCTTCATCTATCGTTAGTGGGCGTTGCCAGTTGCAAGTGTCTTTCAGGTTTTCATAGTCGAGCAGCACGGTTCCATCGGCGGTTTCTACCCGGCGGACGTAATGGATGTTGGGGCGCAGGCCGCGGGCAGCAAAAGTACTGTAAGCCGCCACCATGTCCATCAGCGATACCTCTACGGCCCCCAAGGCGATAGCCGGCACCGCAGGGATAGATGAGGAAACGCCCAGTTTTTGGGCCATTTCGGCTACTCGCTTTGGTCCGGCCTGCATCATGACCTGAACGGTTACGGTGTTGATGCTATTGGTAAGGCCGCCTTTCATGGAGTAAAAGCCGCCATACTCCTCGGTCGCGTTTTTAGGCGTCCAGTTTTCGTATTCGGGATAAGTACGCAGCACGTTGGGGTAGTAGGAGCAAGGGGCAATGCCTCGGTCGATGGCGGCAGCATAGACAAAGGGCTTGAAGGTGGAGCCGGGCTGGCGCTGGGAGAGTACATGGTCGTATTGGAAATATTCATGTTCGATGCCGCCCACCCAAGCTTTGACTTCGCCGTTTTGGGGGTCCACCGCCAAGAAACCAGCATTGAGCAGGCCGAGGTAGTACTTCACCGAGTCTAGCGTGCTCATAATATTTTTTTTGCTGCCTTTCTCCCAATCGAAGATTTGCATTTCGGAAGGCAATTGCAAAATGGAGTCGATGGCTTCGGGGCTATAGCCAGAGTGGTACAGCGCCTGATACTGGTGTGACCTTTGGACGGCAAAGGCCAGGGCTTCTTCCCTTTCCCAGGGAGGCTGCCCTTTAAGGTGCTTGTCAAAGTCTTTTTGGAGCTGTTTCATGTGGCTCTTGAGGGCCTCTTCAGCCATGGCCTGCATCTGGAAGTCGATAGTCGTATAAATTTTCAGCCCATCCGTATAGATATTATAAGCCATGCCGTTGGGCTTGCGCAGGTTTTTGAGCCGATCCTTCAGTTCCAGGCGCAGATGCTCGCGGAAGTAGGGCGCGGGCCCTTTGTTGTGGGTGATGGGGTAGTAGTTGAGGGTGATAGGCTGCTGCTGCAGCGAATCGGCTATTTCTGCGGTGAGGTAACCGTATCTGGCCATTCGCGACAGGACGAGGTTGCGCCGCTCCAGTGCCTTGGCCGGCTGGGAGACGGGGTTATAGGAGGAGGTGGCCTTCAACATGCCAACCAATACTGCGGATTGCAAGGGGCTAAGCTTTTCCGGGCTGGTGTTGTAAAAGCGCTGAGCAGCGACTTTGATGCCATAGGTATTCTCGCTAAACGGCACCGTGTTGAGGTATAGCTCCAGTAATTCTTCTTTGTTGTAGAGCTCCTCCAGGCGCATAGCGATGAAAACTTCCTTAATTTTATTGACGATGAGCGAGTAGCGCCCGAAGTCCTCGCGGGGATAAAGGTTCTTCGCCAATTGCTGGCTGATGGTACTGCCGCCGCCGGCGGCGTGCTCTTTGAGGATGATGGTACGGTAAAAAACGCGCAGCCAGGCGCGCAGGTCAACGCCATTGTGTTCGAAGTAGCGGGCGTCTTCGGTGGCTACCAGGGCCTGTATGCAGTAGGGGGAAATATCTTCAAAGCATATATTGCTCCTGTTTTCAAAATAGTATCTACCTAGCAGGCTGCTATCAGCAGCATAGATTTCCGAAGCCACGTATTGGGTCACGTCGGCGAGGCTTTCTTTGGAAGGCAGCTTGCCATAAGCCCCCCAAGCGATGCTGAACACAAAGCTAAACGCTGCCACTATGGATAATGCCACGGCTGCCTTAAAAGCGACAACTGCCCACCCTGCTGCCGGATAGTCCAACCAGAAGTTATACCATAACACTTTCCAGTAACGCCTAAAGTTTATCCAACGGCCTTTTTTCATAAACGGTTCGTTTCAGAGTATCAGTCGGCTTGCTTTTCAATTATGACGCTGAAAATACGCCTGGGACACCGCGGGGGATGAAAAAGATGATGACAAGGCCTGAAAAAGGAGTTCTCTAACAGGATTTATTCACCTGCTATCTTTTATAAACGGATGATTGGATGGCAAGGTTCCGAGTTGGGCTTTAGTTTTTGGATAAAGCCAGAATAAGCTCCTATTTCGCTTAACTGTTCCGCAGCCATTGGGCTTGCTGCGATTGAAAAGCTGCCGGAGCAGCAGAGAGGTGGCTGCTCCGGCAAAATGCGATTATTCTTTCGGCAACACAATCACATCGACGCCTTCCTTCTTTACCAGCGCATTAAAAGCGGGGATATCCTCTGCTTTCAGTGCGTTGAAGCGAGACAGTTGTTCATCAATAGCGGTGAAGGCCTCGTCTTTAAAAGCCTGGGCCTGGGTGGTAGGCCGGTAGCTGCCGATACCGGAAAGACTATTGAGGTGGGCCAGTTTATTCGTCAATTTGATGGGGAAGTTGAGGGGGTCTTGGCCGCTGCGGTTGCGGGTTTGGTAGAGGGCCTGTTCTACGGCGGTCATTGTAGAATCAATAGCTTGGGCTTTAGCCAAAAGCACAGCCTTGGCTTCGTCGCCTTTCCACCGGCTGCTGAAGTGTTGGATTTGTTGGCGCACTTGCCGGATTTCGGCGATGGCCTGGTGTGCTTCAGAGACCTTGGCATTGACGGAGCTGATAAAGTCAAATTGAGCTTTGAGGTCCTCATCCTCTGCTGAAACGCGCGGATCTTTCAGGATGGTGAGTGGCTGCTCCATCTCCTGGTCACCGATGGTGAGTTTGACGGTGTATTTGCCAGGCAGGGCAAGGGGGCCGCGCAGCGAACTCCACCAGAGGATCATGCCCTCAAATTTTTTGGCGTCAGGGTAGCGCAGGTCCCAGGTGAAGCGATTGCCGCCGGCTTTGAGCTCCAGCTTGTCTTCCTTTTCTTTGGACTGATTGGAGAAAGAGCGGATGAGTACCTGGTTTTCATCATGGAAAGCCAGCGTAGCCAGGGTGCTGCTATCGGGTACCGCTTTGAGGAAAAAGTGTACCGTGGCACCGCCAGGATGGTTTAAGCCCGCATTGCGTGGGCGAGGGTTTTGCCACCCATCCAGGAGGTAGGCAGGGGTGGGCTCGAAGAGGAGGAACTCGCGTTGGGCAGCCTGGCTGGAGAGCTGGCGCAGCGGCAGCAGGTCGTCGATCATCCAGAGGCTCCGGCCCTGCGTAGCGGCGATGAGGTGGTCGCCTTTAACCGCCAGGTCAGTGATAGGCACTATGGGCAGGTTGAGTTGGAAGGGCTGCCAATGGTTGCCATCGTCGAAGGAGATGTACATGCCGGTTTCGGAGCCGGCGTAGAGTAGCCCCTGGCGCTTGGGGTCGGCGCGCAGCACGCGAGTAAAATGGCCTTGGTCAATGCCGTTGACGATGCGCGTCCATGTTTTGCCGTAATCTTTGGTTTTGTACAGATAGGGCTGGTAGTCCCCCAGCTTGTAACGGGTGCCAGCGATGTAGGCACCGCCCGGAGTAAAGGGATCGGGGTCGATACTGTTGATCATCATCCATTCTGGCATCCCTTGGGGGGTTACATTACTCCAGTTTTTTCCACCATCGCGGGAAACGTGAACGAGGCCGTCATCGGAGCCCGCCCAGAGTAAGCCTTCTTCATAGGCGGATTCGGTAGCGGCGAAGATGGTGCAGTAATACTCCACGCCGGTATTATCTTTGGTGATAGGGCCGCCGGAGGGGCCTAGCTTTGCAGGGTCGTTGCGGGTCAGGTCGGGGCTGATGAGCTCCCAGCTCTCGCCCCCGTCGCGGCTGAGGTGGAGGTGGTTAGAAGCGGTGTAAAGCTTCTGGGGGTCGTGTGGCGAGAAAAAGATGGGAAAGTTCCATTGGAAGCGGTACTTCATACCTTCAGCTCCATAGCCCATGGGGTTATCGGGCCAAACGTTGATAGCGCGCTGCTCATTGGTGCGGTGGTTGATGCGGGAGAGGAAGCCGCCATAACTGCCGCCATAGACCAGGTCATAGTCGATGGGGTCAACGGCGATATGCCCGCTCTCGCCGCCGGCAGTAGGCTCCCAGTCGCGTTCGCCGATGGAGCCGCCGGAGCTACGGTGCAGGATGCGTAGGGTGGAGTTGTCTTGTTGGGCGGTATAGATGCGGTAGGGGAAGTGATGGTCAGTAGTAAGGCGGTAAAACTGGGCAGTGGGCTGATTGTGGTTGCCGCTCCAATTGCTGCCCCCATCAAAGCTTACTTCAGCTCCCCCGTCATTGCCCATGATCATGCGGTCGGGGTCTTCCGGGGCGATCCAGAGGTCGTGATGGTCGGAATGGGAGGAGTTAAAGGATTTGAAGGTCCGCCCGCCATCGGTAGATTTATGATAGAGGACGTTGAGCACGTAAACCACGTCTTCATCCTGGGGGTCGGCATAGATGCGGGTATAGTACCAGGCGCGCTGGCGCAAGGAACGGTCATCATTGAGCTTTTGCCAGGTATTGCCGCCGTCGTCAGAGCGGAAGACCCCACCCTCTTTGGCTTCGATGAGGGCCCAGACCCGTTCTGGATTGACCGGAGACACCGCGATGCCGATGATGCCGAGGGTGCCTTGGGGCAGGCCTTTTTTAGCGTTGAGCTGTTCCCAGGTATCCCCGCCGTCGGTGCTGCGCCAGAGGGCGGAGCCCTCTCCGCCGCTTTCGAGGCTATAGGGCGTTCGGCGCACCCGCCAGGTGGAGGCATAGAGGATGCGGGGGTTGCTGGGGTCGAGGATGAGGTCGATGGCGCCGGCGTCGGCATTGGCGAAGAGGATGCGCTCCCAGCTTTTACCGCCGTCTTTGGTGCGGTAAACCCCGCGCTCTTCACTTGATTTGAAGAGGTCGCCCAGCACGGCGGCATAGGCAATATCTGGATTGCGTGGATGGATGCGGATGCGCGGGATGTGGCGGGAGTTGTTCAGCCCGATATTTTTCCAGCTCTTGCCGGCATCTTCCGATTTCCACATGCCGTAGCCATAGGAGACGTTGCCGCGTATCGTTTTTTCACCCCCACCTACGTAAATCACGTTGTGATCATATTCACTGACCGCCACCGCGCCGATGGAGCCGCCAAAGTAGCCGTCAGAGAGGTTTTTCCAGCTCTGCCCGCCATCAGCGGTGCGCCAGACGCCGCCGCCGGTGCTGCCGAAGTAATAAAGATTGGGTTTGCCGGGCACGCCAGTCACCGTTGCCGAACGCCCGCCCCGGTAGGGGCCGATGCTGCGCCATTCGAGCGAACTATAGAGCTTCTCGTCGTATTTTTCGCCGCCGTCAGCAGGTGTTGTTTGGCGAGCCTTTTGTGCCGCCAGCGGAAAGCTGAGCAGCGCGGCCAGGGCCAGGAAGAAGAATAGTGGTGTGTAATGTTTCATTGCGATGCTTTGTTTTGGATTATTCGCCCGCAATATAGGTAAATGTGTGGATGTGCTAATATGTAGCTTGGTGAATCCGGTAGTGGAGAAGCGATGCCGTGTCCCTGGTTGAGCAGGGGAGGGGCTTCGTAGCGCGCTTACGTTCCTGATTTACTCGATAGTCGTCAAAAAAAAAATTACCTTCACATCCAAAATCAACAGCAATATGCACCGCTTTTCAACCATGACCATAGCCCTGGCTGTTATGCTAGGGGGCGCTTGCAAAACCGCCCAACAACAACCCTCACGGCCTATGGAACAATACGAGACGGTTTATGAAGAAAAAAGCTCCGCAATCAATATTCCGGTAGAGATTGATGTGCGGGAGCTTGAAAAATCCTTAAATGAGCAGCTGCAGGGGGCGATTTATGAAGATAAAGACCTCAAAGATGGCGACCGCATGATGATCCGCGCTGAAAAGCGCGAAAACATCCGCCTATCTATCGACAGCAACTTAATCAAGTATCGGGTGCCACTAAAACTTTGGATTAAGTACGATCTTGGCATCAGTAAAGTAGAGGCCGACGGGCTGCTCACGCTCAACTTTCGAACCAATTTCGACATCTCCCGCAGTTGGGAAATCAGAACCTTCACGGAGATCGAGAGCTTTGACTGGGCTCAAAAACCCCGTTTGCGTATGGGCGCGATGAACCTGCCGATCGGTTTTATTGCCGATATAGTATTGAAGAACAGCCGCACGGTTATCAGCCGCAATATCGATCAACTGGTGCAGGAGCAGTTCAATCTGCGGGAAATGGTGGAGGATACTTGGAAAAAAATGTTTCAGCCCATGTTGATTTCCGAAGCGTATAACACTTGGCTAACGGTCAACCCTCAACTTATCGGTATGACGCCCTTGTCGATGAAAGGGCATTACATCCGCAGCAATATTTTCGTGGAAGGTCAGCCCCAAGTGCGTGTCGGCCGTCGGCCGCAAGACATCCGGCCTACGCCGTTGCCGCCGCTACAGATTCAACAAGAGGCGCTAGAGGGCTTCACCCTGCACATCAATACGGATATTTCTTACGAAGAGGCCGAGCGCATCGCCAAACAGCAGTTGGTCAATGAAACCTTTTCACAGGGAAAGCGCTCCGTGACGATTAAAGATATCGAGCTCTATGGGCAGGGCGATAAGATGGTGGTCAATACCGTATTGCAGGGCAGCTACAACGGCAGCATCTATCTGGTTGGCAAGCCAATTTACGACCCTCGCCTCAATACCATTGATATCCGTGACCTGGACTATACCCTCGATACCCGCAGCTTCCTGGCCCGCTCGGCAGGCTGGCTGCTAAAGAGCACTATCAAAAAGAAAATCGAAGAAAACATGAATTTTTTGCTGGATTACAACCTCAAGGAAATGCAGGTACAGTTTCAAGAGCAATTGCGGGATTACAAAATATCGGAGGGCATCAGCCTGAAAGGCGAGCTGCAGGAGTTTGGTATTCAGAATGCCTACCTCAAACCGGAATCCATCGCGGTGGAGCTGGTGCTAAAAGGGCGGGTTAATGTCGACGTAAAAGGATTGCATTGATGAGTATCGCTATTGCCGCGGGCCATGTAGCGACTGCTCAGGCCGCTTTTGAGATACTCAAAGCTGGTGGCAACGCAGCAGACGCTGCCGTAGCTGCATTTTTCGCCTCCTGGGTGGCCGAACCCTGTATGTCTTCGGCAGGCGGAGGTGTTTTTGCCCACTACTATTCAGCTGAGGAAGGGCAAGCCTGGCTAATCGATGGCTTCTGTCAGTCTCCAGCTGAAAAACGCCCGGCAAAAGAACTGGATTTTTTTCCGATCGACGTTGACTTTGGCGATGCGCGCGAGGCTTTTCAAGTGGGGCTGGGGGCTACGGCTGTGCCTGGGGCGGTTGCGGGGGCTTTCGAGTTACACCGGCGCTTCGGGAGCTTACCGCTGCGCGAGCTGGCTCAACCCGCGATCGGATTAGCCAAGGCTGGGGTAGCAGTCATCCCTTTCCAAAGGCAGTTGTTTCAGTTGCTTGCCCCCATCTTACAATTGCGCGAAGAAGGGCAGCGCCTGTTCTTTCGCAATGGAAGACTAATCGGGGAGGGCGAGTTGCTACAGATGCCTCAACTGGCCGATTTCCTCGACTACCTCGTCAGCGAAGGGCCCGCTGCCTTCTATCGGGGGGAAGTGGCCGCTAAGATCGCGGCTGATTATCAGTCCCAAGGCGGCCATCTGAGCCGGGCGGATTTCGAGAGCTATCAGGCTGAAGTGCGAGCGCCCTTGGCACTCCCTTTCTGGGGCAAGAAAGTACTAGTCAACCCTCAGCCTAGTATTGGAGGCACTGCGCTGGCTTTCCTGCTTTCCTCGATGCCCCAAAATGGTACCCTGCCGGAGCATCTTTCCGCGCAGCATGCCTTCCTGTGGCTGAAAGCCCAGCGGCAGGCCTGGCAGTTCCGAAACAATCCAGAGAAGCTACGCCTGGCTCTGACCGTACAGCTAGCCACCCGGATGGGCAGTACTACCCACTTCAGCATCAAGGATAAACAAGGCAACGCGGCGGCATTTACAGCTACCAATGGCGAGGGCTGTGGCTATTTTGTGGCCAATACGGATATCCAGCTCAACAATATGCTGGGCGAAGCGGCCTTGTTGCCCGGCGGATTCCATTCGTGGGAAGTTGGTCAGCGCCTGCCTTCCATGATGGCGCCGACTCTTCTTTTTGATGGATCTAATCAGTTGCAGGGCGTTTTGGGCAGCAGCGGTGCCGGGCGTATCGCTACGGCAATTGGGCAGGTGCTTTACCTGTTGGCCGGGCACGGCTTGCCATTGGAGGAAGCGGTCGCCGCTCCCCGTACCCATTTCGACGGCGCGTGTTTTCACCTGGAGCCGGGCTTCCCTAACTTGCTTGCCCGTGAGCTCAAAGATACGCCGGTCAAAAACTGGGAAGACCTCTCGCTGTTCTTCGGTGGCGTGAATGCAGTTTACCGATTTGGCAAAGGCTGGTCGGCAGCTGCCGACCGCCGGAGGGAAGGGGTAGTGATGATGGCGTGAGGAGCTATCGGTCTATAAAGACAGACCCTATTTAGTTTTTACCAGCTTCAGCAAACGCTCTTGGCCAGCATCGCTCATTTTCAAAAACAAAGAATCTTCGGTGAGCATGACGATTTCGACTGCTTTTTCTGTAGTCGCCTGGTTGAGGGTGTCGGTGGTGTAGAGGTACTTGGCATCAGCGTAGAAAGTGCCGGCCTCCTGATAGTTGAGCGTACTGGCATAAGTATAGCCATTGTGCTCATTGAAGCTTATCTTGATGACCGAAGGGTCGATCTCCAGCGAGTCGCCATTTTCCAGTACGACGATACCTTGCCACTGGCCGCAAAGCATTTTCTCGTTGCCTGGCGCACAAGCAAAAAGCAAAAGTGCCAATACTGCCGAAACACTGATTTTCTGAGTCATAGTATATGTTTTGTCGGGCTTTCCCGAATTAACCTTTTGCTACAGAGCTTGGAGTGCCAAAAAAACCGCTGCTCCAGCCAGGAAGCCAACCAAAGCCAGCCAGGAAATCTTTTTCAGATACCAAATGAAATCAATGCGTTCCATGCCCATGGCGGCTACGCCGGCTGCCGAACCGATAATCAGCATACTGCCTCCGGTACCGGCTGCATAAGCAACGAAATGCCAGAGCTTAGAATCCATTGGCAAGTCGTACATCCCCATTGAAGCGGCTACAAGCGGTACGTTGTCTATAGCGGCGGAGACAAAGCCCAGCAAGACCACTACCACATCCTGGCTGGGCACAACGGTATCCAGCCACTCTGCAACATAACGCAGGGTACCGACTTGTATTTCCTGCCCCTCGTGCATGACGCTGCCAAAGACCAGGCTTTCCAGGGCGCTTACGGCCATGAGTATGCCCAGGAAAAACAGGATGCTGGACATCTCGATGCGCCCCAGCGCTTTATGTGCCGAGTAGAGGTGCCGACGTTCCTCGGTAAAATTTTCTTCAGGGTGGATGTATTCAGAAACCAGCCAGACGATCCCTAAGCTGAGCATCATGCCGAGGTAAGGCGGCAGGTGGGTGAGGGTTTTGAATACCGGGACAAAAACAATGGCGCTCAACCCCAGGATAAGCATCGTTTTGCTGCTGAGCAACTTGTGTTCTTTGGAATAGTCCTCTTGTTCGTTCATCGTAATGTTTCCTTTGAAGGCAGGTAGGAACATGCTGAACAAGAAGGGTATCGCAAAACAGGCGATAGAAGGGACCACCAGGTTTTCAATCAGGCCCATCGCCGAGACTTTCCGGCTGATCCAGAGCATGGTGGTGGTCACATCGCCAATAGGCGACCAGGCCCCGCCAGCGTTGGCGGCTATCACCGCCAAAGAGATAAACCAGATGCGCTCGGTACGGTCAGCGATAAGCTTGCGCAGCAGCGTGACCAGTACGATGGTGGCGGTCAGGTTGTCAATAATGGCTGAAAGGATGAAAGCCAGGATGCCGATAATCCACAGCAGCTTTTTTTTGTTTCTGGTCCTCACATAAGTTTTCAGCACATCAAAACCACGATGCAAGTCGATGATTTCAACAATCGTCATCGCGCCGATCAAGAAAATCAGGATCTCAGCCGTCTTGCCCATGTGGTGGAGCAGGGTATTGACAAAACCTTCCTCCGCATGTTCAAATTCCGGGCCCTGGCCCCCGACTAAGCCGTTCAGGCTGAAGACGTGATCATGAGCATCCACAACAGATATCCAGCCATTGTTGAAACCTACTGCGAGCAATGCCCAACACAGCGCTGCCATGATCAGAGCGGGTACAGTTTTGTCCAGCCTTAAGGGGTGTTCAAATACGATGATCAGATACCCAAGGATGAAGCTGAGGATGATGGCGGTTAGCATGGAGATTATATATTATTAGTGTTTACAAGTTTGATATCGGGATATAGGCTGCTTAACGGCGGGCAAAATTATAACTTTATCCGTGCCGACGGTATTATTTTGTCGATAATTATACCAAAATGCATCGCTGAGGAACCCTTTATTTTTACAGGTGTTTTTGTGGTGTGAGCCTTTTCATTAACTTTGCAGGCTAAAGCAAGATACAGATATACGAATGGTTAAAATTGGAAATATCGAGATTGGGGAGTTCCCGCTTTTGCTGGCGCCGATGGAAGACGTGAGCGATCCGCCCTTCCGGGCGTTGTGCAAACAGCAGGGCTGTGATATGATGTATACCGAATTCATTTCGGTGGAGGGCCTTATCCGCGATGCTGAAAAAAGCGTGCAAAAGCTTGATATATACGATTATGAGCGCCCCATCGGAATCCAGATTTTTGGAGCTGAGTATGACTCGATGATGCGTGCCGCCGAAATCGTGGAGCAAGCCAAGCCGGAAGTGCTCGACATCAACTATGGCTGCCCGGTTTCTAAGGTTGTTTGTAAAATGGCGGGCGCCGGCATCCTCCAGGATATCGACAAAATGGTCAGCCTGACCAAAGCCGTGGTCAATTCCACCGAGCTGCCCGTCACGGTCAAAACGCGCTTGGGCTGGGATGAAAAGACTATTTTCATCGAAGAGGTGGTCGAGCGCCTGCAGGATGTGGGCATCAAGGCTATCTCTATCCACGGCCGGACCCGCAAGCAGATGTATAAAGGTGAAGCGGATTGGACGATGATTGGCAAGATCAAGGAAAACCCCCGCATCCATATCCCGGTTTTCGGCAACGGCGATATCGATAGCCCCCAGAAAGCCGTGGAATACCGCAATCGCTATGGGGTGGACGGGATCATGATCGGCCGTGCCAGTATCGGTTACCCCTGGGTTTTCCGCGAGATCAAGCACTATATGCAGACCGGCGAGCTGCTTCCTCCGCCTACCACCAGCGAACGGGTGGATGCCGCCCGGGAGCACTTGCGGCGCTCCATCGAATGGAAGGGCTTCAAGCTCGGGGTGCTGGAGATGCGCCGGCATTACACCAACTATTTCCGGGGCTATGCCGGCATCAAGGACTTCCGCAAGCGTTTGGTGACGGAAGATACTCCGGAGGCGCTCTACGCCATCCTGGATGAAATAGAAGAATTGTATAGCGAAGTGGCGGCAGCCTCCTATCACTAAGGCAGGGCCGCATCAAGCGCCGTGCCGCTTTGCTTTATTCAGTTTACCTAAACAGACGGATTTTGGTTTTTCAAATACAAGCCTACGAGCGCAAAATATTCGAAGTCATCAGCGAAGCCGCCCGGGACTTAGGATACCCGGCTTATGTGGTGGGTGGCTACGTCCGCGACCGGCTATTGGCTCGCCCTTCCAAGGATATGGATATCGTCTGCGTGGGCAGCGGCATCCGCCTGGCGCAGGAGGTGGCAGCCCGCTTGCGCCCTATCCCCAGGGTCACGGTCTACAAGCGCTTTGGCACAGCTATGTTGCGTCATAAGGATTTAGAGGTTGAATTCGTTGGCGCGCGCAAAGAGTCTTACCGCTCAGATTCTCGCAAGCCCACAGTGGAAGAAGGCAGCCTGGAAGACGACCAAAACCGCCGCGATTTCACCATCAACGCCCTGGCTGCCAGCCTCAACCAAGCGGACTTCGGCATGATTATCGACCCCTTCAATGGCTTGAGCCACCTGGAGTCCAAAATCATCAAAACACCCCTGGAGCCGGGCAAGACCTTTTCCGATGACCCCCTGCGCATGATGCGGGCCATCCGTTTTGCTACCCAGCTGGGCTTTGAAATCGAGGCAGAAACCCTGGCCGCTATCTCCGCTTATCGCGATCGCATCCACATTATCTCCAAGGAGCGCATCACCACGGAGTTGAACAAGATCATCCTATCGGACCAACCTTCCGTGGGCTTTAAGCTGCTCATGGATACCGGCCTTCTGGCGCTCATCTTCCCGGAGATGAATGCGCTGAAAGGCGTGGAGGTACGCAATGGCTG
This sequence comes from uncultured Phaeodactylibacter sp., assembly GCA_964432875.1. Classification (GTDB taxonomy): domain Bacteria; phylum Bacteroidota; class Bacteroidia; order Chitinophagales; family Saprospiraceae; genus JACJYE01. Next base: position 43,190 of record CAYSPJ010000001.1, on the reverse strand, counting down.
GGCACATAAAGACAACTTTTACCACACCCTGCAGGTGCTGGACAATCTGAGCCTTAAAACCAAAGACCTCTGGTTGCGTTGGAGCGCCATCCTGCACGATATTGCCAAGCCTCCCACCAAGCGCTTCCATCCCGAGCAGGGCTGGACTTTTCATGGCCACGAAGTGTTGGGTGCCGCTATGGTGCCCAGGATATTCAGCAACCTGCGCCTGCCTACCGATGCCAAGATGAAGTATGTGCAGAAGCTCGTGCGCCTGCATCTGCGCCCCATCAGCGTCACTAAAGAGAATATCACCGACTCGGCTATCCGCCGCCTGCTCTTCGATGCGGGAGATGACATCGACGACCTCATGCTGCTCTGCGAAGCAGACATCACCTCTAAAAACCCCAATAAGGTCAAACGCTACCTGGAAAACTATGAGTTGGTGCGCGAACGCCTGAAGGAGATTGAAGAGAAAGACCACCTGCGCAAATGGCAGCCGCCCGTCTCTGGCGAGCTTATCATGGAGACTTTCGGCATCCCGCCCTCTAAAGAAGTAGGTATCATCAAGAATGCCATCCGCGAGGCGATCCTCGATGGGGAAATCGAGAATGACTACGAGCAGGCTTATGCGCTGATGCTGAAAACAGGGGAGGGCTTGGGGTTGAAGGCGGTCAAGCCTGAGGGGAGCAAGCCGGGGTAGGATTCCCTCCTCAGGATTGCTTGTTTTTGCAGTATGGGAAGATTTTTTAACACTGCTGGGCCTTGGCCCCTTTGCCATTCGAGGTGGCGCAGTTATTATCGCAAAACTATCAAACTCTATGCAACTCGAAATTACCAACTCCAGAGGAGAACAACTCCATGCCGTATTGGAGCTTCCTGCCGGGCGGCGCCCGCGGCAGTACGCCATCTTTGCCCACTGCTTCACCTGTACCAGTGATTTTGGCCCGGTGCGCAACATCAGCCGCGAGCTGGCCAACCACGGCTTCGGGGTGGTGCGTTTCGACTTCACGGGCTTGGGGCGCAGCGAAGGCGATTTTTCTGAAACTAATTTCTCGGCCAATGTCCAGGACCTCGTCGAGGTGAGCGAGTATTTGGCCCAACACTATCAGATGCCCTCGCTTTTGGTCGGCCATTCGCTTGGCGGAGCGGCCGTCTTGATGGCTTCGGTACAATTGCCCGCCATCCAGGCCGTGGCCGTAATCGGAGCGCCGGCTGAGGCTGCACACGTGGCGCATCTGTTTCAGGAAGATCTGCCGGAAATCGTTGCACGTGGCGAGGCCTTAGTCCATATCGGTGGGCGCCCCTTCACCATCAAAAAGCAATTTGTTGAGGATATCAAGGCCAACCGAGTCTTGGAAGTGGTCAAAAAACTCCGCAAGCCGCTGTTGATCTTACACTCGCCTCAGGATGCCATCGTGGGGATCGAAAATGCGGCCAAGCTGTATCAGGCCGCTTTTCACCCCAAGAGCTTTGTATCGCTAGATGGGGCCGACCACCTCCTGAGCAATCGGGATGACAGCAACTACGTGGCAGCGGTGATTGGCGCTTGGGTAGGCCGATATCTGGAAAAACCTGCAGAAAAGCTGCTCTCGACCAAAGGAGAGCAGGTGGCCACCCATCTCGATCTGGAAAACAAGTTCACCACTAAAATCTCCAACGGCCGCCACGCCATCCTGGCTGATGAGCCAGCGAAAATAGGAGGAGACGACCTGGGCTTTTCTCCTTATGAACTGCTAAATGCATCGCTTGGCGCCTGCACGGCTATGACCATTAAAATGTATGCCGAGCGCAAAGGCTGGGCTTTAAAAGAGGTGTTCGTCTATCTTTCCTATGCCCGCAAACATGCCGAAGATGTCAAATTGGACAACGGTAAGATGGGCATGGTAAACCACATCGCCAAAAAAATCGAATTGATTGGTGACCTGAATGAGGAACAGCGCCGGCGCTTGATCGAGATTGCGGCCAAATGCCCGGTACACCGGACCTTAGCTGAATCGGTTGTGATTGAGACGGGGGAGTTGTAGGGGTGGCCCTCTGAGCCAAGCAGCTGGGGTGGCAGTCAAAATGGCAGCTTGGCAAGCCTGAAATGTCAGCCCTTCGCCTGCTCTTTTTGGCAGGTTTCAGAATGTTTTTTGCCTATAGCTCTATAAATCAAATAGCTATGTAGTATCCTGTAATCCTTGCTACGCTCTGGCACTCCCTTTGCAGTGCGCAAAGAGGGCAAAGTGCCCGTGGTATGACTTTGAAATTCGTAAACAAAAACCATCCAAAACAGTAGAGTCTATGAGTGCAGTTACAATGCGCCCAATCAGTAACCGAGTAGTGGTCAAGCCCTCGCCAGCCGAGGAGAAGACCAAAGGCGGAATTATTATCCCGGATACCGCCAAAGAAAAGCCACAGCGCGGCGAAATCGTCGCGGTGGGGCCGGGCAAAGATGGAGAGCCTATGACGGTTAAAGTCGGCGATACCGTTTTGTACGGCAAGTATGCTGGCCAGGAACTGGAATATCAGGGCGAGGGATACCTCATCATGCGGGAAGACGACATCCTGGTCGTCCTCGGATAAACACCGCACCTGCTTTTTTTATCAAACTAGTGGTTTAACTACCAAAAATCAATCGTACTATGTCTGCTAAAAATATCTATTACAACAGCCAGGCCCAGGAGAAGCTCAAAAAGGGCATTGATAAACTAGCCGATGCGGTTAAAGTGACACTGGGCCCAAAGGGTCGTAATGTGGTCATTCAGAAGAGTTTTGGCGCGCCACAAATCACCAAGGACGGCGTCACTGTGGCTAAAGAAATCGAGCTGGAAGACCCCATGGAAAACATGGGTGCCCAGCTGGTCAAGCAAGTCGCCTCCAAAACGGCTGACGCTGCCGGCGATGGGACCACTACCGCCACGGTACTGGCCCAGGCCATGGTCACTGCTGGCTTGAAGACCGTCTCTTCGGGCGCCAACCCGATGGACCTCAAGCGCGGCATCGACAAAGCCGTAGCTGCAGCGGTAAAAAACCTCCAATCACAAGCTGAAGTGGTGAAAAACGACTTCGAAAAAGTGCGGCAGGTAGCTACGGTATCCTCCAACAACGATGAAGAAATCGGCACGCTCATTGCCGATGCGATGAAGAGGGTGAGCGCCGATGGTGTCATTACGGTAGAAGAAGCCAAGGGCACAGAAACCTATATGGAGGAAGTATCCGGTATGCAGTTCGACCGCGGCTATTTGTCGCCTTACTTCATCACCGACACGGAAAAGATGATTACGGAATACGACAACCCCTTCATCTTACTGCACGATAAGAAGGTATCCAATATCAAAGATATCCTGCCGGTGCTGGAAGCGGTGGTACAACAAAACCGCCCGCTGCTCATCATCGCTGAAGATGTGGACGGTTCAGCCCTGGGCACCCTGGTGGTCAACAAGCTGCGCTCTACCATTAATGTCGTTGCCGTCAAGGCACCTGGTTTCGGCGACCGCCGCAAGGCTATGCTGGAAGACATCGCCATCCTCACTGGCGCCACCGTCATCAGCGATGAGAAAGGCTACAAGCTGGAAAATACTACGCTGGAGCATCTGGGCCAGGCTGAAAAAGTGAAGGTGGATAAAGACAATACGACCATCGTCGGAGGCAAAGGCCAGGCCGAGCAAGTCACGGCCCGCGTCAATCAGCTCAAGCAGCAGATTGAGAAAGCTACTTCCGATTACGACCGAGAGAAGCTTCAAGAGCGCATGGCCAAGCTCTCGGGCGGGGTAGCTGTGCTTTACATCGGCGCAGCCAGTGAGGTAGAAATGAAGGAGAAGAAAGATCGCGTAGACGATGCCCTGCATGCTACTCGCGCTGCCGTAGAAGAGGGTATCGTAGCTGGCGGCGGCGTAGCTCTGGTGCGCGCGATGTCCGTTCTCGATAGCGTCCGGTTTGATAATGAAGACGAGAAGATCGGCATTCAAATCGTCAAGAAAGCTCTGGAATCTCCAGTGCGCACGATTGCCGATAACGCGGGAGTAGAAGGCTCGGTAGTGCTGCAAAAAGTACAGGAAGGCCAGGGTGCCTTCGGCTACAACGCCCGCACCGATGTCTTCGAAGACCTCAAGAAGGCCGGCGTGATCGACCCCGTCAAAGTGACCCGGATAGCACTGGAAAACGCCGCTTCTATCGCCGGGATGGTCTTGATGACGGATTGCGCCATCAGCGACAAGCCCAAGAAGAAAGAGGGGGCGATGAATGGCTCACCGGATATGTATGGCGATGATATGATGTAATTGCCCTTAGGGGGAAAATAAAAAAAGCTGCGGTTGCCGATGATGGCGGCCGCAGCTTTTTTATTGAAAAATACCGAACAAGTATCAGGGCAGTTTTTGGACCCTCTGGAAAAACATTCATAGAGCTGCCGGTTTGGTTCGGTAATCCCCTTGCCTCCGAAGAGAAGTCTCTGCTGTGACGCATGAGATCGAGGCCCGCCCTAGACAACCCGAGTCTAAACTCTAATTTGTCGAAAATGTAGAGTCAAAACATTTTGATACTTGCACGGTATTCGACAGCCTCATTCGGCTGCTACAAAGTAAGGGGGTTTTTCTGAGAAAGGCAAGGCCCCGATTTGTTAAAGTTTGCCCCGGCCCCTGCCTTCAGGTGTTTTCTCGAGCTTCGAGCCGAGCATTTGTGCCTTGGCTTGCTGTTGTATCGGTTTAAAAATGCGGCTATCCGCCACAAAAGTGCCAAAAGGGACCACTGCTGCGAGCATAGACCAAAAAGTGTTTTTCAGGCTTATGCCGTATTCGGCCCGGGCCAGCAGGACTGCCGCGATGTAACCGATAAAGAGTATGCCATGTGCCATGCCGACGATGAGGTTGGGCTGGGGCATGGCAGCCCAATACTTGAGCGGCATCGTTACAAAAAGGATAAGCAGGAACGAGACGCCCTCCACGAAGGCGAGCAGGCGCAGGCTCTGAATGGTATTACTAAAATAATTGCGGAGCATTTTTGATTCGTTTTCCAGCATAACAACTGCAAGCGCAAAATGGCTTGCAAAATAGCGGCATGTTTGCCAAAAAAGTATGCTTACCCACTAATCCTCCGCCTTTTTACGCGGCTTGATGCTCAGCATCAAGGAGATGATGTGAGAGTAAGTACTTGCTTCGCTGCCTAGATCAGTAAAAGCATAATCAATGCGCAGGCTGGAGATAGCCAGGCCCAAGCCGAGGCTGGGGCGGGCGCGCAGGCTCTGGCTGCCATCAAAATCGGTGATGCGCTGGAACTGGCTAACGCCCGCGCGCAGGTGGACGAAGCCACTATAGTTGGCGTCGATGCCTGCCGACAAATCGGCGCTGAACGGGGCGGCAGAAAACAGGGTGTTGCGTTGGCCATCGGTAGTGACGGTAAGATCTATCTCGGGCATCAGCCCCACTTTTTTAAACTGGAAGCGGTGTGCTGCGCCGAGGACGAGCTGCGGCTTGGTGATTTCCACGCTATTGATGGGCACTTCATTATTGGTCAAGGCCAGCACTTCTTTTTCCTGCTCAGTAAAGTTGAAAGACCAGGCGTTGAAGGTCGTAGTGATGTCTTTGGCCAGCAAGCCGAAGCGCCAATTGCCGGTATGGTATTGCAGGCCGGCGTCAATGCCGAAGCCCCAGGAGGTGGCAAAGGGGCCGATGCGGCGGTGGACTATTTTGGTGCTGCCGCCCACCATGAGCTTGCCTTTTTGGGTGTTCAATTGCTGGGCATAGCTGAGCAGGAAGGCATAATCAGCGGCAGAGAACTCTACGATATTATCGAAATTGATGGTGCCGTCGCTTTCGTACAAGCTCAGGGTATTGGGTATAGCGTCAATGCCAAAGCGCACCATCGATAGGGCCAGGCGGCGCTTGGGGTTGGCCAGCGGCAAAGCCAGGGCCAGGTAGTCGAATTTGCCCACGCCGGCAAACCACTCGGCGTGCATGGCCGCCAGTTGTAAGCCCTCCTGCCCGGCGAGGTTAGCCAAGCCGGCGGGGTTCCACACCCCGGCCGTGACGTCGTCCACGCTGGCGATTACAGCGTTGCCCATGCCTTGGGCGCGTGCGCCAACACCAATGGAGAGGAACTCGTTGCTATATTTTTGTGCCAGCGCCGCCGTTGAAAAGCCAATCAGGGAAACGGCAGCCATCAAAGAAAGGCGTATGAGTCGTGTCATATTTGTCAGTCCTTTTTTCATGTAGAGGGTTCTACAATAAAATAGTTTCATCCTTTAACGTGCTTGGGGCTATTTAAGTGTAGGCGTATTTCTTTCTAACACTTGGTCCTCAGTTTTCATGCACAGGTTGATTTTATTGGCTTACAAATCCATCTCTGCCTCGCTGCGCTCTTCCTTGAGGTCGCGGTTGATGGCGATACTGGCATTGAGCTCAAAACCGACTAAAAGGATCAGGGAGATGATTTGCATCCAAATCATCAGCACGATGATGGCACCAATAGAGCCGTAGAGCTCGTTGTAGGTATTAAATTTATTGACATAAGCCGAGAAGGCCAGCGAGGATAAGATGCATAGCGCAGTGGCCAGCGAAGCGCCCGGCGAAAAGAACTTGAAGCGCTTGATGGTCGCTGCTCCGTAGCGGTAGATGAGAGCGATGCCGGCGTAAAATAGAAAAATCACCGCCAACCAACGCACGAGTTGGATCATAAAGCCCGTGAGCTGATCGAGCTGGACCAGGTCGATCAATAGCCCGAAAAGGAATTCGCCCAAGATAATCAAAACGACTGCCGCCATGACCAGGCCTGCCATCAGGAACGTCAGGAAGACGGCAATGAGCCGCTTGCGCAATTCCCCCCGCTGTTTGAAGGTCTTTTTATAGGATTTTTCAAAGCCTACCATCAGAGACATCATGCCGTTGGAAGCAAAGTATATCGCCAGGAGGAAGCCAAAGGAAAACAGCCCGAAGCGTGGGTTGTTGGTCACGTCATCGATAAAGTCGAAGAGGCGGTCGCCGGCGACGCCAGGCATGATGCGTTCGATTTCGACGCGCAAGTATAGGTCAAAGTTTTCCCCCTCGGGCAGATACTGGATAAACATCCGTTTAAACACCGGGATCAGCGTAAAAAAAGCCATCAGGGAGGGGAAGAGCGACAGGAAATAGTTGAAGGCTACCGCGCTGGCGCGGGTAAAGAGGTCGTAGCGCTTGGATTCGTGGTAGAGGAAGACCAACACATCATAGACCGGCACTTTGAAAAAACCAGGCAAAGAGCGGTCCTTAGACCATTGCAGGCTGCGCAAAAGCCAGGGGTGCTGAGTAAAGTATTCTTTAATTGCCTTAAAGTCAATCTTTTTCAAAGTACGGTCTGATTTTTTCGGTCAAGAAAAGCGGGGCACTGATGGTCTTTTGGGCCTTGGCGTCCACAAAGCAAAGCTTTACCTCACCCCCGTTGACCAGCTTGCCTTTTTCATTGAACAACTGGGTGTGGAAAGTGATGTACTTTTCAGGCATCTGCCGCAATTCAGTGCGGATGGTGAGCAGCTCATCGTAGTAGGCCGGGCGCACATAGCGCGTCTGCATGCTCACCACTGGCATCCAGATGCCGTGCTCCGCCTCCATCTCCCGGTAGGTCAAGCCCAGGGAGCGCAGCATCTCCACCCGCCCGATTTCGTAGTACTGAGCATAGTTGCCATAGTAGAGGTAGCCCATCTGATCGGTTTCGCCGTAGCGCACGCGCTGGTGGTATTCGTGTTGGTACATTACGCAAAAATAAAGATAATCTATGGAGATTGAACCATCATTTCCAATAAGTTATAGTTGATTGAGTTAGCCCCCCCTCTCGATTGGGCAAGTCATACAGTGCGACCCTCCACGGGCGCGCGATAGCTCATTGGAGGGCAGCAGGATGATAGTGTCATGGATTTCTTCGGGCTTGAGGATACCATCGCGGATAGCGGCGAGCAGCTCACGGGCGTGCACCACCCGGTAGCCAGCAGCTGCGAAAGCCTCTTCCGTTTTGGGGTTGCGGTCATAAGTGAGCGCCACGCCGGGTTTGATTGCCACCAAATTGCAGCCGTCGGTCCATTGTTCCCTTTCCTGATAGGGCGACTCGCCTCCCCCGCTGAGGATGAACTCCATCTTGGGGTTGATCTCCTTGGAGATAAACTCCTTCACGCTAGGGTATTGGCGCACCATGCCGCCCCGGCTGAAGACCTCGACATAAGAGCCCAGCCCATCGAGCACAATGGGCTTGTAGGCCACGATATGGTTGTGGTTGATCTGGGTAAAGACCGTGTCGATGTGCATGAAGCTGCGGTCGTTGGGGATGTTGACTTGCACCACGTTCTTGATCACTCCCTTTTTTAGCAAGACATCTTTGAGCGATTGGATGGCATGAGCCGTGGTGCGCTCGCTGCAACCGATGAGCAGATAGTCTTCATTGAGTACCATCATGTCGCCTCCTTCAATGGAAACCACCTCGCCGCGGCGGGAGGGCGGGAACTCCTCTACCCGGTTGAGGTTGATGATGCGGCCTTGGTCGCGCAGCTTGCGGAAGATGGGGTGTGCCCAAAAGATGAAGCGCGTCAGGAAGTTTTCCCGGAAGCGGGCAATCTTGGCCGGCTTGGTGATGACCACATGATCATTGATCGTCACCGCGATATCGCGGGTGAAGATAAAGTTGGGGATGGGGTCAAAGAGGAAATAGTCTTCAGCGGCGTAGTATCCAGTAATCAGCACCTGGGCGAGCTCTTCGTCTTCGAGGCTGAGCAAAAGGTCTTTATAACTAACGGGCAGCTCTTCATAATCGACGATACGGCTGATCATCTCCAGCTTGCTCTCCTGGTCGAAGCGCAAGGCTTCCAGCAGCAGTTCGGCCGTTTCCAGCACATTCTCCGGGCCGATGAAGGCGCGCAGCACATCGGTGAAGATGTCGTGCTCTTCTTGCATTTTGGGCAGATAGACGATGTCGTCAAAGAGCAGCTCTTCGGACCGCTTGGGGGAAATGCGGGCGATACCTTCGTCAGGGCGGTGGATGATGACGCGGCGCAGCGGCCCGATTTCGGAGGAAACGTTTACTTTGTTGGCCATATTCGTTAAGGCTTTGGTTAGAATCTCACCACTTTTTCGATTTCGTAGATGGAGTTTATCTTTCCTGCAAAGATGCAATAAAATGGTGGATTTTCATTGAGGATAGAAATCTCTGTAGGCCTGCCGTCGTCAATATAATTAGCTTTTAACTTGGACTTGATGGTGAACATAGAAGTAAGGTATTGAAAATGAACGGCATCGGAGAAGTAGTGTTGGATTTGGCCCAGCATCTTGCGATAGTTAGAGCGCGGGCGGGCGGGGCAAGCATTACAGTTGGCGGTGAAATCAGGGCGACAGTCTGTATTGATGTGCTGGCAGTCGAATGTCGGCAAATTGTCGTAGGAGACCTTATGGTGAGTATAGGCCACGGAAGAGAGGGACAGCAAGCCGGAAAGGCCATAGGGCATGATGGACCCAAACTGGCCGTCCATCACCGTCAGGCCGATGTGCTGGGCTTGAGGGGAACTGACGAAGGCCATTTCCGATATTTCATGCATCAGCTCAATATCAGCCTGCCCAAAAAGGCGGTTGATGGCATTGCTTCCAGCATAAGTGGCGTTGATGGCCTGGCTGGCAATGATGTCCCGTTTGGTGCCCGTGCTTAAATCCTCCAGTACAACCCGCCACTGCCCCGTTTCTGCCTCGGCCGAGCAGACGCGGCTGTACAAATGCAAATCGATTTGTTGGCGGGCTTGTTGGAGCTGGTGCCGGTAGTAGTCGGCGATCAAAAAAGGGTCAAAAGTATATTCGGTGGTAGCGTAGAGGGCCTCCAGGCGGTGAAAATTAAATAAAGGGTGGGTTTTTACCGGCTCGCACCGGATGTGGATAAACGCGCAAAAACGTTCAAACTGCTGGTGGTCTGTAAACGAACCGAAGCGGTCGATGGCATAATACTTTTCAAACTGGAAGTTGATGAAGGCCCGGTGGTCTGCCGTGAAGCGCTCTTTATTGTCATCCGACATCAAAGCGGTGGCCACGCTGCGCGGGTAGTGGTAGCCGCTATGCAGCCTTGCCTGGTTGACGATGGAAGCCTTTTTGAGCAACTCGCGTTCTTTTTCAACCAAGCAGATGCGCAAGCCGTACCGGGCCAGGTACAAAGCCGCATAGATGCCGAACAGCCCGCCGCCGACAATGAGGAAATCATAGCGCTCAGGATTGGTTTTCATGCAACTCCTTTAGGCTTTGATACAAATCGGCATACGCTCCGGTTTTGAGGTGGCCGTAAAAAGCCAGGCTATCTTCCAATTGGTTCAATTGGGAAGGCCCCAAGAGGATGCCCTCCATATCGGGGCTATGGAAGGCGAAGGCCATGCCACAATGGTTGAAATTGGTGATTGCCGGGCGGTTGTGGCCCTGGTTAGCGCGCGCTATGGCCTGCCGAAGGCGGGGCATGATGGGGTGTTCTTGCTGGGTATCGCCCCCCCGCACCCGCAGCGAACTGCCCTCGTGGTAGTCCTGGGCTGCCAACTTCAACCCGCCGGCATTGATGCCATAGGCGGTAAACCGCTGCCGGCCCTGGAAAGCCGTATAGCGCCCGTAATCGGACTGGAGGATGTTGTGCTTGATCTGGATGCGGAAATCGAACTGAAACTCCTGATTCAGGCGGGCGTATATTTCGGGGTGGCGGATGCCCGACAGGCCGATTTGCAAGCCCAGCTGCCGGGCGTAGTCCAGCGCCTCCAGGCTCTCGCGGATGAGGGGCTCATCTGCACGGTTATCCCAATGGATCATAAGGGTATGCAGGTTGCTGCCAAAGCGCTGCCGGTACTCGTCTAGCATCATCAGCAAGAAGCTTTTGGAGAGGTTATGCTCCGGGCTGCGCAGGTTATCGAGGCTGCCGACCTTCATCGTCAGTTTAAGGTCTTGTACACCATGGGTCTGGATCCACTCCAGCAAGATGGCTTCGGCCAGGCGGAAGTCTTTGGGCTGTTTGTTGATGGGGTAGTTGGTGGCGCCATCGATTTCGCGCAAGCCACTCTGGTAGAAGCGGCTGAGCAGATCATGGCAGGCCGGGCGCAGCGTGCTCCAGCCCCAGAGGGCGGTGCCGAGGGCGAGGGTAGGGTAGGGGGTGTTTCCCGGCATCAGGGTTTGCGTTTTTTAAGTTCGTACATGGCGCGCAGGTAGCGCTTGGCCAGGGGGATGATTTCCACCTTGCTGCTGCCAGCATCATCGGTCCATTTCACGGGTAGCTCGTAAATCCTTTTGCCCAGCCATTCTGCCGTCGTGAGCAACTCGGTAGAGAAAAACCAGCCATTATTTTGGGCGCCCGCCTGCTTGAGTTCGGGATAAATAGAGCGGCGCAGAAATTTAAAGCCGCACATCCCATCGGAAAAACCGACGCCCAGGTAAGCTTTCAGGATGGCATTGAATACCCGGCTGGCGACTTCCCGTTTGAAGGGGCGGTTGATGACCTGCGACTTGGGGTGCAGGCGGGTGGCATAAACCAGATCATAACCTTTCTCGGCCAGAGCTTCATACGCTTGCAGGAAGTGTGGCAAGGCCGTGGCTAAATCCAGGTCCATATACCCCACGATATCGGCCTGAGATTGGCCCCAGGAAGTCTTTAGGGCCAGGCCCACGCCCCGTTGCGGCACTTTGATATAGGCTATCTCCGGCACCCCTTGAGCGAGCTGCTGGGCGATATCGGCGGTACGGTCGGTAGAGCCGTTATCGGCAATAAGGATGCGCCATTGGCCCGGCTGCGGGAAATGGGTCTGGAGGAAGCGATGGAGCACGAGAACATTTTGCTCCAGGGTCGCTTCTTCATCGAGTACGGGGATGGTAACGTCAAAGGTCATTTTTGCGGTATGCTACTCGGTTCTCGTTATTGGCTATCATCATTCAAAACCCTGCTCTCCTGCCAGGATGGGGATGGGCAGGTGGTTTTCTGGTGGTGGTATAGGGCAGTTGTAGCCATCGCTATAGGCGCAGTAAGGGTTGTAGGCCTTGTTGAAATCCAGGATAAGCCGGCCCTCTTGGATATCGCTGATGCGGATGTCCAGGTAGCGGCCGCCGCCGTAAGTGCTGTCCCCATTGGTAGCGTCTTTGAAAGGGATGAAGAGGTAGTCGCGATAGAGGGGCATCTGTCGGCTCTGCAAGCTTTGGTAAACCGCCAGGGTAAATGCCACTCCCCCGAGTTCAAAAGAGGCTACACCATACATTATATAAGGTTTAGTAATGCCGCTGTAGGTGGGCAGGTCGAAAGGCTCGGCTTCTGTGGTGCGCTCGAAGGTGCAGGCCAGCCGGTATGCCTCATCCGGCGGGAAGAAGCGCAGGCGTGCGACCCCGGCTGAATCCAGGGGGGAGCGTTCGGTTTGGAGGAACTTTTGGCGGTAGTCCAGGCGGTATTGCTCCACGGCCTGGGCATAATCCAGGGCTTCCTGCCCCAGCAGAGCAGGGCTGAGCAAGAGGGCTAGAGCAAAGAGGATAAGGTTGTGCATATTCTCCAGCTTAATCGGCTACGATGGCCAGCTTGAAATCTGGGCTAATCTGCAACTGCGAGATATTGCGGATCTCGTAGAAGCGCAAGTCCGCCACTTCTTTCCAGTTGCTATCCGTGATCCGGCTATATTTGTAAAGCTTGCTGCCCTTAGCCATGAGGTAGGTGCCGTCGGGCAACACGGTGAAACAATCGGAACTGGGCAGGGTTTCGATGATGGTGCGGGGCAGCTCCTGCCGGCGGTAGAGATTTTTCTCCATGATTTTCCAATCGTCGTAACGGCTTTTTTGCACATAGGCCAGGTTGCCGTTGGGCAGGCGGATGAAATAGCGGCCTATACCTGTTGCAATCGTGGTGATCTGATCGTTGTTGGTATTGACAAAGGCCAGCGTACTGGGGTCGCCTTCCTTATAAACGATGATCTCCTGGCTGTTGAGCCACAAATAATTTTTGATGCCGGTGAGGTATTTGAAAATGGGCTTGCCGTTGGTCAACTGGTCAACGGGGAATTGCCAGAGCCGCAGCACGCTATCCCGTCCTTCTCTTTCCTGCCGGAGCGCGGAAAAATTGTAGTACTCCGGCATACGGGCCGGGGTGTATTCGCTTTCAGTGGTGGCCGTCACCTGGGTTTTCGAGCGGGTTTGGAGATCAAGCTTATAAATGTCAGTTTGGGTAGCCCGGGGCTGCCGCACCGTGATGTAGAGCTCATTAGGAGAAAAGAAAGAGGGGTCGGAATTATACCCCTGGGCGTTGAAGCCGGTCAGGTAGCGCGGCTTGCTCAGTTTGATGTTGCCGCCTTCCTGAGCGATTTCAAAAAGATAGATGTTGGATTTTTGGGCATAGGCCGGGCCGCCAAAGCAGACGGCTAGCACCAAGAGCAATAAAGTCATTCTGTTTCGCATCTTTTTTAGTATTTGACGGCTTAAAGATAGGGTTTACCTTTGTCAACGCAAAGGAACGAATTTTCTTGCCTTTTGCAAAACAGGCGACCGGTCGGTGAATAGCATTTGGCAGCAACTGGATTTTTTGCTTACCTTCACAAGAAAAAAAGATGAAATACGCCCTTTTCCTCACTTTGTCCTTGTTCTATACCTTGGCTTCTGCACAGCCTTTGATCGAGTTGCAAGTATACCTGACGGGCTTCTCCCTGCCGGTGAGTATCGCTCATGCTGGCGATGAGCGCCTGTTCATCGTACAAAAAGGCGGTACGATCCGCATTATCGACGGCAACGGCGCGGCCTTGGCGCAGCCTTTTCTCAACATCAGCGCCCGGGTCAACTCCGCTGCCAGCGAGCGCGGCCTATTGGGTCTGGCGTTCCATCCTGATTACGCCAATAATGGTTACTTTTTCGTCAACTATACCAATAGCGCGGGCAACTCGCGCGTCTCCCGCTTTAGCCGTAGCCCGGCTAATCCCAACCAAGCAGACCCCGACAGCGAACTCATCCTCCTGGAGGTCAACCAACCCTTTAGCAATCACAATGGCGGTTGCGTGCTCTTTGGCCCCGACGGCTACCTCTACACCAGCATGGGCGATGGCGGCTCCGGCGGCGACCCCATGAATACCGGGCAGACCCGCTCGAATCTGCTGGGCAAGATGCTCCGCCTCGATGTGGATGGGGGCACGCCCTATGCCATCCCTGCTGACAACCCCTTCGTCAGTGACAATACCACCCGCGATGAAATCTGGGCACTGGGCCTGCGCAACCCTTGGCGCTTCAGCTTCGACCGGCTCACCGGCGACCTCTGGATTGCCGATGTCGGGCAGAACGCCTGGGAAGAAATCAACTTCCAGCCTGCGGGTAGCCCCGGCGGTGAAAACTATGGCTGGCGCTGCTACGAGGGCTTTGCCGCGTATAATACCAATGGGTGCGGTGGCCCGGCAGAATACACCCAACCTATCCATGTCTATCCCAACAACTCCAGCGTGGGGTGTTCCGTCACGGGTGGCTATGTTTACCGTGGCAGCGCCTTCCCCTTCCTGTATGGGAAATACATCTATGCCGACTTTTGCTCCGGCCGCTTCTGGTCGCTGGAATCCGATGGGCAGGGCGGCTGGGTAAATACCGAGCTGCTCGATGGTGCCAACAACCAGTTTGTCGCTTTTGGAGAAGATGCCGTAGGCGAGCTCTATGTAGCGGCCATCAGCGAAGGCGCCATCTATCGGGTGCGGGTCAATTGCGCGGCCCAGCCCCGGCCAGAAATCGCGGCAGATGTGAATGATTTGTCCGCTCCAGAGGGCTACGCAGCTTATCAATGGCTCTTGAACGGGCAGCCGATCGATGGAGCTGAAGCCTCCGTTTACACGATTTCCGAGACCGGGGTGTATGCTGTGCAAGTGGTAGACGGCAATGGCTGTACGCTGGTTTCCCTCCCGCTTTCCATCGCGGTGACGAGCCTGGAAACGCTGGGGCTACAGTCCCTGAAGCTGTCGCCTAACCCTTTTGCCGATCAGTTTCAACTTGAACTGGCCAGCGCTGAGGGCGGCAACTACCAAATATTTTTGCGCAATGCTAGCGGCAAGCTCATCTTTGAGCGCCACCTGGCAGTGGGGGGGCAGCATAGCGAAATCATCAGTACCGCCGGCTTGCCAGCGGGCGCGTATATTTTTACCATCGAGAAAGAGGGGAGGCGCATCAGCCGGAGCCTATTGAAACAGTAGATGGATGGGCATTGCTGGAGTCACTTAAAAAACAAATTTGAATCAAATGAAGAAACTAGCTTTTTTACTCCTAATATCGTCTGTGCTGGTAGCTGCTTGCGGGCCGGACAAACAGCCTGAAGAACAAGCTCAGGCCTGGCAGCCGAAAATTTCCGGGCCCGTGCCGGAACTCACCGCTATCTCCTTTAGCCGGGAAGATACCCTGCTGAGCTATGAAGCCTCGATTTCGTATCCCGGCATCCAGGGCGATCAGGTTTTTAATGCGATGATGCAGCAGGTTTTGAAAGACGCCATTGGCCGCTTTGAAGAGTTTATCAAAGATTTTGAAGGGGCTGGGCGCAACCTGGATTCCAAATACGAAGTCGTACAGTTGAGCGATACAGTGGTTAGCATCAGGCAGGTGTTTGAGTGGTTTGTACCGGGCACTTCTATCCCGTTATACGACATACAAAGTATCAACTACGCTCCTACACCCAAGCAGGTCATCGAATTGAGCGCCTTTTTCCCGCCGGGTAAGGACTACCGCACGGTTTTGCGCAAGCTGCTGCGCGCAAAAATCGAAAAACTTTACCAGTTGGATATGGAAGTGCGCAACGACGACCTGGACGGCTTTACCATCGGGCCTGATTATCTGGAGTTTTATAAGGTGCTCTATCCTGAGCTCATGGAGCCGGAGCCCAAGGCGTTGAGAGTGGAGTTTTCGGAGTTGAAAAAATAGGCGGGGAGCGGAGGCCAGAGTTCCCCCTCCTGGAGCAAGGCTATTCGAGCAGCAGCTGCAATTCCGGCATTTTTGCCGTCATCTCCTGGTAGCCGATGTCGTAAATTTTTTCATAGCGGTTCAACTGGAAGATGTTGTATTTATGGAGCTCGTTCGGTTGGATGAGCAGGTCGCAGCGCTCGATGTTGGGGCGGGTATTGGCTAAGACCGAGAGGTCAAAGCAGCGCTGGGCAATACTGAATACATTTTGCACATCGTCGCTGGTGACTTCCATATCCGGCATGACGTTGACGGCGATGCTGATGTCTGCCAGCTCTTTTAACGGCTCGACGGGCATGTTGTTGAGCAGGCCGCCATCGACGTAAAGCTGATTTTCAATTCTCACGGGCTGAAAAACCAGCGGGATGGAAGAAGAGGCCATTACTACGTCGAAGAGGGGCCCGCTGTCGCGGAGTTCGCAAGCACCGGTATTGAGGTTGGCGATGGAGACGAACAACTTTTTCTGCAAAGCTTCGAAGCTATCGGTTTCGATATGCTCGGCCAATACGTCGCGCAGGTAGGTCAGTTTGGTCAGGCCGGCATAAGGGAGCCCCATTTTAAACAGCTTGAAGATGCTGGCCTTTTTAACGATTTGCAGGATGTCTGCCGGTTTTCTGCCGGAAGCATAAAAAGCGCCGACAATAGAACCTGCGCTGGCACCAGTGATGATTTCCGGGGCTAGGCCCTGGTCTTCCAGCGCTTGCAATACTCCGATATGTGCGATGCCGCGAGCCCCTCCGCCAGAGAGGGCGATACCGATTGTTTTTTTCTTTGCCATGAGCCAGGTATAAACAAGCCGGGCAGCTTTTTGCTACCCGGCTTGTGATGTGAAGAGCTTGAAATCCCTAAGGCTTAAACGCTTTCCCGAGTTTTATAGTTTAAGCAGCTCCGCCGCCCAGATTTGGTTGCCTTTGACGAAGGTGATCAGATAGGTTCCGCCGGGCAATTTAGCCAGCTCCAGGGCTGTAGCCATTTCCGGTTTCCGCCATTCGGCAGCCTTTTGACCATTGATCGTGCTGATGCGGATCAAATCCAATTGCTCCTGGCTTTGGATGTAGAGCACATCCCGGGCAGGGTTGGGGAAAAAGCGGATGCGCTCGCCCAGGCTCGGGCTGATGGTGCTGCTGAGCAAGGCGATGTCTTCCTGGTAGCGCGGCAGTATCTGGTAGCCCTCGGTATAGGGCAGGGAATTATCAAATTGGCTGCCGATGCCAGTGAGGTTGAACGGGCCGTTGGGTGCCGGTTCGTTGAAGAGGTCAACGTTGACGTTGATGCGCATCTGGAATACCCTGCTGCCATCCGTGACATCCACATTGAAGCCCGCGCCGCTGGGGCTCCATTGGCTGGGATTGACCAGGGTAAGGTTCTCGATCTTGACCAATTGTGATTCGGTCGATTCGTCTAGGGCAGTGACGATCGTTGGCGCCTGGAGCGAGTTGCCCGTAGAGAGGAGCCAGACGGTATCTACTGCAATTTGGGTCAGGCCATTGAATTGATCGATGCGGCCCTGCACGGCTATTTCATCTCCTTCTTGTACGGTGTAGCCAAAATTGCGATTGTTGTTGAAGACGCCGATACCGTCGTTATCATTATCTATCAAGGTGAACTGCAGGCCTTGGGGGCGAAGGTTTACGCCATAGACAATACCGCGCAGCTCGCAGCGCAGGTTCAGCGAATCGGCTACGCCATCAGCATTCACGCTGGTCACTTGCCCAATGGGATAAAGGGGCAGGGGGCAGGTCACGGTGACCGTTACAGTGGCTGTGCTGCAATTTTCTGCATCGCAGATTTCATAAGTGAAGCTATCCGTGCCACAAAAACCTGGATTGGGGTTGTAGATGATGATTTGCTGCGGCATAACGGATGCCGTGCCGTTGGCAGGGAAGCTGGTGATGGCGAAGCCAGTGAGCGGGTTAGGCGTAAAATCATTGGACAGTACATCAATCGTCACCGCTTGGCCACTGGGCGTGGCAGCCTGGTCATTATTGGCAGTAATGCCCGGGGCTGCGCCGGGGTCATAAGTGCCGATGGGCATGGGTAGGGCCGCTTCGTCATTAGAAGTGGTATTGTCAAAGGCATCGATGCCGCTGAAAAACCAATTAGACAAGACGAAGGTGCTGCCATCAGGGCCGGTACCGTTCACGCGGTAAGCCCAGCCATCGAGGTATTCCCAGGGCTGGCCGGTGCCGTCCACATTGATATCGCCAAAAACATCCACCACCGTACCGTTGCGGAATAGCTCCACGGCATCGTCTCCGTTGATGGCGACGGATGAGGGGTTGCCGTCATCCACAAAATCTGGTGGGAAGCCGAAGTAGGCCTCGAAGTTGGGCCCTTCAATAGATACGTAGAGGTAGGTGCCCGCTGTAGCGGAAACAGCTGGGAAGGTAAACTCTACGCCACTGGAGCCGCCCCCGTTATTGGCAGAGCCCAGGCCGTACTCGCTCAAGTCGGCGATGTCTTCCCGCACGAACAGCTCCACGCCCTTAGGGGTGCCGCCAGGCAGGGGCCCATCGAAAAGGCCAGTGAGCACTAAGCTGCTGGAAGGCGTCGTGGCAGGCTCAACCATAATAGTGCCCGTCATGCCTAGTGAAACATGGGGGTCACATTGATAATTGTAGCTGCCCGGGCTGTCGAAAACAAACGAATACGTCCAGGGCGAGCTGGCAGCCGATCCGTTGCCGAAGCTTGCGGGGTTGGCAGGGAAGGTGGTTTGCGTGCCATTTACGTTGTGGATGCCCTGGGTGTTGGTCCAGGTTACGGTGTCGCCGGCAGTGATGACGATGTTTTTTGGGGTAAAGGAGTTGTTTTGTACCGTGACGGCAACATTCTGCTGGGCCAGGCCAAAAGTGCCAGCTTGCAGGGAGGCCATCAGAAGCAGTAGTCGAAGTAAACGCATGATCTCAGGTTTTGAGTTGAATAATACAGAAGCAAAGATACGGCAGCAAAAATAGGGGATTTGGGCCAAAATATGCAGCCCCCTGAGGAGCTGGTCAGCTAAAAGGCACTAAAAAGCCCGGCATGGCGTCGAAAAAAAGGAAAATTAATATTGGTTTAACATCGGTCTGCGTAGCTTTGCGGCAACTTTAAGCAATTTATTTTTCTTCATTAAACTCACTCGTTTATGAAATTCACAATGCTAATGAAAGCACTTGGTACCTTTGTACTCGTGCTCGCTATTCATGGAATGGCGTTTAGCCAGGTAACGACCTCTTCGATGGTAGGCCGCATCCTGGACGAAGCCAACGAGCCATTGATTGGCGCAACGGTCATAGCGGTCCACACCCCTTCGGGTACCCGCTATGGCACGGTCACCAACGTAGATGGCCGATACACCATCCCCGCCATGCGCGTCGGCGGGCCGTATGAGGTGGTTGTCAGCTACACGGGCTTTCAGGAACAGAAAAGATCGGATGTCTACCTGAGCCTTGGTACTGCCGCCAACGTGGATGTAGTGCTTTCTGAAGGTGTCGAATTGGAAGGCGTAGAGATTATCGCTCTGCGCAGCGACCTGTTCAGCTCTGACCGGACTGGTGCCGGCACCAACGTAAACTCTCAGCAGCTGAACTCCTTCCCCACCTTGAGCCGCCGTTTGGGCGACTTTACCCGTCTTACGCCGCAGGCCAATGGCAGTTCTTTTGGTGGCCAGGACAACCGCCTGAACAACATCACGGTGGACGGTTCGCTGTTCAACAACAGCTTTGGTCTGGCAGGTGAGCCGGGCGGCCGTACGGGCACCGCGCCCATTTCACTGGATGCCATCGAAGAGGTGCAGGTGAACCTCGCTCCTTACGATGTGCGCCAAGCTGGTTTCGTGGGTGCAGGCATCAACGCCGTCACTCGTTCTGGTACGAACGAATTCTCTGGCTCAGTTTTCTACAACATCCAAAACGAAAACCTTACTGGCGTCAATGCTGGCGAAACTACTTTCGACCGGGAGCAAAACCAGTTTAACAACAGCCAGGTCGGCTTCCGCTTTGGCGGCCCGATTATCAAGAACAAGCTGTTCTTCTTCGTCAATGGTGAATTTGAAAACCGGAGCTCCCCATTCCTGCTGCGCGCCAATAGCGGCAACGAGGACGTAGGCGGCAATACCACTCGGGTACTGCGCTCTGACCTGGAGGGGGTTTCCAACTTCTTGCGCGACAACTTCGACTACGAGACGGGGCCTTTCGAAGGTTATAATACGGACCTGACGAGCAGCAAAATCCTGGCTAAGTTGGACTGGAACATCAGCGACAAGCATAAGTTCAGCCTCCGCTACACCAACCTGGATTCGGAGTTGGACCAGTTGATCAGCACCAGCTCCTCACTCGGCTTCGGCAACCGCCGGGGCCTGCAGGCACTGAGCTTCCAAAACTCAAACTACATCCAGTTTGAGAAAATCCAATCCATCATCGGCGAATTCAACTCCTTGTTTAGCTCGAGGATTTCAAACAACCTGATCGTCGGCTATACTAATCAGAATGAAGACCGCGGCTCGCGAGGCGATTTCTTCCCCCTGATTGAAATCCAGCAGGAAGGGCAGAACTATATCTCCACTGGTTTCGAGCCCTTTACGCCCGCCAACCAGTTGTCCTATAAAACTTTCCAAATCCAGGACAACGTCTCCATCTACCTGAATAAGCACACCATCACGACTGGTGTCAGCATCGAGCGCCTGGAATACCGCAACGTGTTCTTCCCCGGTTCTCAGGGCGTGTTCGTTTACAACTCGCTGGATGATTTTTATGCAGACTTGAACGGCTACCTCGACAACCCGAACCGCACCGAGTCTCCGGTTTCGTTGCGCCGCTTCCAATACCGCTACGCTAACGGCAGCCTCGATCTGCCCATCAACGCCACGCTCGGCGTGCCTGAGCCGGTACAGCCGACTAAGGTTACCTACGGCGGGATTTACCTGCAAGATGAATGGACCGCCAGCAGCCGCATCAAACTGACGGCGGGCTTGCGCATGGACATCCCCTTCTTTGACGAGACAGGCTTTGAAAACGAAGATGTGCTGAAGCAGACCTTCCGCGATGGCGATGGCAACCCCTTGCAGGTAAGCACCGCTAAACTGCCCGATGCCAAGCCGCTATGGTCGCCTCGCCTGGGCTTCAATATTGATGCTACCGGTGACCGCAGCCTCCAGATCCGTGGTGGTACGGGCATCTTCACCGGCCGCCCGGCCTTCGTATGGATTTCCAACCAAATCGGCAACAACGGCGTGTTGACGGGTTTCGAGCAGATTGATAACACGAACACCCGCCCCTTCACCCCGACGCCGATCCAGTACATCGCCGATCCCTCGGCAGCGCCGACCTCTTACGAATTGGCTTTGACCGACGTGGACTTCAGGTTCCCGCAAGTATGGCGCACCAACCTGGCGGTTGATAAAAAATTGCCTTGGGGCATGAGCGCAACGGTTGAATTTATCTACAGCCAGGATGTCAATGGCGTTTCTTATGTCGATATCAACCGTGAAGCAGCTACGACTAACTTTACTTCTGGCCCCGATGGCCGCCCGCGTTTCCCGGGCTCTGGCTTGTCGGGCTCCGCTTTGAACCAAGCTATCCGCATCAACGACAACGTGGTGAATGCCATCTACCTGACCAACCAGAACCAAGGCCAGGCATACACCGTTACGGCTTCTTTGGACAAGCGCTTCTCCAAGGGCTTGTTTGCTCGTGTTGCCTACAACTTCGGCGAAGCTAAAAACCTGGTTGACCCGGGTTCTATCGCCTCGGGTTCTTGGAATAACATTGCTAGCGTTAGGGGCAATAACGACCCAGACCTGGCATTCTCCCTCAACGATCAGCGCCACCGCGTATTGGGTGCTCTTTCTTACCGCATCGAATACGGCGATGTAGCGGCTACTTCTATCTCGTTGATTACTGAAGGCCGGACTCAGGGCCGTTTCTCTTATGTTTACAACCAGGATATGAACGGTGATGGCGTCAACGGCAACGACCTGATGTTTGTGCCAAATAATGGCAGCGATATCAAGTTCTTGCCCATCGTTTCTGGTGGCAATACCTTGTTCACCCCGGAGCAGCAGGCAGCTGCTTACGATGCTTACATCAACCAGGACGATTACCTCAGCTCTCGTCGCGGCGACTATGCTGAGCGCAATGGCGCGCTCTTCCCATGGTTGTGGACGGCAGACTTGTCCATCGCTCAGGATTTCTTCGTCAATGTAGGCGGCAAGCGCAACACCCTGCAATTCCGTGCTGACATCATCAACTTCACCAACCTCCTCAACAAGGACTGGGGGCTTGGCACTCAGGTGATCAATACCCGCCCCTTGACTTATGCTGGGCTGGACGCCGAAGGCACTCCGCAGTTCCGCATGGTGACCACGGGCTCGGGCGAAAGCCTCCGCTTGTTGGATGAGACCTTCCGGAAAAGGGCGAATATCAACCTGGACGTTTGGCGCATCCAGTTGGGTGTCCGTTACATCTTTAACTAAGCTGTAATGTATAGGGGCGTATGCCTCTCAAACGTGCATCAATAAAAAGCCCGGGGCTGCTGACCGCAGCTCCGGGCTTTTCTTGTGCGGGCGGCGTTGCTTCCTGTTTCAATCCAAATAAACGGCCATCTCTTTCACCTCGGCGAGTTGTACGTCAATATTATCCATCAGGGTAGTGGCCAGCGACAGGCCGATGTAATCCACTCTGATGGGGAAGGACTTGTGGGTGCGGTCTACCATTACCGCTACTTCCAGTTTTTTGGGCAGCACTTCTAGCAGGGGCTTGATGGCGTAGAAGATGGTGCGCCCGGTATTGGCCACGTCATCGATGATGATGGCTGCTTTGCCGTGGAAGTGCGCGATGGGCATTTCCACTACGATGTCCTGTTCAAGAGGGTTGGCGGGGTTCAGGCGGATCTGGGTCAGTGGCAGGGGCATGGGGGCGATTTTTTCCAGCTCAGCCCGCAGCAAGTGGGCAAAGTTCATGCCGCTGTTGTTGATGCCGGCCAGGATGATTTCCGGCTCTTCAAAGTTGTGCTCCAGTATCTCGATGGCCAGGCGTTTGATTTTCTGCTGTATTTGCTCTTGGTTCAATATTTTCATGTGTGTGGGTTTGCTGGTTTTTTCAGGGCTTTCTGTTGATAGCACCGCATTTTCAACCCCAAAAATATCATTTGCCAGTCGAAATGCAGCCTGCTATGACAAATGATTTCTATTTTAGCGGCAGAATTTCTCAAAAAGAGCGCAGCATGATACAACAACTCCTCTTTATCCTGGTCAGCGCCGCCGCTATAGGCATAGCCGGCCGGGCTTTCATGCGCCTGCGGCGCAACATCCTGTTGGGGCAGGAGGAAACCATCGCGGGGCAAGCTGGCCAGCGCTGGCGCAACGTGTTGTTGGTCGCTTTTGGGCAACAGAAGATGTTCAAGCGCTGGCTGCCGGCGGTTTTGCACCTATTTATATATGTGGCTTTCCTACTCACCCAAGTGGAGCTGATTGAAATCTTCATCGACGGCATTTTCGGGCAACATCGCTTCTTTGCCCCATTGCTGGGGGGCTTTTACACTTTCGTCATCAGTTTTATCGAAGTACTGTCGCTGCTCGCTTTTATTGCGACCATCGCCTTCCTGGCCCGCCGCAACCTGCTGAAAATCCCGCGTTTCCGCAAACCGGAGATGAAAGGCTGGCCCAGCCTGGATGCCAACCTCATCCTGCTCTTCGAAATTGTGCTCATTATCGGCATCTTCAGCATGAACGGCGCGGATGTGCTTTTACAGCAGATTGACCCCATCCACTATCCGGCGACCGGTACCCTGGTGATGAGCAGTTGGGTCGGCCCGGCCCTTTTCGGCGGGTTAGACCAGGGCAGCCTGATCGTTGTGGAGCGCATCGGCTGGTGGCTGCACTTCGCCATGGTGTTGGTTTTCCTCAACTACTTGCCCTACTCCAAGCATCTGCACATCTTCCTGGCTTTCCCCAATACTTACTTTGCCAAGCTCAACTCCCGTGGCGAGATGGAGAACATGCCGGCGATTATGAACGAGGTGAAAAGCATGATGGGGCTTAACCCGGAAGGGGATAGCGCCGAGATGAGCGGCGATCTGCCGGAATTTGGCGCCAACGACATTTTTAGCTTGAGCTGGAAAAACCTCATGGACGCCTATAGCTGCACTGAGTGTGGCCGCTGTACCGCTGCCTGCCCGGCTAATATCACCGGGAAAAAGCTCTCGCCCCGCAAAATCCTGATGGATATTCGCGACCGGGCCGAGGAGGTGGGCAAAAACCTGGATAGCGGCAAGGAGGAATTTAAAAAGGACGCCGCTCAGCCCCTGTCTGCCCAAAACTACCAGGACGGCAAGTCGCTCTTCGACTACATCAGCCGGGAGGAGATCCATGCCTGCACTACTTGCAATGCCTGCGTAGAAGCTTGTCCGGTGCTCATCAACCCTCTGGAACCAATTTTGAAGCTGCGCCGTTATGAAATCCTGACCGAAGCAGCTGGCCCGAGCGATTGGACCGCCCTGTTCAATAGCATCGAAAATAGCAATTCAGCTTGGGCAATGAGCATGGAGCGGGATGCGTGGGCCAGGGAATAGTAGAGACGATTTATGAATCGTCTCTACCTTCATAATAAAAAACAGCACTGGAAATGTTTTAGCAGTAAAGAAACAACGCATCATGACTTATCAAATCAGCATTAAGCCACAACAAGAGAAAGCGGTTTTGCAATTATTACAGTCCTTAATGGAAATAGGCTTCTTGGAAGCAATCAGGCCAGTAGAGACGATTCATGAATCTTCTCTACTGGTGGGAGGTGAGGAACCATTGGATGAAGATGAACTGCTGGCTACTCTAGGTCAACGTCAGCGCGAAATGGGCGAGGGGAAGAGCCTGACGCATGACGAAGTCAAGAATTTCGTCAAGGTATGGAAGAGCATGAGATAAAAATAGAATGGAGCTTCCGAGCGATGGATGAGCTCAGCGATGTCCAAGCCTACTTCACAGAGGCATCCTCTGAAGAAAAAGCGGATGCTTTCGTAGATGAACTCTTGGGCATTATTGATGATTTGGCGATAAATCCTGAATTACATGGTTTTTGCCCTTTTCCAAAACTACAGGAAGCCGGTTATCGTTGCATCCGGTTCAAGAAATATCTCGTTATTTATATCCTTATTCTTAACACCGTCAGAATTGTCGCCATCATGCATGGGCGGCGCAAGCCTGAAGATTTCAATGATATAGCTAAATAACAATATGCCAAACCTTACCATCAAAACCTTGGCGGATTATGCCGCCGCCGACGAAACGCCGGAGATCCTTTTTTGGGTGGGCTGCGCGGGCAGCTATGATGCGCGTGCGCAGAAAGTGACCCGGGCTTTCGCCCAAATCCTGCAGGCGGTAGGCATCCGTTTTGCTATCCTCGGCAAGGAGGAGAACTGCACCGGCGACCCGGCTCGCCGGGCCGGCAATGAATTCCTCTTCCAGATGATGGCCTTGCAGAATATCGAGCTGCTGAAGATGTACGAGGTGAAAAAAATCGTTACGGCTTGCCCGCACTGCTTCAATACCCTGAAAAACGAATATCCCGCCTTGGGGGGCAACTACGAGGTAATCCACCATACCCAGCTGTTGCAGCAGCTCATCGATGAGGGGCGCATCAAAATGAAAGAAGGGGGGGAGTTTAAAGGCAAGCGCATCACTTACCACGATTCCTGCTACCTGGGCCGCGCCAATGGGATCTATGAGGCCCCTCGAAAGGTGCTGGAAGCCCTCGATGGCGATTTGGTGGAGATGAAGCGCTGCCGCAGCAACGGCCTGTGCTGTGGGGCCGGCGGCGCCCAGATGTGGAAGGAAGATGAGCCTGGCAATAAACGCATCAATGTCGAGCGTACGGAGGAAGCGCTGCAGACCGGCGCTACGGTCATCGCTGCCAATTGCCCCTTTTGCCTTACGATGATGAGCGATGGCGTTAAACACAAAGACCAGCAAGATGTTGTGATGGTGTATGATTTGGCTGAATTGGTGGTGAATAACATGAAATTAGAGGATTAGGCCGGGCTGGCAGCTTAGCGACGGGCCTGCGTGCCGCAAAAAAAATGTTACCGAATGCAACTGTTACCAAGGGACTTATTTGAAAAATTGGAGTTTGATAAAGTCCTGGAATTATTGGAGAAGGAATGCTTGGGGGATTTGGGGCAACAGGCGGTACGCGCCCTTCAGCCCATGGACCGCCTGGGCTCTATCGATAAGCGGCTGGAAGAAGCCAGTGAATTCAAACGCACCTTCGAACGGGATGAGCGTTTCCCCATCGTACCGTATTACGATGTCTCAGAAGAGCTGCGCATGTTGGAAGTTGAGGGTTACGTGTTGCCCGAAGAGGGCTTGCGCCTGATCAACATCCAGCTGTGCAATATCCGCGATATCTTCCTTTTCTTTTATACCTCCCGGCGGGAAACTTATGCGGCGCTGTACGACATCATCCGCCGCCAGTCTTTTGAAAATGGCCTGATCGAAGCCATCAATAAAGTAATCGACGAGGAGGGCAACATCCGTCCCGATGCCTCGCCAGAATTGCTGCGCATCCGCAAACAGATCCTCGCCAAGCACAAGGAGTTGGAGCGCCAGTTTCGCATCATCATCAACGAGTACAAATCCAAGGGTTGGCTGGCGGACAATGTAGAGAGCTTGCGCAATGGCCGGCGCGTGCTCAGTGTGCCTTCCGAACACAAGCGCAAAATCCGCGGCATCATCCATGATGAGTCCACAACGGGCAAGACGGCATTCATCGAACCCGAAGCCATCATCGAAATCAATAACGATATCTTTGATCTGGAGACCGACGAGCGCCGCGAGATATACCGCATCCTTAAAGAGCTGAGCGCCCAGCTGCGCCCTTACGTTCCTCAGATGCGCGCCTACCAGGATATCATGGTGCGTTATGACGTCATCCACGCCAAAGCGCGCCTGGCTCTGCAGATGGAGGCCACCAAGCCGGTGCTCAAAGATAAGCCCTACTTTGGCATCGTCAGGGGGCGTCACCCGCTGCTGTATTTGAAAAACAAAAAGGTCGGCCGGGTTACGGTGCCTTTTGATTTCCAGTTGCACGGCAGCAACCGCATCCTCATGCTCAGCGGGCCGAATGCCGGCGGAAAGTCCATCACGCTCAAGTCGGTGGGCCTGATGCAGCTCATGCTGCAGTCGGGTTTGCTGATACCGGTGGCGGAAGGCTCAGAGCTCGGGATATTCAAAGAGATATTCGCCGACATCGGCGACCAGCAGTCGATTGAAGACGACCTGAGCACCTATAGCTCTCGCCTGGAAAACATGCGCAACTTCCTGGAAAACGCCAGCCCCCAAACCCTGGTGCTGATCGATGAGTTCGGCTCCGGTACCGACCCGCAGATTGGTGGGGCCATCGCTGAAGCCATCCTTAATGAGCTAAACCGCCGCCAGGTTTTTGGGGTCATCACTACGCACTATTCCAACCTGAAAATATATGCTTTCAAAAGCCGGGGCATTATCAACGGCTCGATGTACTTCGACAAGGAAAATCTCGCGCCTACTTACGAACTCCAGGTGGGGCGGCCGGGAAGTTCCTATGCCTTTGAAATCGCTCAGAAAAGCGGCCTGGGCAAAAAAGTGCTCGAATACGCGAAGAACCGCACCGGAAAAAATGAAAAAGCGGTCGATCAGCTCTTGGTAGACCTGCAACGGGAGAAGCAGGAGCTGGAGATAGAGCTGCGCCAGATGAAAGAACAGCAGGAGAAGCTGGACAAACTCATCAAAAATTACGAACAGCTGCACCGCGAACTGGAATTCCGCCGCAAGAAAATCAAGCTGGAATCCAAAGAGCAAGCCTTGCAGCAAGTAGCTCGGGACAACAAAGATGTCGAGCGTGCCATCCGGGAGATCAAGGAGGCGCAAAACCTGGAAAAAGCCAAACAGATTGCCCAACAAGTCAAGGCCGAGCGGCAGCAGTTGGCGCAGGAGGTCACGGCATTACGGGAAGATATTTACTACTTGCCCCCAACACAAGCAGAGCAAGCACAAGAGAAAATCCAGGTCGGCGATTTTGTCAAGCTCCGCACCGGCGGCGCCACGGGCATGGTGGAATCCATTGACCGCAACAAAGCCATGGTGCAAATCGGGGAGATGCGCATGATGATCCAATTGCGCGACCTACAGTCGGCCAGAGCACCGCTGGAGATCCAGTCCAGCAGAGGTGTACAACACGATGTGGCGACCTCCTCCACGGGCTTCCAGTCCAAGATTGACCTGCGCGGCATGCGCTTTGATGAAGCCCTGAAAGTAGTAGAGGATTTTGTAGACCAGGCCCTGCTTTCCAATACGCCCTACTTGCGTATCCTACATGGCAAGGGCAACGGTACGCTCCGCAAAGCGGTGCGCCAGAAGCTCCGGGAGTATAAAGTAGAGATGACCATCAGCCACCCCGAACCAGAACAGGGGGGCGATGGGGTGACGCTGGTGGAGATTAAGTAAGACAAGAAGCGGTGCCATATATCAGCGATGCGGTTGCATACATGCAATGGCACTATTGCTCGCTGCCCACTTCCTCCGCAATCCCTTCCAATCTTTCTCCTACGCTCTGGTGTTGAGCCGCCAGTTTTTCCAGCTCCACCTTTTCTCTTTCCAGCAATAAGTCAAACTTCTGGAAGTTGCCCTCGATTTTTGTTTTCAGATTGAGGATGTAGGCTTTCAGGTTGGTGCTGACGTCTTCAGACAGCTTGGCGCGCCCATTGTCGATTTCCGTTTTGTAGCCGCTAAGGATTTGGCGGCGTTTCATGCGCGAGGAGATACCGGCGAAAAGCAGGCCGATGGTAGTCAGCACGCCGCCGGTGATGTCAAAGACCATACCCTGGGCGACGGCAGCCAAGACGATACCGACCACCGCCAAGCCGCTGCCGGTGGCGACCGTAGGCGAGATGGTCGCTTTGTCCGGGAATAAGCTTTGGTCGGTGAAATTTTCGGCCCGGTTGACAAATTGGGCAAACTGTTCCTGCAGTTCGCGCAGCACGTTGCTACGCTTCTCGCCGATATCGCTGAACAGCTCGTGATCATCGCGCAGGATGGTTTTGCTGGTGCCGATCTTCAAGTCGATCATCTTGGCCATCTGCTGGATGCTGTCGGCCAGGTCAACTACGCCAGCGTTCAGTTTGGCGCGTAATTCTTCATTGAGTTCGGCTTCGAGGCTGTGAGCCAGATTGTCCAGCCATTCCTTGGCGGAAGATTTTTTGCTGAACACGGCAGCAAAAGAGCGCCGCAGCAGGGCAAAGAAAGACAAGCCGTGGCTCAGCTCCTCCTCCTTGCGGCGGGTGATGCGGTCGTAACCGGCGACGATGTTTTCAGTCATCACATCGACCTGTTTGTCGCTACGAGCTTTTTGGGTTTCCAGGGTATCGCTGATGTCTTGCCGGAATTCCAGGTCAGCCTGGTATTGTTCACGCCGGGTATCGAGGCCGGCGGCGATGCGCTGGTGGATGTTTTGAGCAGTGGCGATGTTGTTTTGTAGCTTCATCACCGGGGCTTTGCCACCGGTGATATGTTCTTTGATGTATTGTCGCATCGGTTCGAAGCCGCTTGCTTCCCGTTGCCCTTCCAGCTCCAGTTTGGCGGAAACGGCAAAGCACAGCGGATTGGGCAGCCCCTTCTTCACCGCGTAATCCATCACGCCTTGTTGGTTGATCGCCAGGTCTTCGGCGGGCAGCAGGTCTTTTTGCTGCAGCACGAAGATGATTTTCTTACGCCAGTCGGTATGGATATAGTCGAAAAATTGCCAGGACGACTGCCGGTAAGGGTTCTTGGCCTCGAACACGAAGATGATGAGGTCGGAAGCCGGGATAAAACTCTCGGTGATTTCCTGGTGGTGCTCGACAATCGTATTGGTGCCGGGCGTATCTACGATGGCGATCTCTCGCAGGATTTCTACCGGGAGCATTATTTTTTTCAGGTAGGGGTTGATGATGATCGTCTCTTCTTTTTCGCCATAGAGGATTTGCTGTATCGTATCGGTCATGGGTTGGGGGGCTACTTTGGCGATTTCCCGCCCGGTGTCGAGCAAAGCATTGATAAAACTGCTCTTGCCAGCCTTTACTTCCCCGACGATGACAAACATAAAAGGTTCGTGGATGCGGTTGCGCAGGCTACTGACGGTTTGTGCCAGCTCTTCATGCCCTATTTTGATAGCCAGCTCGTGCAGGTCTTTGACTACTTCCTCGGTTTGGGCGCGCAAGGCTTGCAGGTTCTCGTTGATGAGGTTAGACACAGCGTTAAGTTTTAATATGGTTAAATCAGCGGTTTGCTATTCGTTGTCAATTGAGCTGAACTGCCTCAGCTTACCCGGTGCTAACCGCTCCCCTCCAGCCTCATCCCTGCTTCCGGGCCCGTGCAAAATAACAAATCTATAACACTTAAGTCAGGCAAAAAGCCATGTTTTTCAGCAAAAGTTTGCGGGTAGGGCACCGGCTCAAAGCTCGGGCTGCTTTTTTGCCGCTGCGGCTTGGGGTGGATGGTGTTGCGGGCATCCTCTATTTGCGGGGGCGGTGCCGCTTCAAAGCGCTCCGTGAGGCGGATTTCGCACTCGAGTTGGAGCATGGAGGTGAGCTTGAGCAGCAAAGCAAAAGAGAAGTCGAATAGCAGCTCATAGCGCTGTTCAAAAAAAGGCTGCAAATGCTCGGCATAGTGGTCAAAAAAAGGCGCGCTGCCATAAGCCGACCGGATGCTGCCCCAGTGCTGAGCCCGCCAAGGCTCTTTATAAGCGATGCGCACTTCCCGGACGGGCTGCCGTTCATTTTTCCCCTTTTGCAGCGGGACGGACAGCCGCAACAGCCCATTGGCCCCGGCGATGTGGCAGCGGTTGCGGTAACTCCCTTTCTGATAATTTTCACATTGCTCGATATAGGCTACGCGGTGCTGCGCTAGTTTGGCGAAGTACTGGATAGAGGGCAAATAATGCAGTTCGAGCAGCAGGGCGCTAGGTTCCAAATGCAGTTTGTGGTTTTTTACAAGTCGGTAAAATGCAAGAACCTGCCTTCGGGCGCATCCTGAGATGCAGCGTGGATGCGCTTGAGCAATTTGCGGCCGTAAGCTTCCATCTGCTGCTCTTCCAGGCTGGCTTTTGCGCCACTGGTAAGCGCATCGGTCAGGTAGCTATGCAGCAGGGCCTCATACTGTTTGCGGAACAAAGCCGGATGAGCAAAGACATCTGCCCCGATGACCTGCTTGCCGCTAACCGCGACGACGCCTACTACCTCATCTCGCCCTTCAAGCTTATTGGAAAAATACTGAAGGTAGCGCTGGCGGGCAGCGGTAAAATCCGTCGATTGCTCCAGGGCAGTATAAGTGCCGGTAGCCGTACTGGCCTGGTGTGCTGCCGTCACTTGAGCGACTTTATCCCAAACTTCCTGTTGATTATTGCTGTATTGGGCGGCACGGCGCACATCGCGAGAGGCGACGTGGTAGTAGCCAGTGAAAGCATAAATATTCTGGCTTTTTTCGCTGCCCTCCCTTGCTTCCTCTTCATGTGGTGACCAGCGCCCTGGCTCGACGCAAAAGACCGGGATGTTGCCGATACTGCGGGCGGCTATCACTGCATCCTGAGCGATGACGCGGTCTTGGTTGCCACCTTGCAGGATATCGCCTGCCATCAGGAAAACGGCCGATTCGGTCTTGTTCTGGACCGTAAGGGTGTTGACGGCATCGGCATCGCCAAAGCGGCCAAAGGGCTTGTGTTCAGTAATGCGGAAGCGCGGGTTTTCCAAGGCTTCCGGCAAGTTGAGAAGCCCGGCCGCCTCTGGGTTTTGGCTGATGAAAGCCTCGCTGGCGAGGATGGGGTAGAGGCGCAGGTTTTCAAACTCCAGCGCCGTCTCGGCTTGGGGCTCAAGGGTAAGGCCGGTGTTTTCGAGTTTCCCATCCTGGCAAGAAGATAATGCTGCCAAGCTCAACAGCGCGAGCAGGTAATGCTTCGCGCTTTTTATCCAGCTGCGATAATCTGCGCTGGCGTGGCTAGCGGGTTGCTTGGATGTCGATCCAAGATATTGATTTTTAATGTTTTGGGAAAGACATGGCTGGAAGGCGGTATTTTTCATAGACTGAGTTTTTTTCGGGTTAGATCCAGGGCATGCGGCAAAAGCAGGCCTGGTTTGCCCGGCAATTTAGTAAAAGTAAAGCAAAAATGGCCTATCTTTATTGCTCAAAAAGCTGAAAAAACCGAATTGAGATAACCAAACCCATTTTTTATCATGAAGAAGATTGTTCTCCTGCTGTTTACCATTGCTTTTGTCCTCACCACGCTTGGTGCCCTCTTTAAGCTGGAATCCTGGGCCTATAGTTCCTACTTCTTATCTGCGGGCATCATATTTTGGTGCGCTGCGGTCATTGCTATCGCGTTATGGTTGGCTAAAGGGAGCAAGACCTAAGCGCCAAGGCGATAAAGGCAGGCTCCAGGACAAGCACTAAATAGTGGGCTAAAATCAACCCAATATTTTACTCCTCCATAGCTTGCTTTAAGTCAGTCATAATATCCTCAGCATTTTCAATGCCAATAGAAAGGCGAACCAAGCCATCGGTAATGCCATATTGCATGCGCAGTTCGCGGGGCACATGGAGGTGAGACATCGAAGCCGGGTGCAGCACCAGCGTATCCACATCGCCCAGGGTGGGGGCCAGGCGGCAGAACTCGAGGCGGTTCATGAAGCGTTTGCCTGCCTCCAGCCCGCCCTGTAGCTCAAAGCTCAGCATACCCCCAAAGCCGCGCATCTGCGTTTTGGCAATCTGGTAGCTAGGGTGGGAGGGGAGCCCCGGGTAATTGACCCGCTCCACCCGAGGGTGCTGAGCCAGCCAGTCGGCGATCTGTTGAGCATTTTGGCAGTGGCGCTCCAGGCGTACCTCCAGGGTTTTCAGCCCGTTGTTGAGCAGCCAGGCATCCCAGGGGTTGCAGTTGGTGCCCAGTAGTTTGAGTTTGGGCAATACTTTTTCCTGCATCAGTGCAGCATCTCTGCCGACGATGGCGCCAGCGATGGAATTGCCATGCCCGTTGAGGTATTTGGTAGTGGAATGCACTACAAAATCCGCACCAAAAGCCAGGGGCTGCTGCAGATATGGCGTGCAGAAGGTGTTATCGGCAACGGCATAGCAACCGTATTCCGCCGCCAGGGCGCAGAGCGCGGCAATATCCAGGCATTCCAAAGTAGGGTTGGCCGGGGTTTCAAAATAAAGCAGGCGGATGTTTTTATCTTGCTGCAAGCAGCGTCTGGCCGCCTCCAGATCAGCAAGATTTTCGATGACTAGTCCAATTTGTAGCGGTGCCAATACCTGGCTGAACAGGCTGGTAGTGCCGCCATAGAGGTTGCCTTGGGTGAGTATCTTGTCGCCTGGTTTCAGCAGCCCCAGCATCAAGGTAGAAATGGCCGACATACCGGAGCTGTTGAGCAGGCCCGCTGCTTCAATGCCTAGCCCATGGCTCTCCAGGCGAGCGATTTTCTCCGCCACCGTATCGATGGTCGGGTTGCCAAAACGGCTGTAGAGATAGCCCGGCTGGCTACCCGTGAAAATAGCCATGCCCTGCTCGATGCTATCAAACTCGAAAGATGAAGTAGCATATATCGGCAGTTGATGTGGCTTGTTGCCAGCGGGCAGGCCCGGGTCGTGGATGCAAGCAGAGGCGAAACCAATCTTTCTTTTCATTGTTCCTTATTTTAATCTATCAGCAAAGGTAATTTGTGTAACCAGAATAAGGGTGTAATTTTGCAGCCTCATTTTTGAAAAACGGCAAGGAAAGGATTGGGCATGCAAGAAGAGCATTTATCAGACGATTTCTACGACTATCAGCTTATTACCGTGGATCGGAAGCAGTCGCCGATCAGGATTGACAAATTCCTGATGGACCGGTTGGAGCGTACCTCCCGCAACCGCATCCAAAACGCCATCAAGTCGGGAGCGATACTGGTGGACGAAAAGGAGATCAAGGCCAACCATAAAATCAAGCCGGGCGAGAAGATTTCTATCGTCATCCCCCGTTCTCTTGGTGAAGGGAGCCGGGTCGAACCACAGAACATCCCCTTAGATATCATTTACGAAGACGATGAGCTGTTGGTTTTGATCAAGCCTGCGGGCATGGTGGTACACCCTGGGGTCGGCCACCGCCGCAACACCTTGGTCAATGCTCTGGCCTACTACTTCCGAGCACAAAACCTGCCGGTGATGGACGAGGCCTACTCCGACCGCTTGGGGCTGGTACACCGCATCGACAAAAACACCTCGGGCTTGCTGGTGGTCGCGAAATCGGATTACGCCATGACCCATCTGGCCAAGCAGTTTTTTTATCACACCATCGAGCGCACCTATAATGCCCTGGTTTGGGGTGAGCCGGACCCTCCGGAGGGCACGGTGCGCGCCAACGTAGGGCGCCATCCTCGTTTCCGCCAGAAATTCACGGTTTTTCCCGAGGGTGAAACGGGCAAATGGGCGGTCACCCATTACAAGACGCTGGAGCAGCTCTACTACGTCAGCCTGGTAGAGTGCAAGCTGGAAACCGGGCGTACCCACCAGATTCGGGTACATATGGAATACCTGGGGCACCCTTTGTTCAATGATGAACGCTATGGGGGCGACCGCATCGCCAAAGGCACGATTTTCAGCAAGTACAAGATGTTTGTGGAAAATACTTTCACCGTCTTGCCCCGCCATGCCCTGCACGCCCGCTCGCTAGGCTTCCTGCACCCCCGCACCGGCAAGGAAATGTATTTTGAAACGGAACTCCCCCCGGACTTTCAGGAGGCGCTCGAACGCTGGCGCCGCTACCTTACCGGGAGGAAGGCCGCTAACAATAACCCATTGGATTGATGCAACAAGCCATTATTGAACAAACCCGCCGCTGGGTGGAGCATTTTGTTGTCGGGCTCAACCTCTGCCCCTTCGCCCGCCACCCCTTCCGCAATGGGCTAATCCGCTATGTCGTGTATGAGGATTCTGATATCGTCGAGCTGGCCCGCCTGATGGTCAAAGAAGCGCATTGGCTCAGCCAGCAACCCGCCCGCGAGCTGGAAACGACGCTGATTATTCACCCCAACGCGCTGTTGGATTTCTACGATTATCTGGATTTCCTAGAGGAGACTACTTTGCTCATCCGGGAAAACGGCCTGGAGGGCATCGTGCAAGTGGCCTCTTTCCACCCGCAATACCAATTTGCGGGCACCGAGCCAGATGCCCCGGAGAATTTTACCAACCGCTCGCCTTTTCCCATGCTGCACTTATTGCGCGAAGAGCTCATCGAGCAGGCGCTGGAGCATTACGAAAACCCCGAGCTGATCCCGCAGCGCAATATCGACCGGATGAATAAGCTGGGGGCGGAAGGGATTGAGGCGCTTTGGCAGAAGGTGAGGGATGAGGAAGGTAACCAATGAGTTAACCGCAACCGATCAGCATTATGATGAACTTTCAGGAACGCATCAATCTACTCGTCTGCCTGGGTGAGCACCTGAGCGGGGAAGACGAATACCTGCGGGCGTTGATGCAACGCAGCAGCGTGCACAACCCCTGGTTTACGATGGAAAACCAGGAGCAAGCCTTACGTGCTATCGCCGGGCAATTCCTCCGCGCCGACAAGCTGGATGCCTGGCTTGAGCGCTATACGCTGCCCCAGGCGCCGCCCGCGCCCAAACGCGTCGGGCTGGTCATGGCGGGGAATATCCCTCTGGTGGGCTTTCACGACCTGCTCTGCGTTTTTGCCGCCGGGCACCAGTCGCGCATCAAGCTTTCCGACAAAGACCCCTACCTGCTGCCCTACCTGTTGAAGCTGCTCGGCCAATTCGACGAGCGAGCCCAGGCTTACTTCGAGATTTGCGAGCGCCTGCAGGGCTTCGATGCCGTCATCGCTACGGGCAGCAATAATTCGGCGCGCTACTTTGAGGCTTACTTTAATCAATATCCCAACATCATCCGCAAAAACCGCAATGGCATCGCGGTGCTGGATGGGCAAGAGACGGCGGCTGAACTGCTGGCTCTGGGGGAGGACGTATTCCATTACTTCGGCTTGGGCTGCCGCAATGTGTCCAAGCTATACGTGCCTGCCGGTTATGCTTTTGAGCCGTTGCTGGAAGCGTTGCACGAATACCGCGAGATCGTGCTCAACAATAAATACAAAAACAACTTCGATTACAACTACGCCTTCCTCATGCTCAATAAGGAAGCCTTCCTGGCCAATGGCTGCGTCATCTTGCTGGAAAGCCCGGCAACCCAGTCGCGCATCGCTTC
>CAYSPJ010000001.1:0-6997 GCA_964432875.1 uncultured Phaeodactylibacter sp. | reverse complement strand
GCCATGGCGGCGCTTACCTGAAGATAAACTTCTGCGTCGCAATGCCGTGGTCAAACCATAGCCTGGTGATATACAGGCCTGGAGGCAAATTGCCCCGATCGATGGTGAAGGAATTGGCCCGCACATTGGGATGGTTGCGGACCAGCTTGCCATTCATATCATATACCTGGATAGAAACCATGGGGAATTCGGCATCAGTATTGAGGTAAACCGCATCCTGAGCCGGGTTGGGCATCAGTTTGAGGTTGATCTCAGCAGCATTCAGCGTTGCGGTCGAGGAGATCAGGCCAGTCAAGTCGCAGCCCAGATCCAGCGCGAGGCAGGCACGGGGCAGGAAGTACTGCATGATGGTGTCGATGGCGAGATGAGCTGATGCAGAGTCGATGTCGCAGTCCGTGCCGGGAATCCCGTAGGGGCTGCTGGAGCCCGCATAAGCCCAGGGGCTGGATTCCGCGGGGTCGTTGGAGGGGAAGGGGAAGAATCCTTCGACACCGCCAGTGCGGGAGTTGGCTACTGCCGAGATGTCATCAATGAAAGTCACGCTTTTGAAGATGTCGTTGATGCCCAAGGCGTTGGCCTGTGGCTGGAGGTAGCAGCTACCCACTACATCAACTACCGGCAGGTTGACCGGGGGGGGCACGAGTACGATGCCTTGATCACAAGGAGCGAAGGGGTCGGTTGGTACGTGGAACGAGATGATGGGCACATCGCCAGCATCCATCCAGGTAGAATCGCCCAGGGCACCGCCCAGGTTGACTGCCAGGCGGAACTCCGAGCTATAACCCACGTGGTTGGGATAGCAGAGCGTATCGCCAGCGGGGAAGCCAGGATAGCCTGGGGGGACGATCCCTACTGTTTCCGCATTAATATCTCCATTGATCTGTTCAATAACCATGGGGCCGAGCGGGGTGGTAAACTTGGGGATCCAAGTATCGGTAATCGTGTCCAGGGTAGCGGAAGCCAAGGAGATGTAACCGCCCGTGCCAACGCCCCACAAAGTCATGCGCTCCGGGTCAACGCGGAAGGGGTTGCCCGCTTCGGCGATGCTACGGTTGAAGAAGCGCACACAGGTGCGGGAATCTTGTACACCGCGGTAGGCAGCATTGATCAGCGTAAATACGCGGACGGTCTGATTGGGGTCAACGGGGTTCCAGCCCAGGCGGTAGTCTGCCACGGCAGCTACATAGCCACGCTTGGCCAATTCCCTGGCCATGAAGACCGTGCTGGCGTCCTTCCTCGTGCCATTACAGCCGCCATTGACTTGCGGCGGGAGGAAGTTGCCGGTAGGCATTAAAATCACGAGGGGGCGGGTAGACGCATCATCTCCAGCAGGTTGGTACACATCCATCAGCAAGGGCTGTGGGACGGCTTGCCCTGCTTGCTGCACCAGCAATACCGTAGCATTAAGCCCGTAAGGTACATCAGCGGTGACGGCCACATTAGGGAAAAGAGGGTCGAGGTAGCGCTCTTGTGCATGCAGCAGGCCAGCAGCCAGGGCGAGCACAGAGAATAGTAAAAGTACTTTTTTCATAAAAAGACGATTTTGGTGATGAATGATTTTTGTTGCTATGAATGATTATTTGTGTTCCCAGCTATAGGTGATCGAAACATAGGCCAGACGGCCGATTAGCGGGCCGCCATAAGTTTGGAACACTTGGTTGTTCAGCAAATTGGAAGCACCGAGCTTGAAAGTGGTGTTGATGCGCCTGGCAATTACATTGACCTGAGCATCCAGCAAGGCATAACCGGGGATGTTGCCGGTAAATTGGGGCGAGCCTTCAAATATAAAGCCATCTATCCACTTGTAGTTGACATTGAACCCGCTATTGTTGATTTTTATAAACCCAAGGTTGAGTGGCATGCCTCTGCCAGACAGGCTTACATTGAATTTGTGCTCGGGGGTGTTGAATGCCGGGATGATGGGGTCATCGGGGAACGCTTTGTTCAGCTTGTTCCAGGAGTAGTTGCCCGACAACTGGTAGTAAGTGCCGAAATAATAGTTCATCCCGATGGAAGCGCCTTGGGTTGTGACTTCATTGATCGAGTTGGCCGCTACCCGATAGGCTTGCACCATGCTTGGCAAGCCGAAAATACTGAATTCAGCATCCACGCCGATATTGAAACCGATGAAATCATTATAGAAGCTATAGTAATACCCGGCATCCACATACAAGCGGTCAAAGAGGGTGGTGCGATAGCCGACTTCGAAGGTCTTGACCTTTTCCGGCACGACTGGTGCTACATCGAAATATTCTAGCTTGGTCTTATCAAAGTTACTCGATAGATAATCGGTCAGGGAGTTGACAGTCAGCAGGCTGTCAAAGCCTTCGAGGTTGCCCACCAGAATGGCCCGGCCCACATTGAGGTTGAGGTATTGGTCGGCCAGGGTTGGGTTGCGGATCGCCGAGGAGAAAGAAACCCGCAGGTAATTATAGGCATCGGGCGACCAGACTACCGAAAGGGCGGGGGTGGCCAAAAGCGGGAAATTTTCGTTCTTATCGACGCGTAGCGTGCCGCTGATGGTCCATTGGCGCGAGAATTTTTTTACGATGCCAACGTAAGCACCGACCTCCCGGTTGGTGATGCGCACATCGCCGGTATCTTTAAACAGCGTGCCTTCAGAAACGGGGGTGTAGAGGCGGCCGTTGGCCCCGATGACGATCCTTTCAGCCCATTGTGGCGTGAAGTTGTATTCGCCATGCACGTGGTAGAGTGCTGATTTGTCAAAGAAACGGGTACCTCCCTGGTTGTTTTTCAGGGAAGTGATGCTGTCGAACAAAGTTTGGAAACGCTCGGTACCCGGCTCGAAAAAGTCGCGGGTATCCCGGTTGGTCGGGTTGGCGCGGTCAGCGAAGTTTGCCGAGAGGGCGTGCCAAACGTTGAGGGAGTCATTGTACTGGTTGAGCCAGGCATTGGCCATATCATAGTCGAATACCAATTGGCCGGTCATCGGGTTGACGGTGGGCGTGGGGTATCCCTGCTCGCGCATGCGCGGGAAAATCTGGGTTTGCCAGTGGCGGGCATAGTCCTGCCCCCAGAGCTCATTGCTTTTAGCCGCTTCCTGCATGCGCAGGGCGGTGAAGTAAGGGTCGAAAGAATTGCCGGCATCTTCGTGGGTGGCATAAGCACGGATAAAGTACTTATCGCGCTTGCGCAATTCCAGGCGGTTTTGGAAGAAGAGGATATCCCGCAGGCTGAAGCGGTTGTCGCCTTGATAAACCGTAGTGCCGGTACCGAAATTGGAGGCGATGATGAATTCCGGGGAGTCAAAAGTTTGCGCGGGCTTCAGGCGGAAATGAAGGGCCGTATTAGCCTTGATGTTGCGGGTGTCATAGTCTACCAGGTCGATTTCGCGATAGCCGGTGCGGTGGAACAAGCGCAGCCCCGCGCGGTTGCTGGGCAGGTTGACCAGGTCGTTGGAGAAGTCATTGGCGGGGAAGAACTCATCACCATAAATATTGACCGCATCCCAACGGCCGGGGTTGCCCAAAGCCGAACGGGTGTCATCCACGGGATTATAGTTTTCCGCCTCCCAGTCGCGTGCCTGGAAGTAGGAAAAGTTGAGCTTGTAGGCAAACCAATCCTGGCCATTCCTGTTTTGGGCGCTACTGGCCCAGCGTATCGCCGTTTCCAGCATGTTGCGCTCGCTGGCTTTGACCATGGCGCTCAGGCCCTTATGGATAAAAGGGTTTTTGGTCTCCATGCTGATGACTCCGTTGAAAGCGCTCGGGCCGTAAAAGGAAGAGCTTGCGCCCTGGATCAAGTCCACCTTCAGCACGTCCAGCTCGGGCGAGCCCAGGAAGTTGCCCAGCGAGAAGTTCAGCCCCGGCGCCTGGTTGTCCACCCCATCAATGATTTGCAGGGAGCGCACCGGGCTGGTGCTGTTGAAGCCGCGTGTGTTGATGATTTTAAAGCCGATACTGGCGGCTGTCAGGTCCACCCCTTTGAGCGAGCCCAAGCCGTCGTAGAAGTTGTCGGAGGGCGTTTCGCGGATGGCCAGTAAGTCCATCGATTCCACGGTCAATGGGGAGGCTTTCTGCTTGTCGGAGATGCGCTGCCCCCTGATTTCTACCACTTCAGTAGTAATCGTCTCTTCCTCCAACTGTACTTTTAGGTATTCGTTGGCTTTATTGACCAGGAGTTCCATCGGTTGATAGCCGACATAGGAAATCACCAGGGTCAAGGGCAGAGGCTGCTGGGTGCGGACTTCGAAAGTGCCATCAAAATCAGTGACGGTACCATCGGTGCTGCCTTTGACGACGACGCTGGCGCCAATCAGGGATTCCCGGTACCCTTTATCGATTACCTCGCCCCGGATGAGGGTTTGGGCGGGTAGCGCTTCGGCAAAAAGGCAAGCCGAAAGAAGGGTCATTATCAATATTTTAGCTACAAGTTTCATACTAGTTGCCTGTCTGGTTCGGTAAAATATTTCGTAAACCGGGGCAAAATAGGGATTTTCAAGTATAGTTGGTGTGGCCTTAACATAAAAATATTGCCTGCAATTATCCAAACCTGTTTATTTCCTTGGATTTAGAGGCTCCCTGTGAGCAACGCCAGGCCCATCCCGAAAATAATCATGCCCAATTTAGCCCAAGAGATATGGTGTTGCCGGCCGTCGTCCGATTCAAACAGGATGGTGGTGGCAATGTGCAGGAATGAGCCGATGACGAAGCCCAATAAATTGGCCACTGCCACTTGGTCGAGCTGGACGGAGCCCGCCATAAAAGCGCCTAAAGGCGACATGGCGGCAAAAAATGCCAGGCAAGCCAATGCCGTAATGCTTCGGAAATGGGATAGCAACAGGAGCGACACCAGCGCAAAGGCAGCGGGCAGTTTGTGGAGCACAATGCCCCAGAGGAGGTGGTGATGCCCGTGTCCATGCCCATGATGGGTTTGGTGGAAGCCGGCGTAGTGGCTTAGCGGGAGCCCTTCCAGGAAGGCGTGTAGCGACAAGCCGATCATGACTTGCAGCGCCATGGCGGTATGCCCTTTTTCGTGGACGTGTACATGGCCGTGTTCAACCCCGCGGGACAGCTGCTCTAACAGTAATTGTACAAAAAAGCCTGCCAGGATCCAATAGCTTGGCGAAGCTTGGGGTTCGGAAAAAGCCCCTGGTAAGAGGTGCAGTACGCTAATCCCAAACAGGTATGCGCCGCTAAACGACAACAGCAATAGTAAGGCTGGTTTGGCGCTTCCGCGAAAGGGGAAGGCTAAAGCCCCGCCTGCCAACACTGCCAGAAACAACAATGCGTATTCCCAAAAAGCCATGGGTTGTTCTTTGGTTTAATTTTTTGGATTGGGTATCGTGGTGTCATGCCGCTATGCGAAGGCGAAGGTATAGCTTTGCCATCACATAACCAACCAGCGCCCCTAACAAGCCTCCGGCAATCACATCCAGGGGATAATGTACGCCGACATAGACCTGTGCATAGGCGATACTGCCTGCCCAGAGCATCAAGGGCCAGCGGATACGCCGGAACAAACGCCCCCAAACCAGGGCAATGAAAGCGGAGAGGGCAAAGTGGTTGGCTGCATGGGAGGAGGTGAAGCTATAGCTCCGCCCGCAGCCGACGAGCAAACGGACTTCGGCCTGCAGCTCGCTGTCCTGGCATGGGCGCAGGCGCTGCACGTTCTTCTTCAGCCCTTTACTGCTGATGGTGTCGGCCAAGCCTACCGTAAGAGCTACCGCCAAGATGAAATACAGGCCCTTGACCCGAAAGCGGTAGAGGGCAAAGCCCGCCAGGGCCAGATACAACGGTACCCAAAAAAGCTTTTCCCGCCAGTACGGCAAGAGGGCATCAAAAAAAGGGTGATGCCACTGCCCATTGAGCAGGCCAAAGAGTTCGCGGTCTAATTCGAGCAATTGTTCCAGCATCATTGCGCGTGTTCTGCCAGGATGATCAGGCGAGGGCTCTGCTCCGCTTCGAAGGGGGCCAGCGAGTAGTCGCCAAAAGTATGGGTGATCTCCAGCCCGGCTAGCTGATACAGCCGCTCTATATCCGGCTGAGTAAACAGCCGCACTTTCTCCTGGTAGCGCCGCAGCTGCCCCTGGCTTTCAAATTCGATATT
Source organism: uncultured Phaeodactylibacter sp. (assembly GCA_964432875.1). Lineage (GTDB taxonomy): Bacteria > Bacteroidota > Bacteroidia > Chitinophagales > Saprospiraceae > JACJYE01. Next base: position 928 of record CAYSPJ010000001.1, on the reverse strand, counting down.
TTTTATGATAAACGGCCCATCTTGATATTTATGGATGTGAAAAGCGATGCCGTCTATTTCTTTGGTTTCCCGGCCCAGCAACTGCTTAAGGACGTAGTGGGAATTGAAAAAATCCAGTACGAAAACCCCGCCGGGGCGCAGGCCCGAGCTGATGCTTTTCAACATCCGCAAATCGTCTTTTTCATGCTCAAAGTAGCCGAAGCTGGTGAAGAAGCTAAATGTATAGTCGAAGAAATTGGCCCGGAAAGGCAGCCGCATATCATGGGTATAAAAAGTGAGGTTGCCCCTTTCAAACTGACGGGCATAGGCAATGCTCTGGGGCGAAAGGTCCAGCCCTACTACCTCAAAGCCTTTGCTGGCAATATGGCGGGAGTAGCGCCCCCGCCCGCAGGCTAAATCCAGGATGCGCGCTCCGGGCCTGGGGTTGAGCGCTTCGAGCAAGTGGTCAATAAAGCCATTCGCCTCAGAATCATCGCGGTATTTATATAGGATGTGGTAGTATGGCGAATCGAACCAGTCTTTATACCATTCGGCTTGCATAAGGGCTTTTTTTCATCAAAGCCGCAAAGGTAAGCAAAGCCGAGCGACTTGCTGAATTGTAGGGTGTAGAATTCTGGAATTCTGCGGTTGTTTGGCATCAGCCACGGATTGCATGGATTTTCACGGATTGGCCGGGCGGCTTTCTTCTGCCAAGGCTCATTCAGGGCCGGTTCAAGCTAAATGGACAGACACTAAATAGCCACCCTTTTGCTATCTTTGCCCAGTGCTTCGGGAACTAAGTTTCGGCAGGTTAAGCCGCCGCCGTTTTTCGTCTGACCGAGGCGGGGAAGCCCGCGTTTAGCAAGCCTAAATAAGGGTTTCCCAAACGAAGGCCAGGCGGAAAAGAGCAAGGCTTGGGCCTGCTAGAACTTAGCTCCCGAAGCACTAG